>MWBL01000075.1 GCA_002069015.1 Firmicutes bacterium ADurb.Bin300 | reverse complement strand
AATATCAGCCGCTTTTCCGGATTATATTATAACCGCCGTAGGGACTAACAGCGTTGCCACCTCCACAATGATTAAAGGAGGAGCCAAATACGCTGCCACAGGCGAAAATGCCGTTTTGGCGGCAAGCCGCAAGGCGGATGTAATAATCGGCTCTGTAGGGATAGTCATTGCCGATTCGCTTGTAGGTGAAATTTCGCCTAAGATGGCGGCGGCAGTCGGTCAAAGCGATGCGTTTAAAATTCTGATACCCACAAACAGATGTAACAATCTTGTTGCGGGAATCGGCAACCAGACGATGGGAGAGCTTCTTGATGATGTGATTAAAAAGCTGTCGGCGCTTTCGGGCTGACGGCTTGACAAAGCAGTGAGCATCTATTATAATAATATTGCTCAGCACAAGCGGCAAAGGACAGCAGTCCGGTAAAATAACTATCATTTAATTTTTGATACCTTGAAGGTGTCGTCTTCTTAGAAAAGAAGCGGCACCTTTTGTATTTGAAAGAGAAGTGTTATGTTTATGAAAAAAAATGTTGTTTTGCGTCTTACTTTTTCGGGTTTGTTTCTCGCTCTCGCACTTGTACTTCCGTTTTTGACAGGACAAATACCGCAGATAGGTAAAATGCTTTGCCCGATGCATCTACCCGTTATTCTTTGCGGCTTTATTTGCGGTCCGGCGTGGGGAGCGGCAATAGGTCTTGTTTCTCCGCCCTTGCGTTTTTTGCTTTTCAGTATGCCGACGCTTATGCCAACAGGAGCTGCAATGGCCTTTGAGCTTGCGGTATACGGCTTAGTCAGCGGGATACTTTTTAAGAGTTTTCCAAAAAAGAATGCCTTTATATACCTTGAACTCCTTCTTGCCATGATAGCAGGTCGTATTATTTGGGGCTTGGCGATGTTTACGATTACGGGAATACAAGGCGGAGCTTTTACCATATCGGCATTTTTGGCGGGAGCCTTTATGGGCTGTGTTCCCGGTATTGTATTGCAAATAATCTTAATTCCGCCCATAATTATGGCGCTTAAAAAGAAGTCTACCTTAAAATATCTTGAAGCTTAGATTAAGATAAATATTTATTTAAGGTACTTAAAGATTCCGTTTCTTTCCGGGAAACCGAAATATTAAAAATCAATAAAATATTGCTTTAAATAAACCGTTATGGTAAAATACTTCCTGTTGTCTGTTTCGATAAAAAACTACCTGCTTTGCGTTTTTTCGAGGTAAAGCGATAGGACTACAGGAGGAAAAAATGAAAATATTAGCAGCAGCATTGTTTATTGCAACATATATAAGTTTGCTGGCATTCCCTAAAAAAAGAGCGCATATAGCAATTGCTTCGGCGTGTATATTTGTTATTCTCGGCGCAACCGGAGTTTTGGCACAGGTTAATGTGTTTACCGCAATAGACTGGAACGTAATTATGATGATAGCCGGTACTATGGGCGTCGTCTCACTTTTTATAGAATCTAAAATGCCTTCAAAAATGGCTGATTATATTATTGAAAAGTCACCTAATGTAAAGTGGACGATGATTGCGTTAGCTTTATTTGCAGGGATTGTTTCGGCATTCATAGATAATGTGGCAACGGTTCTAATGATTGCCCCGGTAGCCTTAACAATATCCAAAAAGCTGAACATTTCACCCGTACCGTGTATCATTGCAATTTCGATTTCCTCCAACCTACAGGGAGCCGCAACCTTAGTGGGCGATACAACCTCTATACTTCTTGCAGGAGAGGCCGAGATGAACTTTGTGGATTTCTTTTGGTTCGAAGGAAAGCCGGGACTTTTTTGGGTT
The DNA here is from genome assembly GCA_002069015.1 of Firmicutes bacterium ADurb.Bin300. Classification (GTDB taxonomy): domain Bacteria; phylum Bacillota; class Clostridia; order Oscillospirales; family Acutalibacteraceae; genus DTU089. The sequence goes on along the minus strand of MWBL01000075.1, from coordinate 5,943 downwards.
GTTGAAATAAGTGCAATACTAACGGTGTTTATTTTGCTGGTTTTGTTTAAGAGGTTTAAGCAGCCTATAAGTTCTATGGAAAGGACAAGGGTTACTGATTATTTCCCGACGGTACTGCTTGCGGGAATCATTGTTCTTCTAATAATAGCCTCCTTCATTCAAAGTAAACCCGCAGTGACAAACGGTTTAATCTGCATAGGCTTAATGATTATCGGTTTAATTCGCAAATACATAAAAACAAAGAATTTTGATACCTTTGCCGTTGCTTTTAAGGAAATTGATTTTACAACAATACTTTTGCTTGCAGGATTGTTTGTTATTATCGGAGGAATAAAAGAGGCGGGACTTATCGAGGACATCGGCAACGCTTTCGTTAAAGCCAGCCGGGACAACCTGTTGGTAATGTATACCCTGCTCGTGTGGGCGTCGGTTCTTATTTCCGCTGTTATAGATAATATTCCTTATGTTGCCACTATGCTGCCTGTAACTACCTCTATCGCCGCAACTATGGGTATTGACCCGTCCCTTTTATATTTCGGACTGCTTATCGGCGCTACCTTAGGCGGCAATATTACGCCCATAGGAGCCTCCGCAAACATAGCGGGAATAGGTATTCTGCGCAGGGAGGGGCACGAGGTAGGTGTCATGGAGTTTATGAAAATCAGCGTTCCCTTTACCTTGACAGCCGTTGTTTCAGGCTATGTTTTGCTTTGGATGCTCTGGCGTTGACCGTTTCGGAAAATCAAAAACTGCCCCGATAATTTAACTCGGGGCAGTTTTTTAATTGGTCTTATCGTAAAAGATTTACTGAACAGTGAAAAGTGAGAGTGATTTAATCAAATAGGTAATAACATTCAATAATATCGACATTGAACGCAGAATGCCTAAATCTTGAAAAGCTACATTCAAATCATCCGGAATATACCCGATATAAGACTCGTTTAAGTCTGTATATGGTTCCCCGAGTTCATAGCAAGGAGCTTCGCCGTTATCAATCGTAAAGTTTAGCTTTCTTTCGTTTAAGAAGGTCGGGGTGCCGCTCAGTATATAAGTAATCGTTATATTGCAGTAGCTTTTGCTCACTGCAGGGACATTTCCGCTAAACGGAACGCAAACGCTCTCGCCGACGCTTAGGTCTTTTATGCCGCTCAAATTAAATACAATGTCCATTCCGTTGCAGGTAACGGCAATTACTTTCATAGAATATTCTTTTGAAAGATTTGTGATTATTAAAGAGGTATCGCCTGAGCTAACGTAGCCCTCGACGCTGTTGTTAAACTGTGCAAATACCGACAAGGCGGCATTAGTTGTTGCGTGGAAACGCGGGAAATCGGCATTGGAATATACATCTTGTATCTCGTCTGTTAAAAGTAAAATCAAAAGGAGTGACGCTGAATAGCTATCCTTAAATTCCATGCCGTGAAACAGTCCCTCAACAAACCAGGTGGTTTCGGGAAGATAGGCTGTTGAGGCATCTACCGTCATGGCGGGGGAAACATAGCTGTTATCGCAGTTTATAGCCGTATAGCCATCAGAGAAACGCTTTGAGTAAGGGGCGACAAGAGCCCCGGTTGAAGAAGCTGTCGTAATAATACCGTCGGAATTTTCTTTAAGACCGGTGACTATCGGAATATCGGTGCCAGCGATGATTGAAACGTGCATATCATACTCTTCATTGCAGCTTTGCAGACTTGTATTGAACATAGGCATAACCGAGTAGTGGAAAAAATCGCTCGAAGCTATTAGGGCGGCATTTTCAACCGGATCAAGGTGTTGTGCCTTCATTTCTTCATAATACTGCAAGGGGATAAAATCCCAGATGCTTTCCCAATTACCCAAAATCTCTAAGACATAAGGTTGAAGCTCATTTAGTACCGCATCAAGGAAACCCAGTCTTTCTGCCTCAACGAGCCAGTTATAATCGGTTTCGTTTATTAAGCCGTATTCAACGAACTGAAGGAGCGTTTTTTCATCAAAGTCAAAGTCGCCCTTCAAAACATCATAAGCCAAGCCTGCGCCGCCTATTGCGGGGACATTGAGAACGGCATTATTAACCTGCTTTTTGTAGCCGTATAATGAAAGGTAAGTGGCTGTTACCTGACCCCCGTGGCTTATTGCGATGATATTGACCTTTTGAGCACCCGTATAGCTGAGAACATCCTCGATATATGTGTCAAGAGCGATGGCACAATCGACGGCGCTCATTCTGAAATCGCAGTTAAAATTAAAAATCATATCGTTGCCGACATATTGAGCCACTTCACTCATTATCTCGATCTCATGGCGGAAGTTGCCGTCCGGATGCTTTTCCATAAGCACCGCACTGTTTGTCTCCTCGGCAGAAGAGTAGTAAAGGGAAAGGTTGTACATGCTTGAGCCGTCGTCATTGCAGGCTAACTTCCCGTAAAGTTTGATAAATCCCTCTCCCACAGTCTTGGCGATGCTTTCGGGGTTACCCCAAACAAGGTCACGAAGCCCTCTTCCCACGTCTGCAATTCTTGACAGAAGCTCGGTGACTATGTCACTCATCACAACGCCCCAGACATGTTCAGAAGATCCGTCCTCAGCTGTATAATACATTTGACTTGCGCTGTATCCCGGGACGATAACGACGGGAAGCTCCGTGACGTCCTCCGGCACAAGGGCAAAAGCTTCACCCGAAATCGTGCAAAAAAGAATAACAAAAGCAACAGCTGCACTTAAAAATCTTTTCATTGAATTTACAGTCCTTTAAAATAATAAATCAAATCCGTTTCTATGTAATAAGAGAACTATTATTTAAAATATACCATATATAAACAAAAAATACAAGTCTTCTATGGTTCAAATTTCGGATGGTTTTCGCATTCCATACAGACATTCTTTTTTCGTAAGAGCTCCTGTTTTACCCAATCGGGAATATCGACATCAAGGTTTATGCCCTTAGCCGACCTTGATATTTTAAGACATTCGTTTAAGTCCACCTCCCCTGAACAAAAAGGACAATAAAACTTCGGCTTTTCATCAGGTCTTATCCTTCTGACAATTATTTTTGTTTTATCGGGAGGAGAAGGAGCATCGGTAAGAGAAAAGTATTCAATTTTAGTTATTGTTGCAATTCTCAATGTGTTTTCCGTGTCTGACATGACCAGAACTCTGTCCGCTACTTTAATAGTATCGTCATTTGTAAGGTAATAGTGACTTTCTCCCTGCGTTTCGAATTTTACCGAACAGAAAATATATTCACCCTCTTTAACGCCTGTGCCGTAAAGCTTCCGGTCAAAAAGCTCTCCTGAAGTAAGATAATAGGAAATGCAGCTGTAAATCATATCAATCAGCTCACTCCAGTTCTCGGGTAAGTCCCGTCTGTTGTACATCACGGAAAATGTTTCGGCAGGCTTATTGCGATAATAAAGTTTAGCTGTCAATTTGGGTGTACCCCGCGGTATTTCTGCTTGTTCACTGCCGGTAAATCCGGCAAAACAGCCTTTGCAGCTGTCAAGAATTTCTGCTGCGGCGCCTTTAAGGAAGTACTCGTTACTTGTAGATAGTTCGTCCGGTATTGATTGCGTGTATATAATCTTTTCGGATTGCCTGTCGAGGGCAAGTTTTTCAAAGCAGTCTAAATAAACCGAGTTTAAAAAAGCATCCAAGCGCATAAGCTTTTCTCCCTTAATTCGATTTTGATAATAAAACTCAACCTTATCAAGTCTGCCTGAATCCGTAATTTCCGAAAGCGTATTAATCAGTCCTAAAAAAGAGCTCCAATTTTCCGGATAAGACCCGACACATTTAATATGACGGCAGTGTTTACCCTCGCGCTTGTAGTCGACAGACCAGCGCTCAACGTCCCGTAAAGCCGAGTTTGCACAATAATTCGAGCGCCATTTTTCTATTTTTATATCCTCCAAAGACCTTAGCCATCTTTCACAAGCCTTGTCCTTTAGGGGGCAAGAATCTGATTTCTCCTCTAAATCGGGACCTGTAAAGCTTGTAATCAGATTTCCATGGTCAAGCCGTGCTTTAAGAGTTATTTTTCTGTTTGGGTCCGAATACAGGACAAAAAGGTATTCTAACAAATCATAAACGCCCCTTTTTATGAGATAATTCATTTATATTACAAAATCTTGTTAATAATCACAAAACCGGTATTCCATTTGTCTTACTCTTGACAAAAGGTATTTTCGGACTTATATTTATTACAATAAAAGTAATAGTTGTATTTGTCAGGGATAACCATGAGCATAAAAATCAGCCTTCACTTGAGGCGATAAAGCGGCTTGTTTTTAAAACAATTATAAAAGTTTGGAGAAAAAAATATGTCTAAGCATCTTTTTACATCGGAATCAGTCACCGAAGGACACCCGGACAAAATATGCGACCAAATATCGGATGCCATCCTTGACGCTATTCTTAAGAACGATAAAAACGCACGTGTAGCGTGCGAGACCTTTTGCACAACGGGAATGGTAGCTATAATAGGTGAAATTTCAACCGATTGCTATGTAGATATTCCCAAAACAGCACGCGAGGTTGTTTGCGGTATAGGATTTGACAAGCCCGAATACGGCTTTGACGGGAACACTTGTGCGGTAATAACTTCTATTGATGAGCAATCCGCGGATATAGATATGGGAGTTAGCAAGTCCCTTGAGATGAAAAACGGCGACGGGGACAGCTACAGCCTTCACGGTGCAGGTGACCAGGGTATGATGTTCGGTTATGCCTGCAATGAAACAGCAGAGCTTATGCCCTTGCCTATCTCCTTAGCCCACAGGCTCTCAAAGCAGCTTGCCGATGTCAGAAAAGACGGAACGCTGCCATATCTTCGCCCCGACGGAAAATCACAAGTTACGGTTGAATACGACGACGATAAGCCCGTAAGGGTTGATACTGTTATCATTTCAACACAGCACAGCCCGCATGTGACCTTAGAGGAAATCCGAAACGGTGTAATCGAACACGTTATTAAGCCCGTAATTCCTGCGACTCTTCTTGATAACGCCACTAAAATTTTCGTTAACCCGACAGGCAGGTTTGTCTTGGGAGGACCCGCAGGGGACAGCGGACTTACAGGGAGAAAAATCATCGTTGACACTTATGGCGGATACTCGCGTCACGGAGGCGGCTCTTTTTCGGGAAAGGACCCCACCAAGGTTGACAGAAGCGCTACTTATGCGGCACGTTATGTAGCAAAAAACATTGTTGCGGCTAAGCTTGCCGATAAGTGCGAGGTTCAAATAGCCTATGCCATAGGAGTTGCCCATCCCGTTTCCGTAATGATTGACACTTTCAAAACAGGCATAATTCCCGATGAAAAGCTTGAGAAAATTGTTACGGAATGCTTTGATTTAAGACCCGCGGCAATAATCGAGGCGCTTGACCTGAGAAAGCCGCAATATAAAGCGCTCGCTTCTTACGGTCATATGGGCAGGGAGGATTTGGGCGTCTCATGGGAAAAAACAGATAAAGCTCAAATGCTCAGAAAAGCCGCAAAAATTTGCTCTACAAAATAAAATTAAAACGCCCGATGCGTATAACCGCATCGGGGATATTTATAAATAAGGCTTAAATTTAAGCTCTAAGGCTTTTTTCATAGATTTCGGTATAAACAAGAGATCCGTATTTCCTTTCGCTCCTCATAAGGGATATTTTCTCGACCTTCTGAGTAATCACCGGAGTTTGGGATGCGAAATTTATCTTATTAAATCCGGGCGGGGAGACGAACTGTCTTACAAGTGTTATATGGGGCGTAAACTCTCGTTTTTCTGCCGGGAAGCCTTTATTGGCAAGTTCGTGGCAAAGCTTTCCGTAAATATCGTCAAGCTCGCGGCATTTATTAATTCCCATCCAATACAAATTGCCAAAGGAGCCGAGCCCGGAAAAGGTTAAAGTAAAAGGGAGAGAATCAACGGCGTCCAGCGCGGATATTATTTTGCGTTCCCCGCCCCGTTCGGTTTCCCC
>MWBL01000074.1 GCA_002069015.1 Firmicutes bacterium ADurb.Bin300 | reverse complement strand
TAAGGTTGAAGGCAGACGGCAAAAAATAGTCAAAAAGCACGGCTTCATATTCTTGGAGGACTGCTATAATGCAAATCCCGACAGCGTAGCAGCCGCTCTAGGAATACTTGGGCAAGTTGAATGCAACAGAAGAATTGCCGTTCTGGGAGATATGCTTGAGCTTGGAGCTCACAGTGACAGTGCACACAGAAAATCCGGAGAATTGGCAGCTAAGAGCGCAGACATTCTGTTTACGCTTGGGGAAAAATCAAAACAAACCGCATTAGAGGCAAAAAAAATGGGTTGCGGTAAATCAGAAAGCTTCACATCAAAACAGGAATTAACAAAACGACTTTGCCAAACACTTAAAGAGGGTGACGCGGTACTCTTTAAGGCGAGCCGCTCAATGAAGCTTGAAGATGTTATTAGTTCTATATACAGCGCACTTTTTGACGAAAAGGAAGGAAGAGATAATATATGATTTTTTATGTTTGCTTGACCGTAGCGGCTGTTTTAGGCTTCATAATTGCGTTTGGTTTGGGTTATATAGTGATACCGTTTCTTCACAAACTCAAATACGGGCAGACTATACTAGATATAGGACCAAAATGGCACAAGAAAAAAGAAGGAACACCAACGATGGGCGGTATTTTGTTTATAATCGGTACCATCACCGCTTTTGTACCCTCGTTATTTGCCTTTAGGCAAATCGGAGGGGACATAACCAATTCGTTAAAACTCTCTGAAATTAATGTAAAAATATGGGGCGGACTCCTAATGGTGCTCGGCTTTACCGTTATCGGTTTTGCAGACGATTATATAAAGGTCGTAAAAAAGCGAAATCTCGGTCTTACCATTAAGCAAAAAACCTTCCTTCAAATTCTCGTGACTTTAGGCTACCTGGGCTCTCTTTATGCCGTGGGCGCCGATTATATGTTTATACCGTTTTTCGGCAATTTCGATATGGGTATTATGTTTTGGTTTTTCGGTGTATTCGTCATATACTGCACTACTAATGCCGTAAACTTCACCGACGGAATAGACGGGCTTTGCGGGTCGGTAACTCTTTCGGCGGCAATAGGCTTTGTGGTAACGGCTGCTTTAAGGGAATATTTCGAAGTAAGTCTGCTTGCCGCCGCTCTTGCGGGAGGGTGCGCAGGTTATCTTATATGGAACAGGTACCCCGCAAAAGTCATAATGGGCGATACGGGCGCCATGTTTTTGGGGGGAATGGTTGTCGCTTTCGCTTATGCTGTTGACTGTCCGCTTCTTATCCTGCCGATAGGTCTTATATATGTTGTAGAATTTCTGTCGGATATTATCCAGATTGTCTATTACAAACTGACTCACGGAAAGCGCGTTTTTAAGATGGCCCCCATCCATCATCATTTTGAAATGAGCGGCTGGAAGGAGACGAAAATAGTAAAAGTTTTCACGCTTATTAATATTATTGGCTGCATAATAGGTATACTATTAGTATATTATGGAAATCCGAGTTAATAATTATTAAAAACTCTTTGGAGGAATAACAGTGGGAAAGAAGCAAAAAATCGGTTTAGGGCGCTTATTTACGACAAGAGAAATGGATATTCCGTTTCTCATACTCGTGCTTACAATATTGACAATAGGACTTATTATGCTCTTTTCCGCAAGCTATACCTATGCATATTATGATAAAGGCAGCAGCACATATTTCTTTGTCAGGCAGTTGATTTTTGCCGCTTTAGGTATAGCGGTGATGCTCTTTATATCAAAAGTGGATTACAGGTTTTTCAAATCGGCGGCTGTAATCGGCTACGGAGTATCGCTTCTGCTTTTAGTGCTTGTTTTGTTCCTGCCGGAGGTTATGCCGGGCTTTAAGAGGTGGATACTTATTCCCGTGATAGGGATAACATTTCAGCCCTCCGAGGTTGCGAAGATGATGCTTATCATGTATTGTGCCAGGGGTCTGGATAAGGATCATAACAAGATAACGGGAAAAGGTCTGAGCGCTTCACCCTTAGCAAAAAGCATAATGGACGCTACTAACGGAAAGCTGAAAATAAGCGCTTCCTTTGCAAGTACTGTTTTCTACGGCAGCAGTATACTCATTACCTCAGGGTTAGTAGCTCTTGAGGACCATATTTCAGGTATGATTCTCATGATTGCCATAGGCGTCGTGATGCTTTGGCTGGGAGAATTCAAAAGGAGCTGGTTCATATTTGGCGGTGTCGCGGCTGCTTTGGCAGTAGCTCTTTTTGTTATGAAGCCTGACTTACTTAAAGAATACGCAGGAGAAAGAATTGTCGCGTGGCTTGAAAAAGATTATGAGCCGCTCGGCGCAAGATGGCAGATAAATCAATCTCTTTTTGCCATAGGCTCAGGAGGTCTGTTAGGCGCGGGATTAGGTAATTCCATGCAAAAGCACCTTTATGTATCCGAACCGCAAAACGACTTCATTTTTTCTATTGTCAGTGAGGAATTGGGCTTTATCGGCTCAACGATAATTCTTATACTTTTCGCCCTGTTGGTTTGGCGGGGCATTACAATAGGTATTTACGCAAAAGACAAATTCGGCGCGCTACTTGCAATGGGTATGGTTTTTCAGGTTGGACTTCAGGTAATATTGAATGTAGCCGTCGTTACGGATACGATTCCGAATACGGGTATAGGACTTCCGTTCTTCAGCTCCGGCGGTACGTCACTTCTCATCTTGCTTGCCGAAATGGGTGTCATTTTATCGGTTTCAAGGTTTTCGCGTATGGGAAAAATTACTTCAAATAAGGAAAATGCAAAGCCGGAAAGAAGGAGGGGAAAAGTATCATGAGAGTAATTTTTGCGGCAGGAGGTACGGGCGGTCACATAAATCCCGCCTTGTCGGTAGCCGGAGAAATTAAGGCGCGTGATCCCGAGTGCGCTATTCTTTTTGTCGGAACTAAGGAAAAAATGGAGGCAAAGCTTGTTCCGGCAGCGGGCTTTGATTTTGCGACTATCGGTATTAGCGGGTTTAAGAGAGGCTTTTCTCCGCGGGATATAAAAGAAAATGTTCGCACGGCATTCAGGATGTTTACCGCCTCGTTTCAGGCAAGAAAAATCATTGAGAGGTTTAACCCCGATGTCGCAGTGGGCTTTGGCGGTTATGTCAGCGGACCGGTTATCAGGACAGCCGCAAAAATGGGCATAAAAACGGCTATTCATGAGCAGAATGCGTATCCCGGAGTTGCCAACAAAGCCCTTGCAAAAATGGCGGACAAGGTTATGCTTACCGTTGGCGATGCAGCAGAAAGAATGAACTGCAAAAACCCGCCGATTATTACGGGATTGCCGATCCGATTAGAAATTTTGGAAGCCGACAGAGATTTTTCAAGAGCAGAGCTTGGAATACGGGAGGACAAACATATCATTTTGTCAATGGGGGGTTCGCTTGGCGCTGAAGCAATAAACAAAGCTATGATTGAGCTTATCGCCTGTAAATATAAGGACCAAAGCTGTGTATTTATTCATTCAATGGGGCAAAACGGGTTGTGGTTTCCTAAAAAATTAGAAGAAAGAGGCGTAGATATACAAAACGCAGGGAACATACATATCAGAGAATATATAGACGACATGGCAAGGGTTCTAAGTGCCGCCGACCTGGTTATATGCCGAGCTGGAGCGTCGACTCTAACGGAAATACAGGCGCTGGGGAAAGCGTCAATACTTGTACCGTCGCCGAATGTTACCGAAAATCATCAATATTATAACGCCCTGTCGCTTGCAAAAAATGACGCTGCAATCCTGATTGAAGAAAAGGATTTAACAGGCGAAAGGCTGATAGGGGAAGTAGACGGGTTGCTTAAAAATCGTGAGCGGTTAGAAAAAATAGGTGAAAACGCAAAGAAATCGGCAATAACCGATTCCAAGGAAATTATTTATAATATTATTGCTCAGCTCGCCCTTCCCGAAAAGTAACAGCACAAGCGCCTTTTGCATAGTATGAGAGCAGAAAAGTGCTTTTTCATACTCGAAGGGTGTGATTTTTTGTGGCGTTGCTGACCATCAACGGCGGAAGAGTATTAAATGGAGAAATAGAATGTCAAGGAAGTAAAAACAGCGCTTTACCGATTTTAGCGGCGTGTTTTCTAGTTAGAGGAAAGTGTGAAATACATAACTGCCCGAAGCTATCCGATATAGAAGGAACAATCAATATTCTCAAAAGCTTGGGCTGTGATGTCGTTTTTGAGCAAAATACTATTGTTGTTGACAGCCGAAACGCATCGGGTTATGAAATTCCAGAAGAGCTAATGCATGAGATGCGCTCATCCATCATATTCCTCGGAGCAATTCTCGGCAGGAGCGGGCGGGCGGTTATTTCGACTCCCGGAGGCTGTGATATCGGACTTAGACCTATAGATCTTCATCTTTCGGCCATTAAAAAATTCGGGGTTGAAATAAATGAGGAGCACGGTATACTCGACTGTAAATGCAATGAGGGACTTAAAGGAACCGCTGTTACTCTTAGCTTTCCAAGCGTGGGAGCGACGGAAAATATAATTCTCGCAGCCGCAACGGCAGAGGGTACGACGACTATACTAAACGCAGCCAGGGAGCCCGAAGTAACAGACCTTGCGGATTTCCTTAATGCCTGTGGAGCTAAAATTCATTGCAGCTCCGGGATAATTAATATTGAAGGGGTAAAGAGCCTTCACGGGGCGTCTCATAATGTAATACCGGACAGAATAGTGTGCGCAACATATCTTTGTGCCACAGCCGTGACACGCGGAGAGATGCTTCTAAAAAGCGTAATCCCCGCTCATTTAGGCGGAGTCTTCCCCATACTTGATGAAATGGGGTGCGACTTAAAGGTGGGCAGCCGTGAAATCAGAATTACAGCGCCCGCAAGACTGAAAAAAGCGGATAAAATAAGCACTCAGCCGTATCCGGGCTTTCCTACGGATTTACAAGCGATTTTCACGACACTTGCCTGTATTGCCGACGGAACTACCGTTATAGTTGAAAACATATTCGAGTGCCGTTTTAAACATGTTCCCGAGCTGCTTAAAATGGGGGCGCATATAAAAACCGAGGGGCGTGTAGCGGTTGTAGAGGGAATACCTTGTCTTTCCGGGGCAAATGTTATTTCCACCGATTTAAGAGGCTCATGTGCTCTTGTGCTTGCGGGACTTTGTGCTAAGGGAACAACGGTTGTCGGCAAAATAAATCATTTGGACAGAGGATATGAAAATTTTGACGAGACTCTAACTAGTTTAGGGGCGTCAATCGTCCGCACGGAGGAAGCTCATGAAAAGGAAGACGAAAAACAGACAGGGGCAAATAACAGCGAGCAGCGGTAAAAAACAAACGGCGAAAAGCGCGGTTCAGTTGTCACGAGACGAAATAAGGCATATAAGCAGCCGAAAAAGAAAGCGCAGGCAAAAGCATATCAGGCTTGTGCTTTATACGGTTTTGCTTCTTTGCTTTATAGCGGTTGCAATCGGACTGTCGCTTACGGTTTTCTTTAATATAGGGCAAATAGAGGTGACGGGCTCGGCTGTTTACGGGGAAGCGGATATAATAAAGGCGGCGCAAATTAACATAGGAGATAATCTGTTTCTCATTAACACAAGCGGCAGCGCGAAAAGAATTGCGGATAACCTCCCTTATGTCGGCGAAGCGAATATCAAGAGGAAGCTCCCGTCAACGCTTGTTATAGAGTGTACAAGTACAAGGGAGTATGCCGCTTTCGATTGTCAAGAAGGATATATACTAATTGACGAAAAAGGGAAGGTACTAAGTACGAACGCCACCGTATTGAGAGAAGGCGTTGCCTATATTACGGGAGCTTGTCCTACCGGGGCAACGCTTTGCCGCACGGTAGAATTTGAGAGTGCAGAAACCCTCCAAAACATAACGCGTATTTTAAGTGCGGTTAAGGAAGCTAACATTGAAAAAATAACCTCCCTTGATATTGCCGATATTTCCGCCGTTACCCTTATGTATGATGACAGAATTATGCTTAAGGCGGGAAGTCTTGTAAACTTTGAAAAGAAAATGCTCAGGGCAGTGGAGGCTCTAAGGAATGAAGAACAAAGGAACGCCTCGGTTAAAGGAACACTCGACTTAACAATAGACCCCTATGCATATTTCAGAGAGGGAAAGGTCGAAAGGACAACACCGCCGACCACTCACAAGGAATCCGCAAAAGCACAGACCGACGCTCCATAATATCCGTAAAATGCAACAATTTACACGTTTTTTTGAAAAACAGCAAAGAAATTTCCAAAATTGTTGAAATTGAAAAAAATATATGGTAGTATTGGATAGCTGTTATTATGAGAGATGTACTTTTTCTAAAAACTTAGGAGGATTGGCAATGGCGTTTGAGATTTCTAACGAGTTTGAGGATGCAACTCAAATCAAAGTAATCGGTGTCGGCGGCGGCGGCGGTAACGCTGTTAACCGTATGGTTAGAAGCGGTCTGCAGGGTGTCGAATTTATTGCTATCAATACGGACAAGCAGGTGCTTGTATATTCACAGGCAACGCATAAAATTCAGATAGGTGAAAAAGTAACCGGCGGTAGAGGGGCGGGTGCGCGTCCGGATGTCGGGGCAAAGGCAGCAGAAGAAAGCCGTGATGTGATTATTGATGCGCTCAACGGTGCGAACATGGTATTCGTAACTGCCGGAATGGGTGGCGGTACAGGCACGGGTGCCGCTCCGGCAATCGCACAAATAGCAAAAGAAAGAGGAGTTCTTACCGTCGGAATTGTTACAAAGCCCTTTGCTTTTGAGGGAAGGCTTCGTATGCAGCTTGCAGAAGAGGGTATAGCAGAGCTTGCTCAGCATGTTGACAGTCTTGTAGTTATTCCGAACGAGCGGCTTAAACTTGTTTCAGACCAAAAAATTACTTTCTCAAACGCGTTTGAAATTGCCGATGACGTTCTTCGTCAAGGCGTTAAGAGTATTTCCGAATTAATTAAAATTCCCGGACTTATTAACCTTGATTTTGCGGATGTTACAGCCGTTATGAAGGATGCGGGTCACGCACATATGGGTGTAGGTCGCGGCTCAGGTAAGGAAAAGGCAGAGGTTGCCGCAAACTCCGCAATCTCAAGTCCGCTTCTCGAAACCACTATTCAGGGCGCAAAGGGTGTTATTATCAGTATTACATCCTCACCCGACATTACTCTTGACGACGTTGACGTCGCCGCAAAGATTATTTCGGATGCCGCAGACAAGGATGCGAACATCATCTTCGGTGTTGCGTTTGACGAAAAGCTTGACGATGAAATGGTTGTTACCGTTATTGCAACGGGCTTCGGCACAGATGTCAACGGACTTGCCAAAAAGCCTGTTATTGAAGAAGATATCAGCAGTAACAGCGACGATTCCGGTGCGGGCTTCGGAAACGACGATGACGATATAGTTGATATTCTTGACCTTTTTAAGGGCAGGAAATAGCTATCAGCCGGAATTAGAAGCTTATCTCTGAAGTAAAAACGTAAAATGAGCGGACCACCCTTTAACAGGGTGGTTCTTTTCGTTTATTTTTAAAAAAATGGAAAGAATTTACTGTTAATACTTGACATTAATAGAAAATAAAGCTAACATTAATATGTTTGAACATTTTGAGCCTTCAATTTGTTCACGGACTCATCCGCGGAGGATATTTATAAAAATGCTGTTTTCAGCGAAAGGGAGAGGGTTTAATGTTAAAAAAAATGATATCTGTATTGCTTGTAGCTTTATTAGCTACCAACGTACTACTGCTTTCCGTATCGGCGGAAATCTTGGGAAGCGGTGAAATCAAAAACATATCCGCC
>MWBL01000073.1 GCA_002069015.1 Firmicutes bacterium ADurb.Bin300 | reverse complement strand
CCGCCACGGGGAATATGGCGGGTCCCGAAAAACCGCCCATCTTATTGGCGATTACGGGCTTTCTTGTCTTAAGGTCAATTTTCATTCCCAAAAGAGTATTGATAAGACTTATTCCGTCAGCTCCGCCTGCCCGGCAGGCTTTTGCAATCGCAGCTATATCTGTCACATTTGGACTGAGTTTTACGATTACAGGCTTACTTGTAACTTTTTTGACTGCATTTGTTACCTCAAATACGCTCGCTTCGGTTGTCCCGAAGCTCATTCCGCCATTATGAACATTGGGACAGCTCACGTTTAACTCGATTATTCCTATTTGCCGCTCCTTGTCAATTCTCTCACAGCAATAAACATACTCCTCAATGGAAAAACCGCTTATATTTGCAATTACGGGCTTATTGAAATATCTCTTAAGCTTGGGAAGCTCTTGTGAAATGACATTGTCTATGCCCGGATTTTGCAGACCTACCGAATTTATCATGCCCTCGGTACATTCGGCTATCCTCGGAGTAGGATTTCCGAATCGGGGATGCTTAGTAGTTCCTTTGAAGGAAAACGACCCGAGTATATTAATATCGTAAAGCTCGGCATATTCGTAACCGAACCCGAAGGTACCGCTGGCGGGGATAACAGGATTTGAAAGCTCTATGCCGCAAAGTGTTACGCCGGTGTTCACCATATTATTTCCTCCTTTGTCAATACAGGTCCGTCTTTACAAATCCTTTTGCTGCCGTACTTTGTTTCACAGCTACACCCCATGCAAGCGCCGAAGCCGCAGCCCATTCGCTCCTCAAAGCTCAGCTGCCCGTCGGCAGCGCAAGCGGTATATACGGCCTTGAGCATCGGCTCGGGTCCGCAGGCGTAAAAATATGTGAACGAATCCACGCTTTTAAGCGCATCTAAAACAGTTCCCTTTACGCCGCAAGAACCGTCGTATGTCGCAACGGTTACCTTTGCCCCCAAGCTCTTATACTCATTTTCATAAAAAACCTCGTCCCCACAATTAAAGCCTAAAATCACATTTACTTTTTTACTCTGCGATATTAGCTCTTTTGCAAGGTTGTAAAGAGGAGGTATACCGACACCGCCCCCGATTAGCAGGGGACAAGCTCCGCTTTTTGAAGAATCATAACCGTTTCCAAGGCCCACGAGAATATCTAACGTTTGGTGCGCCTGCAGCTTTGCCATGTGCTCGGTTCCTTTTCCGACGACCTTGTAAATAATTACAATGGAGCGCTCGTCATAATCGCATATGGATATGGGGCGGCGAAGATAGAACCCGTCAAGCTGTATATTTATGAATTGACCGGGACGCTTAATGGCGCAGGTGTCTCCCAAAAGCTTCATTTCATATATATTAAGGGCTATTTTTTTATTGTAGATAATTTCATATATTCCCTTAGTCATTGCTTCTCCTTATCGGCGTCGATTGTCGAAATCATCAGAGTTTGCTCCTCAAGCACGTCCAGCAGTACCCTAACGGTATCAAGAGCGGTGAACATTGTGATATTATTTTCGACGGCGCATTGTCTGATATAATGCCCGTCAGTCTCGGTATAAATATTTCCGAGGTCACGGGTGTTTATGACATATGTGACGTATCCTTGCCGCATGGAATCAAGTATCTCCTCACTGCCTTCACTGATTTTAGCCTTTATTCGTGTTCTTATGCCGTGCTCCTTTAGGAAGTTTGCGGTACCCGCCGTAGCCTCTATGTTAAATCCGAGATTATAAAATCTGCGTATAAGCGGCAAGGCCTCCTGTTTATCATGGTCTGCAATAGTAACTAATATGGTACCGTAATTCATTACACTCATACCCGATGAGCGCAAAGCCTTATACAGCGCGCGCGTCAGAGTATTATCGTAACCTATAGCCTCGCCCGTGGACTTCATTTCAGGGGAAAGGTATGCGTCCATTCCCCTGAGCTTTGAAAACGAAAACGCGGGAGCTTTTACGTACCAGCGGGTTGTTTCCTGCGGATATATTTGGGTTATTCCCTGCTCTTTCAGGCTGATTCCGAGTATTGCGAGAGTTGCTATATCGCCCAGAGAGTAGCCTGTAGCCTTTGAAACGAACGGAACCGTTCTTGACGAGCGGGGGTTTGCCTCTATGACATAAACGCCGTCGTTTTTATCCACAACAAACTGGATATTAAACAGACCCTTTATGCCTATGCCGATTCCAAGACGTTTTGTATAGTCGAGAATGATATCCTTGACCTTTTGGGAGAGACTGAAGCTTGGATAAACACTTATGCTGTCTCCCGAGTGTATACCCGTTCTTTCAACATGCTCCATTATGCCGGGGACGAAAACGTCTTCTCCGTCGCACACGGCATCTACCTCGCACTCCTTGCCGAGTATATATTTGTCCACTAATACCGGTTTGTCTTCATCGACTTCGACGGCGGTTTTAAGATAGATTTTCAGGGACTCCTCGTTTGATACTATCTGCATTGCTCTTCCGCCAAGCACATAGCTCGGTCTTACGAGAACAGGGTACCCGATTTTTTTGGCTGCCCTGATGCCGTCTTCGATATTTGTAACAGCTGTTCCGTTCGGCTGGGGAATTTTAAGCTCTTCCATTATTTTTTCAAATGAGTCCCTGTTTTCCGCCTTTTCGATTGCATCAACGTTTGTTCCTATTATTTTAACGCCGCGGCTTGTGAGCGGCTCTGCAAGGTTTATTGCGGTTTGACCGCCAAGTGAAGCGATAACTCCCTCGGGCTGTTCAAAATTTACGATGTTCATTACATCCTCTACTGTCAGCGGCTCAAAGTAAAGCTTGTCGCTCGTGGTATGGTCCGTGGACACTGTTTCGGGGTTATTGTTAATAATGATAGCCTCAAGCCCGCACTGCTTTATGGTTTTTACCGCATGAACCGTAGAATAATCGAACTCTATGCCTTGCCCTATCCTTATGGGACCGGAACCTAAAACAATCACTTTCTTTTTGTCGCTTCTTTTGGACTCGTTTTCCTCTTCGTATGTTGAATAGAAGTAAGAGACATAGCTTCCGAATTCACGGGCGCAAGCGTCAATCATTTTATAAACAGGGGATATTTTGTTTTTGAGCCGAAAATCATATACCTCCTGCTCCGAGCAATTCCAAAGCTTTGATATAAACATATCGGAAAAGCCTATTCTCTTTGCCTTAAGGAGTGCCTCCTTATCAAAAGATTTTTTGGAAAGCATTTTTTCAAAATCGCATATTTTTTTGATTTTTTCAAGGAACAGCATATCAATTTGCGTGGCGTTGCAGATAAGTCCGAGGTCTACTCCGTTTCTTATAAGCTGGGCAACGGCAAAAATCCTGTCATCTCTGCCATCCCTGATATACACCAGCATCTCCTTGTTAGCCATGTCGGCAAATTTATGCATAAACAAATGGCATACGCCGATTTCAAGCGAGCGTGCCGCCTTAAGTAATGCTTCCTCAAGCGTTCTTCCTATACTCATAACTTCTCCCGTAGCCTTCATCTGGGTTGAGAGCTTGTTTGATGCGGAAACGAATTTATCGAATGGAAATCGTGACATTTTAGCTACGACATAATCTATAGCCGGCTCACAGCAGGCGGGAATGCCCGAGAGCATTATCTCCCGCAAGGTCATTCCCACGGCGATTTTAGCCGTAACGCGCGCTATAGGGTAGCCGCTTGCCTTTGAAGCAAGAGCGGATGAACGCGAAACCCTTGGATTTACCTCAATAAGGTAATATTTGAACGACTGCGGGTCAAGGGCAAATTGTATGTTGCAGCCGCCCTCAATTTTCAGTTCCCGTATTATCTTAAGCGCACTGTCCTTGAGCATTCCGTATTCTTTGCTTGTAAGAGTTTGAGCGGGAGCTACGACTATACTGTCACCCGTGTGAATGCCAACGGGGTCTATGTTTTCCATACTGCATACAGTAATAGCGGTATCTTCACTGTCTCGCATTACTTCAAACTCAATTTCCTTATATCCCTTTATGCTTTTTTCGACAAGCACCTGCTTTACAGGGGAGGACTTTAGCGCGCTCTTCATTATATCGCGAAGCTCTGCCTCATCTGTTGCGAAGCCGCCCCCTGTGCCGCCGAGAGTAAATGCAGGTCGAAGCACTACAGGATAGCCTATTTCCTTTGCTGCCTGTGCCGCCTCTTCAATTGTATAAGTTATTTTTGACGCGATTACAGGTTCGCCGAGCTTTTCACAAAGCTCCTTGAATTTCTCTCTGTCCTCTGCCCGTTGTATACTGTCTGCAGGGGTGCCCAGCAGCTCGACGCCGCATTCCTTAAGGACGCCCTTATTGCACAACTGCATTGCTATATTCAGTCCCGTCTGCCCACCTATACCCGGAATAATCGCGTCGGGACGTTCAAATCTAAGTATCTTAGCAACATATTCAAGAGTTAAGGGCTCCATATAGACCTTGTCTGCCATTATAGTGTCGGTCATAATAGTGGCGGGGTTGGAGTTGACAAGAATAACCTTAAAGCCCTCCTCCTTTAATGCTATACAAGCCTGAGTTCCGGCATAATCGAATTCTGCTGCCTGACCTATTACAATAGGTCCTGAGCCTATTACAAGTATTTTCTTTAAGTCGGTTCTTTTAGGCATTTTTATTAGTCTCCTTGGCTTTGTCTAAAAATCTGTCGAGCATATATGTTGTGCCCTTTGGTGTAGTGGAAATATCATAATAGTACATCATGCCGTACAATTTTTCCTCTTCCGAAATTATGCCTTCAAGACTTTTGTCAATTATGTTTTTGTAAGCGGCTTTAAGTCCGGTTCCCTTTAACGATTTCTCATCGATAGTGCTGTCATGGCACTGGGTTGCCGTTTCGAGCTTTCCCGTCAAGAGATTTTGTACCGGGTGATTACCGCCGTTGTGACCTGATGCAAGCTTGATAATTCGGGCGCCGCCGGCTTTTGCAATAGCGAGGCATCCGAGCCCAATACCGAAAATCGGATACTTTCCCCTGAGTGCGGCGACAAGGCTTGTTACTTCGGGAATATCTCTTATATCACCGGGGCCGTTTGAGATAAGAATACCGTCCGCAGAGAATTCTCCAAGTACATCGGCGGGAGTATCAAACGGTACTACGGTTACGTTACAGCCGCGTTGATTTAGATTTTTAATAATCCCCAATCTAACTCCGCAATCAACAACTACGATGTTGAGCCGATGGTTAGAGGTACGGGAATACCACTTTTTCTTACAGCTGACCTTGTAAACCGAGTCATGCGGTACCGGTGTATTCTTAATTTCGGAAACGGCCTCGTTAACAGGCATTGAGGAGTCAGTTATAATACCTCTTATATAGCCGTTATCACAAATATGCTTAACAAGCTTTCTCGTGTCAACCCCCGTAATTCCCGGAACACAGTCATCCTCCATTATCTCGGCAAGGGTTTTGGTCGTCCTGAAATTACTTGGGAAATCATTGTAATCTCGTACTATCAGTCCCCCTATGGAAAGTGTCTTGCTCTCAAGGTCCTCGTCGATTATTCCGCAGTTTCCGATTAGCGGATATGTCATAACTACCATGCGGTCTGCGTATGCTAAATCCGATATAACTTCTTGATATCCGACCATAGAGGTATTAAAAACTACTTCACAAACAGAAGTTCTTAAGCTGCCGAACGCTTGTCCGAAATATTCGCAGCCGTCCTCCAATACTAATTTTCTGGGTTTTCCTTCCATATTATCCTCCCGTTATACATTGTCATCAAACATTTTGAAGAAACACGCTCTCCCGAAAAAGGAGTACTTTTGCCTTTTGAAATAAAGTCCCTTGTGTCTATCTTATATTGCTTTGTAGGGTCGAAAACACAAAGGTTTGCTGCACTTCCTTTTTCCGGCTCCCCTCCTATGCCGAATCTTCGCCGCGGGTTTTTATGCATGAGAATCATAAGCTCTTTAAGAGATATTATGCCCGTTTTTACAAGCCTTGTATAGCACAGAGCAAAGGAGGTTTCTAATCCGACAACGCCGTTAAGACTGCCCCGAAGCCCCTTTGATTTTTCATCCCGGGAATGGGGCGCATGGTCGGTTGCAATCATATCAATAGTGCCGTCCTTCAGCCCTTCTAAAAGAGCTTCTCGGTCGCTTTTACTTCTTAAGGGCGGGTTCATTTTGAACCTTCCGCTGTCCCGAAGAAGGCTATCGTCAAGAAAAAGGTAATGGGGAGCCGTTTCCGCCGAGATATTCAAGCCCTCTCTTTTTGCGTTTCTTATCAGGGCGACGCTCTCTTTAGTGGAAACGTGACAGACATGGTAAGCACAGTCGGTCTTTTTCAGAAGCTCGATATCGCGCCGGAGTGCTTTATATTCACTCTCGGAGGAAATGCCTTTAAGCTTGTGTTTTCTTGCATATTCACATTCGTTTATAAGCCCCGCGCCGCCGAAAGACAAATCCTCACAATGGGCGAATAAGGGCTTGTCAAGTTTTTTAGCGGTTTTCATTGCTTTTTGCATGAGAGTACTGTCATTGACGCCCTTGCCGTCATCGGAAAAGCCTATTACATAGGGGGACATAGCCTCCATATCCGATAAGGTCTTTCCTTCCTGTGAAACAGAAATTGAGCCTATTGGATAAACCGAAACATTGGCGGTTTTCTCAATAAGCTCAAGCTCTTTTTGCAAATTATCAAGACAATCGGGAACGGGCGAAAGATTCGGCATAGCACACACGCCGGTAAAACCTCCCCTTGCCGCAGCAAGTGTCCCGCTTGAAATGGTTTCCTTATAAGAAAAACCCGGCTCTCTAAGATGAACATGCACATCTAAAAGACCGGGAAAAAGATAACAATTATTAAATTCAAAAACGATACTGCCTTGGATATCCGGAAGAGTAGGGGAAATATCTGAAATAACGCTGCCATCAATTAAAACATCACTTTTTCTAAAATCGTCACGATGGAAAATCAACGCGTTTTTCAGAACGTATTTCAACGCCAACCCCCCTTAACCTAAACGGTATACTAGCACACATAAAAGTATATGTCAAGAATTATTTTTACATTATAATATTTTTATGAACAGCGACCGCCCCATTTTGCCATAGTCTTTCCGTTGTTAAGAACACATACTAAGGTACAACAGTTGGCGCATCCGTTGCACATGGAGCTTTTCATTTCCCAGTTGTCAGGGTTACTGCTTATATCAACGAAACACGACGCACCGCCGTTTTGCTTTACTTTTTTTTGCGCTATTATCGCGGCGCCCCACGCACCCATAACATCATACTGCTCGGGAACTTTTATAGGGAATCCGAGAGCTTTTTCAAAAGCGCGTTTAATTCCGGTATTAGCGGCTACCCCTCCTTGAAACATAACAGGCTCTATTATTTTTTTCCCGGTTGCAAGGTTATTGAGATAGCCTCTTACAAGTGCGTCGCAAAGCCCTGCCAGAATATCTTCGCTCTTACAACCCTCCTGTTGTCGGTGTATCATATCCGACTCGGCAAAGACTGCGCATTTACCCGCGATTTTTACCGGATTAGTTGATTTTTCTGCAAGCGCGCCGATTTCGGACACGGGTATACCGAGTCTTGAGGCTTGTCTGTCAAGGAAAGAACCTGTCCCCGCGGCGCATACCGTGTTCATATTGAAATCATATACGGCGCCGTCCTTGATAAAAATAATTTTAGAATCCTGCCCCCCGATTTCAAGAACGGTTCTGACATTCTTGTCGACTGAAACTGCCGCAACGCCATGAGCCGTAATTTCGTTTTTCGCGACATCTGCTCCCGTCATAGCCGCGGCAATGCGCCTGCCGCTGCCCGTTGTACCCGCACCGCAAATTCGCAGTTCCTTTTTCGTTCCGGAAAACAGCTCCTCGTATCCTTTAAGAACGCTTTTCATCGGAGAGCTTCCTGTTTTCAAATATACTTTTTTTATAATACTTTGCTCATCATCCATAAGTACAAGCTTAGTGCTTACGGAGCCCACATCAATTCCGAGCCAGCAGTTCATCATTTTTTTTATTCGCCTCCAACAAGTCACAAAAAGCTTCTAAACGCGTAATGTAACCCAAATCTCCCGAAAGCTCATCCAGAACAAGAGAAAGAAACGGGACGCGAAAGTCTCTCATTATTGCGTCGAGAATGCTCTTTGCAACGACTTCGGGCATACAGTTAAGCGGATGTATCTGAATTATTCCGTCT
>MWBL01000072.1 GCA_002069015.1 Firmicutes bacterium ADurb.Bin300 | reverse complement strand
TCGGAAAACCATCAGCTCCTTTTTGCGGTTTCCGAATACCTTGCAGGTCAAATGTGGCCGCACGAGAGGTTTTTTAACGACAATGCCCTTGGTCTAGAGCATATGAACAGGGGAAAAAAGAGAATCGGCTATTGGATGGAGCATGTTTTCCGGCACGGCTATACGGAGCTTAACTCCTCCAATTACTATCTTTTCGACTTGGGACCCGCCTCGAATTTTATCCAATTTGCATCGGACGATGACGCGATAATGAAAAAGCGTATGACAATGTGTATGGACCTTCTGTTATACGATATTGTATCGAATATGTACGACTATTCCTTTACAGCGCCTACAATGCGTGCGTATACCGATAATGTCGTCGGCGGCAAGGGAGACAAGGTAAGACAGCTGACTGACTATATATTTAAGCTAAATGACAATCACAAAACCTCGACTCATCATATGCTGATAAATTTCATTTCGATGATGAACGCTAAGGACAGTAAAGCAAAGCCTCTGAGGCTATATGAAATCCCGAAGGTATTAATAAACATCGGCAAAGACAGGGGAACGAGAATTATAAAGTCTTCTACGGGACTTGATGTTTCCGAGCTCCCCGAAAAAGGACTTGTCGGTCACAACGATAATCAGATTATGGTGCAGCTCGGGATGGAAAGCTTTACGAATCCCGAGGTGATATATAATACCGTTACTTATCTTCAAAAAAGCTCTATGCTCGCTAACAGCTTTCTTAATTATTTCAAGGTCCTAAACATAAAGCCCTTAAACCAAAGGGCTGTGCTTGAATTTATCAGCAAAAGGTTTAATCCCATGACCAACGGAATAGCCCAGCAAAGGGCAAACCTCTATGCATACCGTACGGCGGATTATCAGCTCTCCTGCTTTCAAAAATATCATCCCGGCTCCTTTGGGGCACAGCAAATGCTTTCCGTGCTGAATTTCGGAAACGGCTGTGTTATATTTACGGCGCACCCGGCACGTCATGAAGAGGAAAAAACAGTGAACGCCGTTCCCGGCTATTGGGCAGGCTTTGGCAGAGCTCCGCATACAGCGCAAATGGAGAATGTGCAGCTGCATATTTTCAAAATACCTAAAATAAGCGGATTTTTAGAGCTTTACAAGGTTCCGCAGTTCACTCACACTTATTTGCCTGAGGCGTTCCTTGACGAGGTAAGAATTTCCGGCAGGTACGCCTTTGCAAAGAAAGGCAAGGCAATGTTGGCATTAGCGGGCAAAACCGCCTTGAAGTATAACGACTATAATGAAATATCGGCAAAGGCCTTTAACAATTCCCTCTCCGATTATCCTCAAAAAAACTTCGATTTGATTCAGGAGGGAAATAATCAGTTTTGGATTTATGAGCTTTCAAATTCGGACAACGAAAGCTTTGAGGCCTTTATAAGCAGAATTAAGTCAAATCCTATTATATTTGACGGAAAAACGCTGCTGTATAAAAGCCTCTCAAGGACCTATGAGCTGACATATAATGAACACTTTAAGGTTGACTCGGTAGTTATGCCGACTCAGTACAAACGGTTTGACTGTGATTACATTCAGGCTCAAAGGGAGCCTGATACAATGAATTTCAGTTTAGCGGGAAACTCGCTCTTTCTCGATTACGAAAACGGGATTAGAGAGCTAAGTTGACCTTAACCTCACAAGAAAAAAAGTCAACAATACTCGGGGTGGTTAAAATAGCTAAAAGAACAAAGCTTAAAAATAGGGAGCTCCCCCGATATACACGTGCGGAGGAAACAGTAAATATGATAACTCACATAGTCGGCGGTGCCTTCGGAATAGGCGCGCTCATACTGTGTGTAGTGACAGCTATATACCACCGCAATATGTGGGGGCTCGCCGGCGGTATCGTTTACGGCGTTTCCATGATACTTGTTTATTCCATTTCAAGCGTATACCACGGGTTAAGACCCGTTATGGCTAAAAAGGTAATGCAAATTATTGACCACTGCAGCGTATATTTACTGATAGCCGGCTCTTATACTCCGCCATTGCTTTCCGGGATAAGAAAATACAACACTATTTTGTGTTTTGTGGTTCTGGCTCTTGTATGGTCAGGCAGTATATTCGGAATAATTTTTAAGGCAATTGATCTTTACAAGTACAGGGTTCTTACAATGTTCTGTTACTTCGCTGTGGGCTGGAGTATGATTTTTCTTATTAAGCCCCTTTTAGCTGTTTTCCCGCTACGGTTTCTGGGTTGGATTTTCTCCGGCGGAATAGTTTATACGCTTGGAATGATTTTTTTCAGTATTGGGCGTAAAAAACCTTATTTCCACTCTATTTTTCACCTTTTCATTCTCGGCGGCAGTATTCTGCAGTTTTTCGGAATTCTTTTTTATTGTATGTGATAAATTCGTATAGTCGCCTTCGCAATATTGTAATAAGCTTTATGTGTCGGAAAATATATCTGCTGATTTTCCGACACTTTGGCGTTCCCGATTGTATTAGTTATGAACGGAGGGGAAGAGATGGCAAAATCTTTGTTTCGTCCCGACAGCGAGGTTTCAAAAATCTATGAACGTCACAAAAGAACTGTTTATCGTGTCTGCTTTGCTTATATGAAAAATTCTGCGGATACCGAGGATGCCGTCCAAGAGACATTTTATCATATGATGAAATCAGGAAAAAACTTCCTGAGTGAGGAACACGAAAAGGCATGGCTTATAAGAGTGGCAACCAATATATGCAAAAATACCTTTCGCAGTCGTTGGCGCAAACGGGAGAGCTTGGAGTCCTTTGAGAATAGTCAGGGCGTCGATAATGTTGAAATCGACGAAATATTCAGCGCAGTTTTGAGCATGCCCGACAAATATAAAACCGTCGTGTACCTGTACTACTATGAGGGCTATAACAGCCGTGAGATTTCAGAAATGTTAGGCAAGCCTAAATCTACAATCCGGAACTATTTGCACGAGGCTCGTAATTCCCTTCGAGAAAAATTGGGAGGTAATTTCGATGAAGAATAAGAAAATCAAAGATTCTTGGAGCAAAATTCAGCCAAGCAGCGCCGCTGACGAACGCATGTTAGGCGCAATCCTTGAGTACAACCATTCGCTTTACGGGGATAAAGCATTTGGAAACAGAGCTTTTATCAAAAAGCGGCTTTCTCTTATTGCCGCTTGTTTAATGGTGGTAATAGCGCTTACTGCTGTAATCTGCAATAATCATAACTTACTCGGAATAGGTGTTCACACGGAAGAATCAGGCACAAGCGGGGGTTTAAATTATTACAAATCAGGAGCGGTCACTAAAGAATCCGATATGAGCTGGGGTGTCGCCACGCAAGGGCGAAAACTTACTAATAATGAGAATATGATCTTGTTTAAGGATTTAGTAGGAGTAACCGCTAACGGTATTTTCAATACCAATAGTAAATCACTGTTACATGTCTTCGGAAAGTTCGGTAAAACGACAATTCTCTTTTCTGCCCCCGGTCTCCCCTTGACCGATACAATTATCGTTGCAGACGAAAAATTATCCGAAATTAACGGCATTCCGATTTCGGCAGGATACTTTATCACAAAAGCTAACAGTAAAGGTATTAAAAACATCATCTATTTTGCTTCCTTTACCCTTAACGATGTATCTGTTTTTGTCAAATGCGGCGGCGCGAAATACGAAAAGGATAATCTGAGAGGTGAGATTACACGCGTTATAGTGCAATTGGTAAATAACAGCGCACCGGATTTCTCTAAGATTACTTTTTAAGAAACTAAAGAATCGGTCATCACAAGCGAAATGCTTCATGACCGATTCTTTATCTTTTATTTCTTGTTTATATATACAAGTCCTTTTTGCTGAATACGGTAATTGCTGCCGCAAACATAGCCAACCCACCGAAAAACAGTAAAACAATTCCCGTAACCGCGTTAGTGTCGCCTGCAATCAGAGCATCGGGATTAAACAGTGTGAAAAATGTAAAATACTTTGCTTTCTCCAACTCGCCGCCCATATTGGCAATCATCTGAACGACATACATAAACACAGGCAGACCGGCACCCAGCGCGATGCTGTGCTTTGTGTCAGAAAACAGGCATGAGGCAAAAAAGCATATGCTTGCGATAAAAAACTGAAGGCAAAACAATCCGATGTTTATTAAAATCAATTTCTCTATATTCAGCTCGCCCTGAAACCGAACCTGAGCCACAATAATTTGTAATACCGTAATATAGGCAAGCAACAAGAAAATGCAGGAAGCAAGCACCTTCATCTGCGTAAAGGCGATTGAGCGGCGTTTCACGGGCGCGGCCAATAAATTGACCATAGAACCCCTGTCAACATATTTCGCAATTAAGGCATTTGCACGAATAATTAAGAAAACCATCGGGAAAGCAAGCAAAAGCATACCATAAAGGTACGACGACATAAAACCGAGAAGGGTCGCCGCTCCTCCCTTCATTCCCACCGCGCTCATTAAATCAGGCATTGCCTTTGCGAAATCATAAAGCATTTTTGACATTTCGGGGTCATACATCCCGATTATCATCGTAATATACATTGTCAATATGGCGGCAAAAATTAGCAGCAGCTTCCACGAGCCCTTCATCTCATACTTATAAAGTGTCCCGTTAAACATTCTTAGCACCTCCATAGTAGTGTAAAAAGACTTCCTCAAGACTTTGTGAGGGTGCAGCAAGGTTTGTAACGGGATACTTATTAAGAAGGGAGATTAATTCACCAATGTTGCTTTGAACAATTACCGCCACAGTGTGACGGGACAAGATTTCAGTTTGAAGCGATTCTTTGGTAAAATTCTCGGTCGCCTTTGAGTTTTCAAATGTTACAATATACTTCTTTGTCTGCGCCGCTTTCAGCGTATCCACAGAATCGGTCGCTACAAGCCTGCCATCCCTTATGATGCCTACACGGTGACAGGTTCGCTCTACCTCCTCGAACATATGGCTTGACAGCAGTATTGTTTTCCCGCGCTCCTTTTCCTCGGCTACAAGGTCAATGAAGCGGCTTTGCATAAGCGGGTCAAGTCCGCTTGTCGGTTCATCTAAAAGAAGAATTTCCGGGTCATGCATAAAGGCGGCAACAATCCCGACTTTCTGCTTCATTCCCTTGCTCATTTTCTTGATAGTAGCCCCGGAGTCAAGCTCGAATCGCTCAAGAAGCTCTTTTTTGCGGTCGTTCGTGCGGATCCTACGGTACTTGGCAGAAAACTTAAAAAACTCCTCGCCCGTCATTTCATTGAAAAAACTAATTTCCCCGGGTATATATCCAAGCCGAACCATAATCTTGGCACTGTCTTTCCGGCAATCAAGACCGTCTATTGTACATCTGCCGATTTTGGGCCTTAAAAATCCCATCAGGTGTCGAATTGTCGTAGTCTTACCGGCACCGTTGGGACCGAGAAAGCCAAAAGCCTCTCCCCGCTCTACCTTGAACGACAGCTCAAACACGCCCCTTGAAGCGCCGTAATCACGGGTAAGATTTTCAACAATGATTGTACCCATGTTTTTCCTCCTTTAGATTTATAACAGTATGATTATCGGAGTAATTGCCCGTTTTACCGACAGATGAAAGCAGCATTTGTGTTAAGTCAAGAGGTTCATTATCTTTTGACAGCTTGCGCTCAACAAATCTGATTACAGGGCACAGCCTTTTCAGTGTCTTTCTTATTAGGTCTCCCTTCGGCGTACCTTCTGTGTACGGCATATCCCCGGCGAAAATACTGATGCCTATTTCGGACGCAAAATCCGCCAGCCTTTGTTTTTTAAGAGGCTTGGGCACTTTTATAAACAAAAGTCTGCCCAAACATTTTAGCGTTATCGAGTTAAAAATTCTTCTCCCTATAGCCTTTACGCCCTTTCCCGAAAGCGCTTTGTTAATTCGGTGCTGTATCATAGAAAAAAAGCGTTTGTCAAAATACTGCCGGGCTGTAAGACCGTTTAAGTCCCACTCAAAATCAGGCACGGAAAGTGTGTTTATACTAACCTTTCCTTCCTGTGATATGCTCACCCTTCTGTATACTGCAGGACTGCCGACAAGCGCACTTGTGCAGATATCGTACAGCGTTCTGCCGTTTTTATTTTTATACTCGTTGACGCTTTGTATATGCATATGACCGGTGAAAATAAGGTTAATCCCCAAATCCGGAAGAGTTTCTGCCGTCTCTTTCCAATTTTTAAGCTTGGCATCACCGACAAGGCTGAAAACGGGTATAGGAGGAATAACAGGATAGTGATTTATCGCAAACATAAAGCAGCCGTCTTTTTTAGCTGCCCTCGCCTGCTCCTTTATCCATTCCATAAGCCGCCCGTCAATGCTGCCTCGCTCACGATCGGTTTCTCCGTCGCAATTTATAGCCAACAAGCGCACATCCCTGTTCAGTTGCGAGACATACGAAAGCGTTCTCTCGTCGAAAGCGATAGCCGTTTCATAACCGAAATCCTTGTATAATTCAGAAAGCTCCCGGCGTTTTGTTCCTTCCACCGGTACGAAGCCGTCGTTTTTATAGCCTCTCGGAGTGTCATTAAAATCATGACGGGCAGTAATAACATAGATTTTTTTACCCTTATCACGCAGTTTATAAAGCTCTCTGAGCAGACCCTTGTGACTTTCCTTTTCGCCGTTCTTCGTCAGATCGCCGGGGATAATTACAAAATCCGTATTTTCGTCTTCTGCTATTTTCGCGAATGTTGCTTTAAGTATGGCTGAGTTTTCCGCAAGGCACATCTGCTCGCCCTTCATATACTCGTCATACCCTTTCCCCGAGGCACCGAGCGACGGCTCAAAGTAATGAGTATCCGTTAAGAGATAGAAGCTTATCCCTGTCATTTTTTCTCCTTTATATAATAATAGGTATAATTTTACTTTAACACATTACACTTATATGTCAAGAAAAAACCCGCCATTTTCAGGCGGGTTATGCGGTCTAGGGAAGATGACCGGTACTTATACAAGCTCTGTCTGAGCTAAACCGAAGCTGACTGATAATGCCTTGTCAATACGCGTCATATCGCCGTTGCCCAGCGTTCCCATCTTTTCTTTCAGCCTTTGCTTGTCAAGTGTTCTGACCTGCTCAAGAAGAACAATGGAGTCTTTTGAAAGCCCGCAATTGTCGGCATTAACGTTTATATGAGTGGGAAGCTTCGTTTTGATTTTTTGGCTTGTTATCGCCGCGGCAATAACCGTAGGACTGTATTTGTTGCCCACATCGTTTTGAACGATAAGTACAGGTCGGATTCCGCCCTGTTCCGAACCGATAACGGGACTCAGATCTGCGTAATAAATATCTCCCCGTCTTACTGTCATGGTATCACTCTCCGAAATTCAACTTTATGCCTATATTTTTACCGGTTTAGCATAAAATTAAACATCAATTTTTGGGAATTGCGAATTTTTTCCCAAATCATTACTATTATATTCGGACAAGAGATAAGTGACAAAAAATCAATTCGTGTATACTATATTATTTTCAGACGCATAAGAGCGGGCAAATGACGAAGCGGAGCATTTAATCACGAGATTGGGACAGCCCTCAAATGCAAATTCGCTTATATAATTAACGCTGTCGGGAATTGTAACGCTTGAAAGATTAATGCATGAGGAAAAAGCCTTGCCCTCTATTCTTTCAATTCCCGAGGCGATGATAACCGACGTTATTTTTTGACCCGAGCCGCCTCCTATTCCGGAAAACGAGCTGCCGCCAACCGCATAAACCTTATGTCCCCCGATGTTTGCAGGAATTCTTACAGTCCCGCCGTTTCCGAGATAAGTGTCAATAACGGCATATCCGTCCGTAACGCTGTACTTAAAATCCCCTTGAATGTTTGCATTGAACTCGTTTTTGTCAATCGAATACTCGGGTTCGTTATGCTTGGTAGAACTGTCACCTTGGGAACTCAAACCGGTTAATTCCGACGTCTCACTGCCTTCACTCAAAGACGAGGTATTCGCATTGGTTATTACTATTGGACCGCTTGGCAATACGGGGTTTAACACGTCAGGAATCAGAGGTTGAGTACCGACAAGGTCTGCCGGTGAATCGGAAGCTTCGCCCATGCTTTCCGTTTGAGCATTTTTATTCCCAAAATGCTTTTGACCCGCCGAAACGGCGGCTACAACGATAACAGCGATAAGAATAATCAGCAGCGCTCGGGTACCCTTGTTTTTCCATATTGCGTTCATATCCGAAAAACTCCTCATCTCACTTATGTGACAAAAAAATTATACAGCAACACCCCTTAAAAGTAAACTGTACAAGTGAATATTCCATAAATTAATAAATACAAAAATGTACATTTGTAAATGATGTGAGACAAAATATTTAAAAAATAAAAGAAGTAAAGTTAGCAAGTTTATTCATCT
>MWBL01000071.1 GCA_002069015.1 Firmicutes bacterium ADurb.Bin300 | reverse complement strand
AGACGACCTAACACTTGAAATAACACTTGAATATGAAGACACTTCGTTTCTTTATACTCTTGCCTCGCCTATAGCCATGCCCTGCAACAAGGAGTTTTTTGAAAAGACAAAGGGAAAATACGGACTGGATCTTGATTATATCCTTTGTAACGGTCCTCTTTATATAACCTCTTGGACACACGGCAGTTCTGTGTTTATTCGTATGAATAAGGATTATAAAGGCAAAGCTATCGTAAATGCATCACTAATAGGACTTATGATTAATAAGGACAAAACCGGCCGTTTAAACCTTCTTTTGTCGGGCTCATATGACTGTGATTTCGTCGAAGCGAAGGCTGTAAGCAAAATTTCCGATTCTTCTTCTCTTAAATTGCAAAAGCTTCAAAACAGTGTTTGGGGGCTGATGATAAACACGCACAACAGCACTCTTAAAGATGTCGATTTAAGAAAAGCTCTTTTTTATTCGTTTGACAGAGCTCTTTTCGATTCGCTTGATTATATCGGAGAAAAGACCGATTCTATTATGCCTGCCGGATGCTTAATCGGGAACGAGCTGTATTCGGCGATTAAGCCTTCAAGTGAGACGCTTTTATACTCCGAAGAAAAGGCAAAGCTTTATTTCGGTAAAGCTATCGAAAAAACAGAAAGCCGAAAAATATCCTTAACGATTACATGCTCAAACGATTTCAGAAAATCAATCGAACGCGTCATTCAGAATTGGCAGTCTGTACTGGGCGTAAACCTTTCAATTAAGCTAAATGAAGCTTCCGATGCACAGCTTCTCGATTCAATTGAGAAGAAAAGCTACGAAATTGCTTTTATTCCTGTTGAAAGTGACGGTTCGTTTGCAAGTGAATACATAAATAAGCTTTGCAGTGCCACTATTGCTTACTCGAATAAAACGCTTGACTCCTTATTATTACAAGAGAAAAAACAGACAAGTACCGCTAAAAAAGCCCGAATTATTTCCAAAATTGAAGAACAGCTCTATTCGAACGCTGTATTTTATCCCGTATTTAACGGCTACACATACTTTGCTACATATATAAAAACCGAAGGCATTTACTATTATTCATCAAAGAATAACCTTTGCCTTTATTCCGGAGAACGTAATGAGTAATAAGCTGTACAGACTTTTTTCGGTGATAGTATTGATTGTCTCTGCGTCGTTGATATTTTATTTGTCTCATCAAAACGGGGAAGAATCTTCAGCTTCAAGCGGCTCTTTTCACCTTTTTCTTGAAATGGTTTTGCATATGAATATAAGCGAAAGCTTTCTGCGCACGGCAGCGCATTTCTGCGAATACGTCTTTTTGGGATTCGTAACCGTTAATTGCGTTTTTGCGCTGAGAGGTCGCCTAAATCCGTTTGGGTCAGCCGTTTTCGGTACTGTGTACGCTGTTTCGGATGAAATACATCAAATTTTTGTTCCCGGCAGAGCTTTTCAGCTTTTCGATTTAGGCGTTGATTTTGCAGGTATTATTACGGGAGTATTGTTATTTTCCCTTACAAATTTAATAATTGTAAAAATCAAAGAGAGGAAGGGGACAAAATGATAAAATTTTCTGTTTGTATTGAGATGATTTTTAATGATCAGCCGATTTACGAACGATTTTTTCGTGTAAAGGACGCGGGACTGGAAGCAGCGGAAATCTGGGACTGGGGAAATCGTGATATCTCGGAATTAAAGGAAGCAACGGAAAAAAGCGGTATTATACTGTCGTCTATGTGTGTTGGAACAGCGGATGCTCTCCTTGCCCGAAAATATCGGGAAACTCCTCTTGTCGCAAACTGTGCAAGCGAGATATTTTGTGAAATAGCTTCATGCTCGGTTGAGACTGCAAAACAACTCAACGTTAAAAATTTAATTGTTACAACAGGGCAGGAGCGCGCCGATATTTCCCGTGAAAAGCAGCATGAAAATATCGTGAAAGCATTATCGGCAGCCGCTCCGATTTTTGAAAGCGGCGGCATCACCGCAGTTTTAGAGCCATTGAACGTTCTTGTAGACCATAAGGGATATTATCTGTCATCCTCGGCGCAGGCGGCGGACATTATTAAAGAAGTCAAAAGCGAAAATATAAAAATGCTTTTCGACATATATCACCAGCAAATTACAGAGGGCAATATAATAAATAATATAAATCAGTATAAGGATTTGATAGGTCATTTCCATATCGCGGACAATCCGGGCAGGCATGAACCGGGTACGGGAGAACTGAATTATTCCGCGATTTTCAAGGCGATAGAAAAGACAGGTTACGAAGGCTTTGTAGGGCTTGAGTTTGCCCCATTGGCATCGTGCTCTGACGCACTTAAAAGTGTAATTGATTTGAAATAATATTCGTTAAAAAGACCCGCCCGTAGACTGGTTTTACGGGCGATTAATTTTCCCGAATTTAGCGGATGCGATGTATTCGCAACCGGCGCTTTGATAGGGACAAAATAACAAGCGGAATTTTGAAGGCGCAGTTTAATAACGAGAACATATTTATTTATAAGAACGGTGAGCTTCTCGGTGAAGATAATCTTGCCGGCACGGGCTGCGTTATTAAGCTAATGTACGACAAAGATACTCTCGACTCATTTACCTTAGTCACCAAAGGAGATATTGATGATGACGGGAGGTTCAATGCTCCGGACGCGAGAAAAGCACTTCGCGCCGCGGTCAATCTTGACGTTATAAGCGATTTCAGTCGCTCGCCGCCGACGCGGACGGCACAGACGGCGTATAAGTCTCCGACGCAAGGGATGCTCCTTCACTTAGCGGTGGGACTGCAAGGCTTAAAATGCAAATGGAAAATTATGGGCGAGGCGAAAGCCCCGCGCCAAAATTAAATTAAAAACGCATATCTAAAACTTAAATCGCCAACCGAATGTTTCTTGACTTAAAGAATCTTCGGTTGGCAATTAAAATCAGGTTAGGACGGAGTCCTAATTCACCATTTGCAATTTCATAATTTATTAAACTGTTCCCTGAACCACACATCCTTTATCTCGAACGCCCGCCCGTTCAGGTATCCGAGCTCGCCGGCGTCCGATTTAAAATCAAAAACAAGCTTATATGAGCATAAAAACTGCTTTTTATAAGAGCCGTATTTCTTGTTTATTGCATTTCTGCCGTACTTGCCGTCACCTAAAAGCGGGTGTCCGACAGAAGCGAAATGCGCCCTTATTTGATGTGTTCTACCCGTTAAAAGCTCTGCTTCAACAAGCGAGAGCCCATTATTATAATCCAAAACCTTGTATGCTGTTGAAATCTCCTTAGACTTAGCGGCCTTATTTTTTGAAATAAAAACAAGGTTGTTTTTTTTGTTTTTTTCGAGAAATCCGGTCAGAATGCCGGATTTTTCGCCGAACTCACCTATACATACACAAAGATAGAGCTTGCGAAGCTCTCTGTTTTTTATTTTTTCATTCAAAATTCTAAGAGCCTGGGCGTTCTTAGCGGCTATTATAATACCGGTTGTGTTCCTGTCAATCCTGTTAGCCAAGGCGGGAGCAAAGGAGTTCTCGTTTTGAGGCACGTATTCGCCTTTCTCATACAGATAGCGCATAATCCTTGTTATAGCGGTATCGTTGTATTCGTTTTCATCCGGGTGAGATAAAAGACCTGCCGGCTTATTGAGCAATAAAATGTTTTCGTCCTCATATATAATTCTTATCGGCTTGTCTGCTTTGGTGAAATTTAATAAGCCCCCGTTGTCAGAACAAAAAAACTCATCTTTTATATACAACTGAATAACGTCGTTTTCGATTAGTCTTGTATCGAAAGCACAGCGCTTGCCGTTGAGCTTGATTTTCTTTTCGCGGATATACTTATAAATCAGCGGTTCGGGCAGACGTGGAATGCATTTTTTAATGAAGCTGTCAAGCCTGCGTCCGCTGTCATTATTATTTACCGTTATTGTTTTCATTCCTGTTTTCCGCCTTTTTCAGCTCGTCTGCTATTGCTTCAATTTTCTTAAAACGCCTGCCGACGGCACAGCGCGATAGGGGAGGGTTAAACATCTCGCCTAACTCCGCCAACGCAGCCTCTTTGTTCTCAAGTCGTAAATTAGCAAGAAAAGCCAGCTCGTCTTCTAAATAATCAAGAGAACCTAACCGGATAATAGTGTCAATGTTTTTTATTTGCTTCATATTAGCTTCTATGGTCCTGTTTAGGTTCGCTGATTCAAAATTATACTGTCTATTAATTTTATTGAGCATATCCTTAGTCGCTCTTATGTTCATCATATGCAAAAACGAGGTTGTCGCCCCCATAAAACCAAGAATATCCTCTATGCTTTCGCCGTCCTTGATATAGAGAGAATAACCGCTTTTACGCCTAATCTGTTTAGGAGTAATTGAAAGATCCTCAATAATTCTCTTTAAGTCTAAGGCAAGCTTTTGTTTTGGTGTAATAAATTCAATGTGATAATCCTTTTCGGGGTTAGTAACAAAACCGCAAGAAATGAATACTCCTCTGATAAACGCGCTGATACAGCATTCATTCTCAAAATTGGCATAATTAATTCTAAGAGCGATTTCGCTGCCCGTATGACCGAATTCGCTTAAAATAAACCTACGATCACTTGGATTTGTAACGCTGACTGTAAACTTGCCCGCTCGTGAACGGGATATGTCGGGAGTAATGGAGAAAAGCTCTTTAATAAGACCCTCATAAAGATGCGCTGACTCAGATGACTGAGTGAGGATAGATATTTCATTAAAAGAAAAAGCACGACCGAAAAGCAAAAGTCCGTAGCACTCGGCTTTCATACAACAGGGCTCTCTTATTAAGGAGCATAATTCCTTTTTAATGTTTTCTGAAAAAGACATTTTTAGTTACCTTAATATTTTAACCTCGGTTTTCAGACTGACACCCGTCTTCTCCCATACCTTTTTTTGAATGAATTCTATAAGCTTCAAAACATCCGAAGTGGTTGCATTTCCGGTGTTAATAATAAAACCCGCATGTTTTTCACTTACCTGTGCTCCACCGACAGAATAACCTTTAAGACCGCACCGCTCTATAAGCGCGCCTGCAAAATTATTTTGAGGACGCATAAACACACTTCCGGCACTGGGATAATCAAGCGGCTGTTTTGTATGCCTTTTCCCCATTAGTTCGTCCATTTTCGCCTTAATCTCGGTCTTATTGCCCTTTTTAAGTCTAACCGAAATACCCGTTATTGTAAATCCGTTTTTCATATAAGCCGAGCTTCTGTATGAAAAGTCCAACTCACTTGCAAAAAGCTTGTTCTCATTGAAATCATTGTCGATATGCGAGCAAAAAAGGACGATATCCTTCATTTCTCCCCCGTATGCTCCCGCATTCATATATGCCGCGCCTCCTGCGGTACCGGGAATACCGTAAGCGAATTCAAGTCCCGTCAGGGAGTTTTCATAAGCGAACATACAAAGCCTTGTAAGGGCAACACCGCTGCCGCAATAAATTGTGATTTCATCTTGAAGATAAAGCTCGTTAAGCCCTCCCGCGGTGCGAAGTATAATTCCGTCAAGACCTTCGTCGGGCGCCAGCACATTGCTTCCGTTTCCCAAAAGAGTAACCTTGACGCATCTTTTTTGACTTTCCTTTAAGACCGCCGCCGCCGCCGCGCTCGATTTCGGGATGATAATTGAATTTACGGGTCCGCCCGTCCTAATGCTTGTAATCTCCTTAAGATTTACATTCCTTTTGACCTCACAGCCTTTTTGGACTGCGAGGTCAACGATTGAATTAATATTATTCATGGTCATCACCGCAAACCATTTAGAAGTCAAGAAGTGCAGAGCCTATAATACCTGCATCATTGCCAAGAGCGGCGCTTACAAGTTGAGTCTGTTTTTCTGCATATATGCTGTATCGTTCTCTTTCAACATGACGACGAAGAGGAGCGAGAATTGTTTCTTTTTCATGACCTATACCACCGCCGACACATATGATTTCAGGCTGAAGGGCATTTATGATATTAATAATTCCGCTGGCTACATAAAAAATGTATTTGTCGACTACCTGTTTTGCGGCGAGGTCGCCTTTGCGCATTGCATCAAACGCAGTTCTTCCGCTGACTGTATCGATGTTATTGTCAACAAGATCCCACATAATGCTGTCCTGATTATTGTGCATTGCGTCTTTTGTTTGCGAAACCAGGGCTGTAGCGGAAGCATATCTTTCCCAACAACCGCGCCTGCCGCAGTTGCATTGCTCGCCGTTTACACAAATGACCATGTGCCCCATTTCACCAGCGGCGAAATTTACACCGTTAACAAGTTTTCCGTCAATGATTATACCGCTGCCCACACCTGTGCCGAGCGTTATGGCAACAAAATTCTTAACTCCGTTTCCCGAGCCGGCAACCGCCTCGCCCAAAGCGGCGCAGTTTGCGTCATTATCAAGAAACACGGGTTTATGAAAAAGCTTATCAAGTAACTGTTTTGCCGGGACATTGACAAACTCTAAATTATTTGCAAATTCAATTACACCGGTTGCCTTATTAACAGAACCTGGAGCGCCGATCCCAATGGATACAACATCATCATAGTTAATTTTGGCATCTTCTATAGCCATATCTACTGCAGCTTTTATATCCCTGAAAATTTCCGGTGCGGGACGGGGAATATTGGTCTTAACCTTGCCTCTGCCTATTATTTTAAGCTTGTCGTCAACCACTCCTGCTGCAATGTTTGTTCCTCCTAAATCAACACCCACTCTGTACATTAAACTTCCTCCTGAATAATATATGTTTATTATTTTTATTTATTCTGCTTTATCAGTGCCATACCTCAATCTCCTGGTCAAGCGGTTCTCCCTCGTTCATTCCAAGCTGCTGCATTAGTTCTTTTGCGGCATTGTAGCCGAGTTTTTTCTGACGGTTATTAACTGCGGCTATTTCAATTATTATTGCAAGGTTTCGTCCCGGCTTCACGGGAACAACTGTAGCAGGCACCTTGATATCGAGAAGATTTATATAGTTTTCCTCAATGCCTATTCTGTCATAAGCCTTGCTTTTATCCCACTGTTCGAGTTGAACGACCATGTCAATTTTTTCAGTGACCTTGACAGCACCTACGCCGAAAATATTCCTTGCATTGACAACTCCTACACCGCGAAGCTCAATAAAATGCCTGATATTGTCGGGAGCGGAGCCAACAAGGGTTTTTGAGGATACCTTGCGAATTTCAACAGCGTCATCTGCAATAAGACGGTGACCTCTCTTTACAAGCTCAACAGCTGTTTCACTTTTACCTATGCCGCTGTCGCCTACAATTAACACGCCTTCTCCGTAAACCTCCACAAGAACGCCATGACGCGTAACGCGTTGCGCAAGCTCAATGCCAAGATAACTGATAAGTGTTGCCATAATAGAGGAGGTTGTTTCATCGGTTCTTAAAATCGGGACGTTAAAACGCTTTGCAAGCAAAAGCATATCATCGTCAACCGGCAGGGAACGCGTTACGATAACCGCGGGTGCAGAAAGCTCAAAAAACCTGCTAAGCCTCGCAAACCTTATTTCTGCGGGCAGGGTGTTAATATAGCTCATTTCCGTCAGGCCGATAAATTCAACTCTCTCATTGTCAAAATGCGCCTCATAGCCGGCGAGGATAAGTCCGGGACGGTTAACATCCATGGATGTGACGGATAGAGTATCAGAGTTTGCAGGTAAAAAAACAACTTCAAGAGAGTTATCTCTGATTATTTTTGTAAGCGCTACCGAATACTTTGCTTCCATCTGAATTCTCCTATTGTAACTCGGAATAATAAAACTATAGTCTCACTCGTACACAGCTATTTTACATTATAAAACAAAAAGCAGCATATGCCAACCTTTTTTTGAAAAATAAATAAAAAGGAGTAAAAATATTTTATAAGAAAAGTATTGACGGTTTCCGATTATTGTGATATATTTGCTTTACCTCTAAGAGGGTTCTTTTTTTGTGTCCTGAAATAGAGGGAGGCTATTCTAAATTGGAGGTGCCGTACAGTGAGAGTTAAAATAACACTTTCCTGCACTGAATGTAAGCAACGAAACTATAACACAATGAAGGAAAAAAAGAACAATCCCGACAGACTGGAAATGTCGAAGTATTGTCGGTTCTGCAAGAAGCACACGCTTCACAGGGAAACGAAATAAGGAGGTAGCTTAATGTCGGACGAGATTAAAAAGACCGATGGCGCTCAAGGCGACATAAAATCGGAAAACGAAAAAGCTGCCAAAATAAAGAAGGCGAAGACTGATAAGACGGGCAAAAAAAAGACCGAAAAGCGGAGTAAGCAGTCTAAAGTCAATCCTTTCAAGAAAATTTGGAATGCTATTTTACGTTTCTTTAAGAACACTAAAGGCGAGGTAAAAAAGATTATTTGGCCGGGACGCCAAATGATTATTAAAAGTACGGGTGTCGTAATTGCGGCAATCTTAGTAATCGGAGCGGGAGTTTGGATTATTGACTACGCGCTGTCGGGAGGA
>MWBL01000070.1 GCA_002069015.1 Firmicutes bacterium ADurb.Bin300 | reverse complement strand
GGGAGTTGATATAATGAATTAAACACGCTAGTGTTTATTTTTTTGTATCAAAATTATTAAAAATGGAATATATTAATAAAAATTAAGAATTTTTAAAAAATATCTTGACAAATAAATCTTGATATGCAATAATCTAGAAAATCCTAGGAAAGGGTTATACGATGACTTCCTTGTTTACGATGGTATACGTTATTATCGTCGTTGTCGCTGTACTACTAGTCGGCGATGACGTTAATAGTGTTGCCTACAAACAGAAGAAGCTCGGTTAATCTTCCCAAACACATAAACCGGTTATTCAACGCCTTGTAGTGTAACAGCTGCAAGGCTCTTTTTTTAGTTTTTACGCGGGTAACCGCCGTAGAATATTTGTATAAGAACGAAAGGAGGAAAATCATGAAAAGCCGTGTTAAGATTTTTGACACAACGCTCCGAGACGGCGAACAGGCGCCGGGATGCAGTATGAACTTAAAAGAAAAAATAGAGGTAGCGCGCAGGCTAGAACTACTCAAGGTTGACATTATTGAAGCCGGCTTTGCGATTTCCTCGCCGGGTGACTATGAATCCGTTTCATCCGTATCCGAAATTATTAAAGATTGTAGCGTCGCTTCCCTCGCAAGATGTTCAGAAAAGGATATTGATGCCGCATACGAGGCATTAAAAAAAGCGGTAAGCCCGCGAATTCACATTTTTATCGCCACCTCCCCTATTCATATGCAATACAAGCTGAGAATGACTCCCGAACAGGTACTCGAAAAAACAGCCGTAATGGTACGGTATGCAAAAAAGCTTTGTCCTGATGTTGAGTTTTCAGCAGAGGATGCCACGAGAAGCGAACCCGAGTTTCTCGCCCGGGTTGTAAAAACGGCAATTTCGTGCGGCGCCAATGTGATAAACATCCCGGACACTGTCGGATACACAACTCCCGGTGAAATGCGCTCAATTATTGAAAGGCTTATACTTGATGTTCCCGAATGTGAGGGTATAGAGCTTTCCGTGCATTGCCATAACGATTTGGGGATGGCTACGGCAAATTCGCTCGCAGGTGTTTTAGGCGGAGCAAGACAAGTAGAATGCACAGTTAACGGCTTAGGAGAAAGAGCAGGTAATGCTCCCCTTGAAGAAATTGTAATGGCGATGCGCACAAGACCGGACATATACAACGCCGACTCCGCGGTTGACTCAACAAAAATATATTCTGCAAGCAAGACAGTATTCGGTGTAATAGGAAGAACAGCTCCGCTTAACAAACCGATAATCGGCGCGAATGCCTTTGCCCATGAGGCGGGAATACATCAGCACGGGGTTTTGGCAAACAGAAAAACTTATGAGATAATGACTCCCGAATCCGTCGGAATTTCCTCAAATAGGATGATTCTCGGCAAGCACTCCGGAAAACACGCCTTCGACGACGCGTTAAAGCAGCTCGGATATAATCTTTCCTCGGACGAACTGAGCAGTTGTTTTGACAGGTTCAAGGTGCTTTGTGACAAGAAAAAAACAGTATCGGACAGAGATATTGAAGCTCTTGTAAGGAACAGGGATTCCGAAACATGCCACCGTTATATACTTAAGGGATTTTCTGTTCATGCCGGTTGCCAAGAGGCTGCAACGGCTGTCATTACTCTTGAAAAAGACGGAAAGACCTTTGAAGAGGTAGCTTTGGGTAACGGTCCCGTTGATGCCGCCTTCAAGGCGGTTGACAAGATTATAAACCCGCCCGAATACAGCTTCGAAAACTATGTCATTCAATCGGTATCAGAGGGAAAGGACAGTCTCGGAGAAGTCTTGACAACTCTTCGTATCGGCGAGCATCTCTTTACAGGCAGAGGACTTTCTACGGATGTTATCGAGGCAAGCATCGAGGCATATGTGCTAACCCAAAATAACCTTTTGGAATACCACGAGCGTCAAGGGGGAAAAATCAATGTCTAAGACAATGACTCAAAAAATTATTGCAGCACACTGCCAAAAAGACGATATTTACCCGGGTGAAATAGTAATGGCAAAAGTCGATCTTGTTTTAGGTAACGATATAACCTCCCCTATTGCAATACGCGAATTTGAAAACAGCGGTGGAAAAGAGGTTTTTGACAGGGAAAAAATCGCTCTTATAATGGACCACTTCACTCCGAACAAAGACATAAAAGCTGCCCGGCAATGCCTTGAAGTAAGAAACTTCGTGAAAGGATACGGCATCAAACACTTTTTCGATGTAGGAGAAATGGGAATAGAGCACGCCCTGCTTCCGGAGAAGGGTCTTGTAAAGAGCGGGGATCTCGTAATAGGGGCAGATTCTCACACCTGTACATACGGTGCGCTCGGGGCATTTTCTACGGGAGTAGGCTCTACTGATATGGCTTACGCCATGTCAACCGGAAAGGTTTGGCTGAGAATACCGAGCGCCTTAAAGTTTATCCTTAAAAACCATGTTCAAGGCTGGGTAAGCGGCAAGGATGTCATTTTAAGTATAATAGGAATGCTCGGCGTAAGCGGTGCGCGCTATAAGTCAATGGAATTTGACGGAGATTTAAGCAGTCTGTCAATGGATGACAGATTTTGCATAGCCAATATGGCAATAGAAGCGGGCGCAAAAAACGGAATATTTTCAATTGACGAAAAAACCATGGAATACGAAAGGGAACGCGGCAATAAGACAAATGAATATAAAGCCGATACGGACGCCGAATATGAAAGCATTTTCGAAATTGACCTGGCTCAAATTCGTCCAACGGTAGCTTTTCCGCATTTGCCCGATAATACCCGTCCCGTTGACGAAGCAGGTGAAATTCCCATAGACCAAGTAGTCATAGGCTCATGTACAAACGGAAGGCTTGAGGATCTGGCGATTGCCGCGAAAATACTTAAGGGCAACAAGGTGGATAAAAACTGCCGCGTCATAGTAATACCCGCAACTCAAAAAATCTACCTTGACGCAATAGAAAAGGGCTTCATTTCAACCTTTATAGAGTCCGGCTGCGCCGTATCCACACCGACTTGCGGACCATGTCTCGGCGGTCATATGGGCATACTTGCCCAAGGTGAAAAGGCGGTTGCTACAACAAACAGAAATTTCGTGGGTCGCATGGGTCATATAAAAAGTGAGGTATATCTTGCAAGCCCGGCTGTAGCTGCCGCAACAGCGATAGCAGGCAAGCTCGTATCTCCTGAAAGGATAGGGATTAGAAATGAAGGTTAAAGGAAAGGTGTTTGTTTATCCCGACAACGTTGATACCGATGTCATAATTCCGGCAAGATACCTTAATTCCTCCGATGGAAAAGAGCTTGCAGCTCATTGTATGGAGGATATTGACTCGGATTTTTCAAGCAAGGTAAAAAAAGGTGATATAATAGTTGCCGGCAGCAACTTCGGCTGTGGTTCGTCAAGAGAGCACGCTCCCCTCTCCATTAAGGCAAGCGGCATATCGTGTGTAATAGCAAAGGACTTTGCACGGATTTTCTACAGAAACGCCATAAATATCGGACTGCCCATACTTGAGTGCCCCGAAGCTGCGGCGCAGTGTGAGCAAGGGGACACACTCGAAATCAATTTTGAACTCGGAGAGATAGTTAATATCAGCAAAAATAAAGTATATCATACCTTTGCGTTCCCCGATTTTCTCCAAAATATCATACAATCGGGCGGTCTTATGAATACGATTAAAACAGAGGTGGAGAAAAAATGAATTTCAAAATTACTCTTATCGGCGGAGACGGCATAGGACCCGAAGTAACGGAATCCGCACGGGTTGTGTTGGAAAAAATCGCTCTAGTTTATAATCATTCATTCAAATTTAACGAAGCTTTGGCGGGGGGTTGTGCTATTGACGCTTGCGGTAAACCGCTCCCGGAGGAAACATTAACCGCTTGCAAAGAAAGCGATGCCGTGCTTTTAGGAGCTGTAGGCGGCACAAAATGGGACACCTATCCCGGCGACAAAAGACCCGAAACAGCAATACTCGGTTTAAGAAAGCAGCTTGGACTTTTTGCAAATCTCAGACCCGCAAAACTATTCCCCACAGTTTTAGGTGATTCCCCATTGCGAGGCGACATAACCGAAAAAGGAATAGACCTTATTTTTGTCAGGGAGCTGACGGGAGGTATATATTACGGTGAACGCGGGCGGGAAAACAAAAATGGGACAACGCGTGCTTTTGACACGGAAACTTACACAGACTCTGAAATTTACCGTGTAGGCAAATATGCTTTTGAGCTTGCGATGCAGCGGCGCAAAAATCTTGTCAGCGTTGATAAGGCAAATGTGCTTGAAAGTTCAAGACTTTGGCGCGAAACCTTGCATAATTTATCAAGGGAATACCCGCAGGTAAGCTATCTTGATATGCTCGTCGATAACGCGGCAATGCAGCTTGTGAAAGCTCCGTCTCAATTCGATGTCATAGTAACCTCAAATATGTTCGGTGATATACTGTCCGACGAAGCATCCGTGCTTACAGGCTCAATAGGACTTCTTCCCTCCGCATCGGTCAGAAATGACTTATTCGGTCTTTATGAACCTATCCACGGCTCGGCGCCCGATATTGCAGGTCAAAACAAAGCTAATCCTATCGCCGCAATACTTTCTGCCGCAATGATGCTTAAGTATTCCTTTTCCCTTTTCGATGAGGCCTTAAGCATTGAAAATGCCGTTAACACAGCGCTTTCAAACGGTCTGAGAACAGCGGATATGTTTTCGGCAAGCACAAAAGCCGTATCCACCGCGGAAATGACACAGCACATTCTTGAGCATATTGAAAAAAAATAATCAATTTCTCTTAACCTCAAGTCCTCAGTAAAGATAAATTCAAATTAAACAATTGATAATTAAAATTCTGGAAAATTCGAATTATCCGTGGTATACTTGTTTAATAATTTTCTTTTTCGATGTCTTTGGTAAAACACAATGAAATAAAATATTTCAGAGGAGATTCGTCATGATTTTAAGCGGAGCGCAAATTTTAATTGAAGAGCTTGTACGCCATAACGCGGATATCGTTTTCGGTTATCCCGGTGGTGCAGTGCTTGATATATACGATGAGCTTTATAAGAACTCCGATAGAATTCAGCACATTATTACCGCTCATGAGCAGGGCGCGGCACATGCTGCAGACGGTTACGCGAGGGTAACGGGAAAACCGGGAGTGGTAATAGCTACAAGCGGACCGGGTGCTACAAACCTTGTGACCGGTATAGCTAATGCGTACCTTGATTCCGTACCGCTTGTGGCAATTACGGGCAATGTC
This sequence comes from Firmicutes bacterium ADurb.Bin300, assembly GCA_002069015.1. Classification (GTDB taxonomy): domain Bacteria; phylum Bacillota; class Clostridia; order Oscillospirales; family Acutalibacteraceae; genus DTU089. The sequence goes on along the minus strand of MWBL01000070.1, from coordinate 3,267 downwards.
GCCGTTCCTCTTTTAGGACGCGACAGCTTTCAAGAGGTAGACATAGTAGGGATTACACAGCCCATAGTCAAGCACAGTTATATTGTGAGAGAACCCGAGGATTTAGAGTATATTGTCAATGAAGCGTTCGCCATCGCTTCAAGCGGCAGAAAAGGTCCCGTTTTGATTGATATTTCTAAAACCGCTCAAAGAGGCAAAAGCGAATATCACGGAAATTGCAATATCTCCTTGAAAAAGAAAAAAGCTTTACCCGATATCGAAAAAGCGCTCAAAGCCATTGAGTCGTCCGAAAGACCGTTCATTTACTGCGGCGGCGGAGTGCTCGCTTCTGATGCCTGTGAAGAAGTTCTTGAGCTTTCAAAAAGAATTTCGGCTCCCATCGGTCTTAGTATAATGGGGCTTACCGCCATCCCCTCTTCATATGAGTTAAATCTCGGAGTGTGCGGAATGCACGGCAAATATGCTTCAAATATTGCCCAATCGGATGCGGATTTAATGATAGCCATAGGCGTTCGTTTTAGCGACAGAGCCACCGGTAATATAGCCGAATATGCTAAAAACTGCACGGTTATACATATTGACATAGATGAGGCGGAGCTTGGTAAAAATGTTAACTCGATTATCGATTTATGCGGCGACGCAAAACAGATCCTCAAAGAATTCCTTGCCTTGCTCAAAAGTTCGCAAAAACCGAATTGGATTAACAGAGTCCTTTGCTATAAGCAAACCGACAAGCCCGTTTCAGCAGAAGGGGAATTCCTTCCCGAAAATATCATTAAATTTATCAGGGAAAAAAGTGACCCCGAAACAATCGTTGCCACTGACGTAGGTCAACACCAGATGTGGGTAATGCAGCACTACGGCTTTTTGAAGCCTCATAAATTTCTTACCTCAGGTGGTTTAGGTACGATGGGTTACGGTTTAGGTGCGGCTATCGGAGGATGTATTGCAAACAACAAAAAAAGAACTCTCCTTTTTACAGGCGACGGAAGCTTCGGCATGAATTTGAACGAGCTTGCCACCGCTGTAACCCAAAAGCTTCCCATTCTCATAATTATAATTAACAACGGAGTACTTGGAATGGTAAGGCAATGGCAGTCAATGTTTTATGATTCGCGTTATTCGCACACTACCTTAAACAGGAAGACAGACTTTGTGAAGCTAACTCGGGCGTTCGGAGGCGAGGGAAAAACGATATATTCAATTGACCAGCTGAAGGAAGCTTTTCAGGAGGGTTTTCCGGACGATATGCCTTTCGTTCTTGACTGCAGAACCGATATGGATATTAAAGTCTTCCCGATGATTCCGCCTCAAGGGTCTGTAAAGAACATACTGGTAAAATAGGAGTGGTGAAAATGGATGACAGATTTACGATAAGCCTCATTGTAAATAACCAATATGGAGTACTTAACAGAATAGCCGGGTTATTCAGCAAGCGCTGCTATAATATTGACAGCTTGGCAGTCGGAGAAACGGAAAACCCGAAAATTTCGAGAATGACAATTGTATCTACCGGAGGAGAGTACATCCGTACACAGATTGTAAGGCAGCTCAACAAGCTGCACGATGTAAAGCATGCCATAATGCTTGAAGAGGCAGACTCCGTTTCAGTCGAGCATTTGCTTATCAAGCTTAAAACAGACGGGAACGGAAACTCTCAGATAACTGAACTTCTCAACAGATACGGCGGAAAAATTATGTATATCGGTGACCGCTTTATAATTGCCGACCTCACCGGTCCGACAGAAAACATCAATAAGTTTATCGTAAAATGTATACCTCTCGGCATTATTGAGCTTTGCCGTTCGGGTAGTTTGTCTCTTTCAAAAAACGCCGATGACGTTTTAAATATTAATGAAAATATTTAGGAGGAAAATTAAATGTCAAAAATGTATTATGAAAAAGATTGCAATGATGCTTTCTTGAAGGGTAAAACGGTTGCCGTTATAGGATACGGCAGTCAGGGTCATGCACATTCCCAAAATCTGCGTGACAGCGGAGTAAATGTGGTTATAGGACTTTATGACGGGTCAAAAAGTGCCGCAAAAGCGCGAGAGGACGGTTTTGAGGTTTTTAACACGCCTGACGCGGTTAAAAAAGCCGATATTGTAATGATTCTTGTAAACGACGAAAAAATGGCGAAAATCTATAATGACGGCATAGCCCCTAATCTTTCAAGCGGAATGACGTTATGCTTTGCGCACGGCTTCAATATACACTTTAAGCAAATCCTTCCCCCAAAGGATGTCAATGTAATAATGATTGCCCCTAAGGGTCCCGGACATACCGTCAGAAGTCAGTATCAAGAAGGCAAAGGCGTTCCCTGCCTTATTGCCGTTCATCAGGATGCAAGCGGGTCGTCACATGATATTGCTTTAGCTTATGCCAAGGGGATCGGCGGAGCGCGCGCGGGTGTATTGGAAACAACCTTTAAGGAAGAGACCGAAACTGATTTATTCGGTGAACAGGCTGTTTTATGCGGCGGTGTGACTGCCCTTATGAAGGCAGGCTTCCAGACCCTTGTCGAAGCAGGCTATCAGCCCGAAAGCGCATACTTTGAGTGCGTTCATGAGATGAAGCTCATAATAGATCTCGTAATAAAGGGCGGTCTCTCTTTTATGAGATACTCGATTAGCGATACCGCCGAATACGGTGATTATATGACGGGCGACCGAATAATCACTGAGGAAACGAAAAAGGAAATGCGTAAGGTATTAAGCGAAATTCAAAGCGGGGAGTTTGCCAATAATTGGATTGCGGAGTATAAAGCCGGTGAGCCAACCTTCCGCAAAAGACGCGAGGAGGAATCAAATCTTCTCGTTGAAAAGGTAGGAGCAGATTTGCGCGCAAAGATGAGCTGGCAGCAAAACAGCCAAAAATAGGAGGACTTCGGATGGTAAACAGACTGAATTTAGAGGATATATCAAGCTCTCCGAAACGTTCTCTTTTCAAGGCTATGGGATACGATGATGAGCAGCTGAAGCGTCCGCTTGTCGGAGTTGTAAACTCCTTTAATGAAATTGTTCCGGGACATATACATTTGAAAAACATATCCCGCGCTGTCAAAGAGGGCGTTTTAATGTCCGGCGGCACCCCAATAGAATTCAACACTATAGCCATTTGTGACGGTATAGCCATGGGTCACAAGGGAATGCATTATTCCCTTCCTTCAAGGGAGCTTATTGCGGACAGTGTTGAATGTATGGTGCACGCCCATATGTTTGACGCACTCGTTTTTATTCCCAACTGTGACAAGGTTGTCCCCGG
>MWBL01000069.1 GCA_002069015.1 Firmicutes bacterium ADurb.Bin300 | reverse complement strand
TCTACCGCTTCGTCCTGACCGATTATTCTGCTTTTAAGCTTTTTTTCAAGGTCGCTCAGGCGCGCTAAATCACCTTCGATAACCTTCTGCGCGGGGATTCCGGTCCAAAGGTTTATAACCTTTGCCAAATCCTCTTCCGTCACGGCGTTATCCGCCGCCTTAACCTCCAGCTCTTTTTCAAGTGCCTCGAGCCTGATTATTTCCGCACGGATTTTTGCAAGCTCCTCATAATCTATTTCCTCTGTGCTTGAAATTAAATCCTCCTCATCCTGCTTAAGAGCCTCAATATCGGAAAGTATTATTTCATGCTCACTTATTGACTTATTACACAAATTGGCGCAGGTACAAGCCTCGTCAAGCAAATCAATTGCCTTGTCGGGCAGAAACCTGTCGCTTATATACCTTTCGGATAAAACGACCGCTTTATAAAGAAGGCTGTCGTCTATCCTGACCTTGTGATAGCTTTCATAATAGCCCTTTATACCCAAAAGCATTTGATAACAGTCGGCTATGGACGGCTCCTCAACCTTTACGGGCTGGAAGCGCCGCTCTAAAGCCGCGTCCTTTTCAATATGCTTGCGGTACTCGGTGAATGTAGTAGCCCCTATTACCTGAATTTCCCCTCTTGACAAGGCGGGCTTTAAGATGTTCGCGGCATTCATTGAGCCTTCGGCGTCACCCGTTCCGACGAGATTGTGCACCTCGTCAATAAAAAGAATTATATTTCCCTCTGCCTTTACCTCATCAACAAGCCCTTTTATACGGCTTTCAAACTGACCTCTAAACTGGGTCCCCGCAACAAGAGCCGTCAGGTCCAAAAGATGAATTTCTTTGTCGGCAAGCCGCGCGGGGACGTCACCCGATGCGATTTTAAGGGCCAGACCCTCGGCTATCGCCGTTTTGCCGACTCCGGGCTCGCCTATAAGACAAGGATTGTTCTTTTGGCGACGGCAGAGAATTTGAGTTACTCTGTAAATCTCCTGCTGCCTGCCTACTATCCTGTCAACCTCCCCTGCACGCGCCTTTGCGGTGAGATCGGTACAATAGAGCTCTAAAAACTTTCTTTTGCTCTTTTCTTTATTTTTATTCTTTTTTCCTTTTTGCTTTTTTTCATTTTTTTCATCTAACGCTTTTTCGGAAGACTCAGACGATTCTGCGCCCATTTGTGCGGGGAAAAACGGCATCGTTCCGGCTCCTCCGGGCTGAAAGCCTTCAAGACCGTCAACCATTTCGCTGAACTGTTCGCTTACTGCCTCTACCTCATCCTCCGTAATTCCCATGTTTGCCATCGTCTGTTTAATAGGTCCGATGTTCATATCCATAGCGCATTTCATGCAATAGCCTTCCTGCGTTGCTTTTCCGTCCTCAATTTTAGAAACGAAAATCACCGCGGGGCGCTTTTTACATTTTACGCATAAAATTCTGTTCATTTATTCTCTCCCACTTTTTTCTTTGCTTTAGTCTCCGGGTTCTTTCTCATTATAAATTGCTTTATCGTTCCCGGAAGATAGCCTAAAAATGCAATAACCGTAAGCAAGGCCGAAAGGGCTACAAGTACAATCAAAAGTATATCGTTAATTGTCCAAATCTCCCTAAACGCTCCGAACTCGGGAGAAAAAGCAACAAGTAAAATCATAACTGAATAAAACGCAAACGTAGCGACCTTCCCAAACAGCTGTGCGGGGCTCGGATGCAAATTCATTGCCAAAAGTGCCCCACCGCCTACAATCATTATTGCCTCTTTTATTAAAAATACAAGAAAAATCCAACTAAACGTAACAAGCGTTTTATTATCGCAGCCTCTGAACTTAAAGAACAGCATAACGGCGAGAACTATTTGCGTCAGCTTGTCCGCAATAGGATCTAATACCTTTCCCAAATCACTCACTTGATTGAAGCGTCTCGCTATTTTTCCGTCAAGAAAATCGCTCAAGCCGGAAATAAACAGGAACGATACCGCCCATATATATTCACCCTTCCAGAAAAAATATGCAAATATGGGGACTATAATAATTCTTATTACGGTAAGTAAATTGGGAATTGTCCAACAATTCTTAAATAAACCTTTCATACAAATGCCTTCCCTTTCAGAAATTTCAGTTAATCTAAGCTAATGCTACTGTCCGCTAAATTTCTTGATTATCGGATTTATGCTGTTGACTGCCGGAATAATCACTGAATTATCAACATATTCCGCAAGCCTTCCTCCAATGAGACCACTTAAAAAATATGCTCCCGCGGAAACGACAAGCAGAAATATTACACCCTCTACGATTCCCAGCGCACCTCCCAAAGCTCTGTTCACGCTTTTTATAAGCGGAAGCTTGAAAACCTTGTTGATAAGCTTTACTAAAACTCCGAACACGATAGATGCAAGAATGAAAATAAGCAGTCCGCACACTGCGGTAGCAAGGGTCATCACAATAGGCTTAAAAACCGATTCCGTAACTGCCGCAGAGACATGCCCGACGGAAATATCGGCTTTTGGTGTACCCTCAAGCAAGGAGTTTACACTCAGCCCCATCTTCTCCCCAAGACTGACGAGTCCTTCGGGTATTGAATCTACGAGCGCCCGTGCCTGGGCAAGGGCATCCTTCGCGGGGATTTTCTCCAGCTTTTCGGTTAAGGACTTCTCAATCATACCTTTGATAATTTTTTCATAAACAAAGGCGGCGACGGGACGACTTAAAAGATAAGCGGTTAAAAGAGACAAAACGGTGGCGCCTATGTTAAGTACGATTTTGGCAAAGCCCTTCTTAACCGCAAAAACAACCGTTAAGACAAAGCCCACGATTAAAATTATATCAATAATATGTTCCATACTATTTCTCCTGCCTTTCCTGCTCCTGTCCTAATGTAAAAACTCTCCCGATTTTATCGGGTGCGCAAAGATAAACATATCTGCTGTTTCCGAAAAGCTTGTCAATTTTCATCTGTAATTCTATATTATTTAACAGCTCTCCTTTTAGATTATAAACCAAAACCGAGTCATCGGCAAGTAAAAACACATATTTCCCATTAGTATGTACATCGGAAACATCAGCTTCAATCTCCTTGCTGAAAAGAGTCTTCCCTCTCCTCCCGCAAACATAAAGCTCACATAAATTGCTGCTGCCGTATTTTGTTAAGGCAAGGGCGCTCACGCCGTTATCGGAATCCGAATAAAATCCGAGCTCAGACGAATCAAAATCTTTAAGCTGCTCTATCTCTTTATTCCTCTTAACCGTATATATTCCCGAATCGGTAAAAATATACAGCAGTCTGTCGGATAGATATTTAATTCTTATAACAGTCTCACCTACAAATGTATGCATAAAAAGCGGCTCGCTGTAGTCAAACCCGAATATGTGCACTGTTGAAACAACATCGCCGTCTTTTGCGCCGATGCTTGCAGACGCCACGCACTTCTCGTTATCTGACAGCGCAACCGAAACGATATGCTCATAAGCACATTTCCAAATAAAAATATCCTCACCGGACCTGTCGGTAACATAAAGCATGCTCGTAGCGTCGCCGCTTCTTACAGAAAAAGCTAAATTTCCGCTTCTTCCCGCCCGGGCGGTCAGTATATCACCATCCTTGGACGCGGCCTCTTTGACAACCTTATATTTTTTAATAAGCATATAATCCGTTCCGCTTCTGTCATAAACCATAACTCCGTATTTTCCTGCCGATACCGCAGGTGAGGTATAATTGTGCTGCTTAGTAAGCCTTAAGGTTCCGGAAAAGTCATACAGCTTAATTTCCATATCGGAAAGAACATAAAAGCCAAAATCGTATAAGTCGGCACTTTGTGTATTCATCGCATTTATGCGCACGGGGAACTCTCGCCCGTCGTCGCCCAAGACATAAGCGCGTATTCTTGCCGAGATACCCGAAAAAGGCATTGCTCCGAAAAGCGAAGCGGTCACAAAAACAACGGAAAAAGCAAGCGCTAACGCCGCCATTATGATAATCAGCCGTCTAATCGGACTATTCTTTTTTACTTTTCTTTTCCTTTTCAAAAAGACGCACTCCTAAATATCAAAATCAAAAAAAACCTTATTAAGATAAAGACCTGCAGGCGGAACCGTTATACCCGCTCTTTTCCTGTCAAGGGAGTGTATTATTTCGGGTATTTCCTCTTTTTTAATCTTTCCTGTCTCGGTATAAAGCAAGGTTCCGACGATTATCCTGACCATATTATATAAAAAGCCGTCTCCGGAAATCGTAAAAATCACCATTTCCCCGTTTCTTGTTACTTCGGCGTCATAAATCGTTCTTACTTTAGATACAACACTTGCTCCCGAACTGCAAAAAGCCGAAAAATCATGCGTTCCCAAAAAATACTTTGCCGTTTCATCAAGCCTTTTTTCATCGAGAAAGTAGGGATAAAAGTATGCCCTGTCGGAATAAAAAGGGTTTCTGATATTGCCGTTGTATATCAAGTATTTATATTCCTTCACCCTACACGAAAACCTTGCGTTGAAATCCTCGTCAACCTCGATGCATTTGCTTGCGGCTATATCGTCCGGAAGCTTTGCGTTAAGCGCAAGAACAAATTTTTCTGTCGGGATACGGGAGCTTGTTTTAACAGAGAAGGCGAACATATTTGCATGCACTCGCGCATCCGTCCTGCTGCAGCCGATAATTTTCGCCTTCTCTCCCGTAATGCTCTTAAAGGCGGATTTTACGGTTTCCTGCACGGAAGGAGCGTTTTTTTGACTCTGCCAGCCGTGATAGCGTTTTCCGTCAAACGAGATTATAAAAAGCAGATTTCTCATTATCAGACAACTCTCCCGAAAAAAGCGTTAAGCCATATGACTGCCGCCGAAAGTACGATGACGGCAGCTGCGGCGCATAAATCGCGCACTCCCGTTTTTTGCTGCTTCATGCGCGTTCTCCCCTTCCCCCCCGTATAACAACGGCAGGACATTGCGTCCGCAAGCTCAAAAGCCCTTTTGAATGACGAAACGAAAAGGGGTATAAATATCGGAAAGAGTGCTTTTATCCTGCTTACCAAGCTGCCTGTTTCAAAGTCCGCTCCTCTTGCCTTCTGCGCGTTCATAATTCTGTCAATCTCCTCTATAAGAGTGGGGATAAACCTTAAGGCTATTGTCATCATCATTGCGAAGGTGTGCACCTCAACCTTAAAAACCTTTAACGGGGAAAGCAGGCTTTCGATAGCGTAGGTCAGCGAAGTGGGAGAGGTGGTATAAGTAAGAAGCGAGCTTACGAGAATAAGAGATAAAATCCTTACCGTAATGAATATCATCATATATACGCCGCCGCTGGTTATTGAAAGCTTTCGCCACGAGAAGAGTATTTCTCCCTTATCAACATAATAAAGCTGCAAAAGCGAGGTAATTACAAGAATTAATACAAGAGGCTTGAAGCTTTTGAGTATCAGCCTTAGGGACAAGCGCGTCAGCAGAAAGGAAAAGAGGATAAACGCTGACATTAAGCCCAAGGAATAGAAGTTGCCGCACACGAAAATCATAACTAATATAATCCCTGTCAAGACAATTTTTATCCGCGCATCCAGCTTATGAATAAACGACTTTCCGGGGAAAAATTGACCGATTGTAATATCCTTAATCATGCGCTTGCCTCCTTAAAAGAGACAGCAGCGCCGCCTTTGCTTCCTCGATATCAAAAATGTCAACGGGCAAATCAAAGCCCCTTTCCCCCATACTTAAAAAAAGCTGCGTTATTTCGGGAACACCTAAGGCCAACGAGGCAAGCTGTTTACCCCGGGAGAAAACGTTCTTTGCGGTATCATACATGACTATTTGTCCCTCGCTTAAAATAAGCACTCTGTCAGCCAACGAAGCGACGTCATCCATATTATGAGAAACAAAAATCACCGTACTGCCGGTTTGAATATTATAATTTTTAATAAGCTCGATAACGGCATTTTTCCCTTTTGGGTCAAGACCCGCAGTCGGCTCGTCAAGAATCAGAACGCCGGGCTTCATAGCCATAACTCCGGCTATTGCGACTCTCCTTTTTTCCCCGCCCGAAAGCTCAAAGGGCGATTTTTGAAGCAACGAAGAATCTATACCCGCGAATTGCGTGGCTTCCTGTACTCTTAAATTAATTTCTTCTTCGGACAGCCCCATATTTCTCGGTCCGAACGCAATGTCCCTTTGGACGGAGGATTCAAAAAGCTGATGCTCGGGATATTGAAAACAATAACCGACGTTAAAGCGCGCCTGCTTGACACTCTTCTTGCTTTCCCAAATGTCCTTGCCCTCGTAAAGCACTTTTCCCGCCGTAGGCTTCAAAAGCCCGTTAAGATGCATCAGCAGTGTGCTTTTGCCCGAGCCCGTGTGACCTATAACGGCTATGAGCTCTCCCTTTTCAAATGTTACGCTTATGTTTTTAAGCGCTTCTATTCTGAACGGAGTTCCCTCGCCATATACATAAGTTATATTTTTCACTTCAAGTATTGACATTATTTCTCCCCGAATAATTCAAAAACTCTTTTATAAAATCCTCGTTTGTCAGTATTTCATCCCCTAAGTCAATGCCCTCTTTTTTCAAGAGCAAGGCCAACTGTAAAGGCTTAGGGACATCAAGTCCCATATCCCTGAGAGACTTTACCCTCTTAAAAACCTCGCGCGGGGAGCCATCAAGCCTGACATAACCGTCATCCATCACAATAACCCTGTCCGCGAAAACCGCTTCGTCCATAAAATGCGTTATCAGTATCACCGTAATATTAAAATCCTTATTAAGCGATTTTATAGCCCGGAAAACCTCCTGCCTTCCCTTGGGGTCAAGCATAGCGGTCGGCTCATCAAAAACAATGCATTCGGTTCGCATCGCAATAACGCCCGCTATAGCCACTCTTTGTTTTTGACCGCCTGAAAGCCTGTGCGGCTCGTGCCCTTTGTATTCGTACATTCCTACGGTTTTCAAGGCATCGTCTACACGCCGCCTGATTTCCTCCGGGGGAACCCCGAGATTTTCCGGTCCGAATGCGACATCGTCCTCTACAATGGTGGAAACGATTTGATTGTCCGGATTTTGAAAAACCATCCCGACGCTCTGCCTTATTTGCGTTTCAAACTCCTCCCGGGCGGTATCCATACCCCTTACAAAAACACTGCCTGCCACAGGAAGCAAAAGCGCGTTAGTAAGCTTTGCAAGTGTGGATTTTCCCGAGCCGTTATGACCTAATACCGCTGTAAACTCCCCCTTGTAAATATCAAGGTTTACGTCGTTAACGGCATAATCGCCGCCCTCCTCATAAGAGTAGGATACACGGTCAAATTTTATTATTACATCCTTTTCCATCTAAATGCTTCTCCAAACCGCCGCTCCGCCGCAAGGGAGCGTTAATCCCGAAGAACTGACCTTGATGCCGATTTCATCCGCGAAGACATTACCGCCGAATTTTTCGTATATAACATCGTTTAATATGTAGCCCAAGGTACAGGGCGACAGGCCTGCTGTATATGAGTTTATCAAAAAAGCAAGAGGCTTGTCCGACAAGACTCCGACACACAGATTAACGAGCTCATACACCTCGTCCTCTATCTTCCATATCTCCTTGCCGGGACCTCTGCCGTACGAGGGAGGATCCATAATAATTATATCATACTTGCTCCCCCGCCTGATTTCACGTGCAACAAACTTCTTACAGTCGTCCACTATCCAGCGTACATTTTTATCTGAAGCGCCGCTTAAGGCGGCATTCTCTTTAGCCCATGAAACCATTCCCTTGGCGGCGTCGACATGGACAGTGTGCGCCCCCGCCTTGAGCGAACTGATACTTGCCGCACCTGTATACGCAAAAAGATTCAAAACCCTGACTTGTTCTTTCCTTCCCGTGATAATGTCCCGAATTAAATCCCAATTTACAGCCTGTTCGGGAAATAGTCCTGTGTGCTTAAAACCCGTCGGTTTAATCCGAAAAGTTAAGTCTCGGTACTTTATTTCCCACGATTCGGGTGTTTTCCTGTAGAAATGCCATGCCCCTGCGCCCGAGTCTGAGCGAATGTATCTCCCGTGGGGGTTTTCCCAAAGAGAGTTTTTTCGGCTGCTTTTCCAGATAACCTGGGGGTCGGGGCGTATGAGGATAATATCTCCCCATCTTTCAAGCCTTTCTCCGAGGGTGCAGTCCAGTAACTCATAATCCTTCCATTGACAGCTTACACGCATTACAAAAGCCTTTCTCTTATAACCTGTGCTATTTCTTCCGAAAGTTCATTTATCTTCTCTACATTCTTGCCCTCAAGCATTACACGCACAAGCGGTTCCGTTCCCGAAACACGTACAAGCACTCTTCCGTCCCCTTTAATCTCCGCTTCGGCAGCCGCTATCGCCCGCTTGATTTCCTCATCACGCGGAAATCTCGCTTTACCGAAATCCGACACTCTTACATTAACCATAACCTGGGGGAATACCTGCATTTCATCCGCTAATTTTGAAAGCTTTTCCTTTGTTTCGGACAAGACCTGAAGCAGCTTTATTGCAGAAAGCTCCCCGTCTCCGGTAGTGGCGTAATCAAGGAAAATAATATGACCCGATTGCTCCCCGCCGAGGTTGCATCCGTTTTTTACCATGTTCTCAAGGACATACCTGTCCCCTACCTTTGTTTTTTCGCATTTGATACCTTTACGCTCACAAAAATCAAAAAAGCCCATATTACTCATAACGGTTACGACGGCAGTATTCTTTTTGAGAAGCCCTCGGCTTTTCATATAGTCGGCACATATTGAAATAATTTTATCGCCGTTGACTTCTTCTCCGTTTTCATCAACCGCAAGCAAACGGTCTG
>MWBL01000068.1 GCA_002069015.1 Firmicutes bacterium ADurb.Bin300 | reverse complement strand
AAAGGTAAAAATAACCACCATTATACTTGCTGTAGGGTTTTCAAGTGCAATCGGTATTTTCTTCGGAATTTATCCCGCCAAAAGGGCGGCAAAGATGCCGCCTATAGAGGCCTTGAGAAGAGATTAAAAAAACCAAAACAACACTTGCATAAAATTTAACAATGTTGTAAAATACAAAATGTTTTAGTTATTATTATTAGAAAAGAGGATATTTTATGAGCGTTCTTAATAAGAAATCAGTTGAAGATATGGAAGTTTCGGGTAAAAGAGTCCTGGTGCGTTGTGATTTTAACGTAAAAATCGATGGCGGTGTTATAACGAGCGATAAACGAATTGTTGCTTCATTGCCTACTGTTCAATATCTTATCAATAAAGGGGCAAAGGTTATCCTTTTTTCTCATTTGGGCAGACCGAAGGACGGTTTTGACCCCGAGTTTACTATGGCACCGGTAGCGGCGAGGCTTTCAGAGCTTTTGGGTAAAGAGGTTTTGATGGCAAAAGATGTTGTGGGAGAATCAGCCCGGTCCCTTGCGGCTTCGCTGAAAGACGGTGATGTTCTTCTTCTTGAAAATGTCCGTTTTGAAAAAGGAGAAACTAAAAACGACCCGGAGCTTTCGAAGAAATTTGCTTCTCTTGCAGAGCTTTATGTGAACGATGCCTTTGGCTCGGCGCACAGGGCGCACAGCTCCACAACAGGTGTTGCCGACTACCTTCCTTCGGCGGCGGGCTATCTTATAAAAAAAGAAATCGAGTTTATGGGCGGAGCGCTTGAAAACCCGAAAAGACCTCTTATTGCGATTTTGGGCGGTGCAAAGGTGTCCGATAAAATAGGCGTTATTGAAAATCTTATTGACAAATGCGATACACTCATAATAGGCGGTGGTATGGCTTATACATTTTTTGCCGCAAAGGGTTATGGCTGGGGTAACTCCCTGTGCGAGACCGACAGGATTGAGGACGCCAAGGCAATGATGGAAAAGGCTCAGGCGATGGGCGTTAAATTTCTTATTCCCGTTGATACAAAGCTCGGAAAAGAGTACGCCCCCGACACCGAAACAAAGATTGTCGATGCCGACTCAATTCCTGACGGCTGGATGGGTCTTGATATAGGTCCTAAGACGCAGGAACTCTTTAAGGATGCCGTAAAGGGTGCGGGAACAATTATTTGGAACGGACCTATGGGTGTTTCGGAGTGGGATAATTTCGCGGCAGGTACAATAGCTGTGGCAACGGCGGTCGCCGAATCGGGAGCTGTTTCGATAGTAGGCGGAGGGGACAGTGCCGCTGCAATCAAAAAGCTTGGCTTCGAAAAGAAAATGTCACATATCTCTACGGGCGGCGGCGCTTCTCTTGAATTCCTTGAGGGCAAGGAGCTTCCCGGTATTGCGGCTATCAACGATAAATAGTATAGACCTGAAAGGATAAGTTTTAAATGGATAAAAAGCTTAGAAAGGCCGTAATAGCCGGCAATTGGAAAATGAATAAGACACCTGAGCAGACAGAGGCTCTTATTAACGGAATCAAGCCCCTTGTGGCAAGTGCCGAGTGCGACGTTATAGTCTGTGTTCCGTTTGTTTGTCTCGACGCCGCCTTGAAGGCCGCCGAAGGCTCGAACATAAAGGTTGGCGCTCAAAACTGCCATTGGGCCAAAAGCGGTGCCTTTACAGGTGAGATTTCAGCTGATATGCTCGCTTCAATGGGCGTTCCTTATGTCATAACGGGGCACTCGGAAAGAAGGACATATTTCGGGGATACAGACGTCACCGTGAAGAACAGAACCAGAGCGGCTCTTGACGCGGGACTTACGGTTATTCTCTGCGTCGGCGAGCACCTTGAGCAAAGGGAGCAGGGGACTACCTTTGAGGTTGTCCGCGCTCAGGTCAAAATCGCTCTGGGTGAGGTTTCCGAACAGGAGCTTGAAAGAATAATAATAGCTTATGAGCCGGTTTGGGCAATAGGTACGGGAAAAACCGCCACAGCGGCTCAGGCAAACGAGGTTAACAAGGCTATTCGTGAGCTTATCGGCGAGCTTTACTCAAAGGCATCGGCGGATAAGACCGTAATACAATACGGCGGGTCTATGAACGGCGCCAATGCGGCTGAGCTTTTAGCCCAATACGATGTTGACGGAGGGCTTATCGGGGGGGCATCGCTTAAAGCAGCTGAGTTTGCCTCAATAGTAACAGCCGCGAGCAAATAATACTATTTGAATTGACGGCTCAAGGAGAGCCGTCAATTTTGTGAAGGGGAAAAACATGAAAAAACCTTATGTTTTATGTATAATGGATGGCTTCGGAATGAATCCCGATGAATACGGCAACGCCGTCAAAGCTGCAAAAACACCTGTTCTTGACGAGCTTTTTGCCGAGTGTCCGAATACGGAGATAGGGGCATCGGGACTCGATGTGGGCCTTCCCGACGGTCAGATGGGCAACAGCGAAGTCGGTCATACAAATATCGGGGCGGGCAGAATAGTCTATCAGGAGCTTACAAGAATATCAAAAATGATAGACGAGGGTGAATTCTTTCAAAACGAGGTTCTTCTCGGGGCTGTGGAAAACTGTAAAAAGAATAAATCTGCCCTGCATCTGATGGGGCTTTTGTCCGACGGCGGTGTCCATAGCCACAATTCACACCTATACGCACTTTTAGAGCTTGCCAAAAAGCATGGCTTGCAAAAGGTCTTTATCCACTGTATTTTAGACGGCAGGGATGTTCCTCCGACCTCCGGTATAGATTATTTGAAAGAGGCATTTTTTAAGACAAAGGAGCTTGAAATCGGTAAAATAGGTATGATTTGCGGCAGATACTACGCCATGGACAGAGAGAAGAGGTTCGACCGCGTAAAAAAAGCGTATGACGCCTTAACGAAGTCTTCGGGTGAGAAATTTACATGCGGCAGGGAGCTGCTTGAAAAATCGTATTCAAACGGAATTACAGATGAATTCGTCATTCCGGCAGTCAATGAGAAGTCCGAACCTGTAAAAGACGGCGACTCCTTCATATTCTTCAACTTCCGTCCGGACAGAGCCAGGGAGATAACGCGCGCATTCGTGGACAAGGAATTCAACGGCTTTGAAAGGGATAAAAAGCTCGATTTATATTTTGTCTGTATGACACAATACGATGCCCTGATGCCTAATGTTCATGTCGCCTACCTGCCCCAGTCACTTGACAAGCCGTTTGGGCAGGTCTTAAGCGAGAGGAACCTAAAGCAGCTAAGGATTGCCGAGTATACGAAATACGCGCACGTCACGTTTTTCCTCAACGGCGGAACGGAGACGGTCTACGAAGGCGAGGACAGGATACTCATAGACTCCCCGAATGTTGCGACTTACGACTTAAAGCCCGAAATGAGTGCCTTTGAGGTGACACAGAGGCTTATTTCAGAGTTGCAAAAGGATAAATACGATGCAGTTGTTCTAAATTTAGCAAACTGCGATATGGTAGGGCATACCGGAGTATTCGATGCCGCGGTTAAAGCCGTAGAGACCGTAGATACCTGCGTAGGGAAAGTGTTGCAGCAAGTCAAAAAGCTTGATGGAGTGATGATAATCACGGCTGATCATGGTAACGCAGACAAGATGTATGAGCCGGACGGTTCGCCCTTCACGGCGCACACGACAAATCCGGTGCCCGTAATAGTCGCAAATAACCCCTGCCGCCTTCGCGACGGCGGCAGGCTCTGTGATCTCGTTCCGACGATTCTTGAGATTATGGGAATACCGCAGCCCATGGAAATGAAAGGCAAATCGCTGATAATATAATAGGGCAAC
The DNA here is from genome assembly GCA_002069015.1 of Firmicutes bacterium ADurb.Bin300. Taxonomy (GTDB): domain Bacteria; phylum Bacillota; class Clostridia; order Oscillospirales; family Acutalibacteraceae; genus DTU089. The sequence goes on along the minus strand of MWBL01000068.1, from coordinate 5,017 downwards.
AAGAGAAACAGTCAGAAGCTGAAAAAAGCGTCTGACTGTTTTTAATGAGATATCAATGAAACAGAATCTCAAGAATTCGTTTCTAAAGAGGCGGTTCTTTCCGGCGGGAAAGAGGGTATGGTCGTATACAAAAATGTGTTTTCGGAACATATATCGCTCAAGTATATGCCTGTTATGGGCAAAATAAAAGAAAACACGTCATATAAAAGAACGCTTACAAGCACAAACACATGGTACAATTTCACCACAACAAAATTGGTGCGGCAATGGTTAAATTATGAGCGCGGCGAAGGCGGCTGGACGATTGTGATTACAAAGCAAAAATCCTGGATATTGACGCCATACAATAACGCATTGAATTTAGAAACGAAATTACACGCAAAAAAATATGGGAAACATAAAAACAGTCAGGCAGCTAAGAAACTGCATCTGACTGTTTTGTGTTTGACAATTAACCTCAAAAAAGCTTATTTAGAAACCCCAAGGTATTCCTCAAGGCAGATTTCAACGCCTTCGGCGTTGCGGGTCTTATAAATGTCGGTAGCGGTTTTAACCCCAACATAACGCCAGTGCCACGGCTCGTAAATAACTCCGGTTATATCCGTTTTCTCCTTGGCGTAGCGCATTATAAAGCCGTATTTATAGGCGTTTTCACGAAGCCATGTAAATTCGTCTGTAGTTTCAAACCAACTGTCACAAGTGACTATATCCATAGCTACGCCTAAATTATGCTCGGAGGAACCGGGCGGCATAATTACTGCAGCCGCTTTTACAGCCGCTTCTGCTTTGTTGTAGCCCTCTCCTTGATAATATCTTATCTTGTTGTTATAGTTTCTCTCCTGCATCTCATAAGAGCGATAGCCCGAGAAAGGCGTAAGCTTAACGCCGTCTTCAAGAGCCGCGTTATACATATCAAGGTAATGGGGCACCACTCTGCTGTCAAGTCTGCAGTCATTGACGACTGTTAAAAGCTTCGGCGGCACATATCCTTCAGGCAGTCTGTACCTTGTATTAACGAGCGTTAATTCCCAATTATCCGGATTGATTTTAATGATTCCGGGAGAGGGCAAAAGCTGCTGTTTTTTCGTTGTTGATGATGATTTTGTTGTTGTAACGGGTTTGGCAGTGCTTAAGGGAGAGACCGTCGATAACTCTTCTAAAGATGAGGCAGCTTCGCTTTGTAATGAACCTTCATCAGTCTGCCCTTGTGAGGGATCGACATTCTCAGGTTGTGAAAGCGTATAGCAAACCACCGCTAAAAACGCCGCCAATAGAACTAGTACACCGGCAAGGAACAGCTTTGCGGATGCCGTATTTCTCTTTATGTTTTTTCTTGACGGCGCCCTTTTACCGCCGCCGGAAGCCCTGTTTCCGTTATTGTCCGAATAAGTAAATCCCAACCTATATCGTCTCTTTCCATGTAAAAAATATCGCTCTGATATAATAAAACAAAAAACGAATAAAGTCAATTCCGTATGCCATACATTTTTAAATTCGCGCAAGAACAGAAATTAAAATTGTAATTGACATCAAAGGATAAATATGGTAAATTGCCCTTAGAATATAAAATATGTGGAAGTAAAAGGGGAATTACTACTATGGAAAAGAATATAAAAATCTTTACAAAAACAGTTGCCGTGTTCCTTTCGTTGACGTTGTTTATCGGTTTGCTCCCAATGAATGTATTTGCACAGGAGGTTAAAGAGTATTTAGCAAGAAACAGCATATCAACCGAAGAGGAAATAAAAGAAGCCCGGATAATATCGGAAATAGTATCAAAAAGAGATTCAAATACTAAGGTGTTCCTGAGAGCCGACGGTAGCGAGACCGCGGTTATATCCGGAGCGCCTTTACATTTTAAGGACGATAAAAAGTGGGTCGATATTGACAATACACTCAAGGAAAAGACTGTTGACGGTAAAAGTGTATTGCAGAATAAGGCGGGCGCGTTTACGGTAAGTATTCCCTCGGATTTGTCGGATAACAATACGGTTTCCATAGAAAATGAAGGGTATAAGCTTTCATTTGGACTGCAATCAGAGGAGCTCGAAAACAAAATAGGCTCTATTAATGCGCAGGTGCAGCAGCCCCGAGAGCTTACCGAAGCCCAAGAAGAACAAAGGAGTAAAGCTGACAGCGAGGTCAAATCCGATGCATATAAGGCTGCCGGGCTTGATACCTTGCAGTCGGCTGTGTTGTTTGAGAATATAGAAGATAATACGGATCTTCAATATGTAGTTAGTCCAAACGGGTTAAAAGAAAATATCATTTTGAATTCTACACCAAAGAAATCAGTTTCCTATACATACGCGGTAACCGCAGAAGAGCTTTCGGCTTTTTTGTGCGCAGATAAAAGTATTGATTTTAAGGATAAATCCGGAGCAGTTATATTTACTATGCCTGCGCCGTTTATGTACGATATAAATAGAGAAAAATCATATGATATCGTGGTATCCTTAAGCGGTAACGCAGGCTTGTATACAATTACATATATGCCTTCATTTACATGGCTATCTGACATGGCGCGTGAGTATCCGGTAACGCTGGACCCTGTAGTAATGTTTGGACATAGTGGCGCAATAGATGACGCTTATGTCGATTCTGTCAATCCAAACTCAAATTATGGCAGTGCGTATACAGGTCACGCAAAAAATATTAATGGTGAAGTTAAAGAAGCGTATTTTAAAATGGCAGCGATTTCTGTCTTTAACAAAGTAAAAATTACTAAAGCAACCTTAGCGTTGTTTTTAGCCGGATATGGAACCTTCGGCGTCCACAGTATACTGAATCCGTGGGAAGAAAGCGGAACATCAGGAGTAACCTATAATACTAAGCCGTCTCTTTCTTCAGAATATTTAGATTATGTGGTATTCGAAAATAATACGCAAAATACAACAGGGCATTATTTCAGCTTTGATGTGACATCGCATTATTGCAATATGCAGGTTAACGATACGGGTTCATCTGATAACGGCATTGCCATTACGGCAGACGGGACAGGTGATTCTTGTTTAGAAATGATGTTCAGTGAGGCAGGCTCATATGGCGGAGCAAATCTAATTATAAGCTATGTACCTGTTAATTATATGGACGGAGTTATAGATTCACACTCTTTTAGCATAGGAAGAGCCGGAGCACTGTATGTTAACGACTTTTCGAGAGACGCATTTATTGTAAGAAATGATATTTCGGTTGAAGGGAATATTTTGCCTGTTGATATTTCTTTTAATTATAATTCTAACGGCTATAAAGCAATTAATGGTCCTGGTTACGAAGGATATTGTAATAATTCATATGGAATCGGATGGTTGTCAAGCTACAATCGTTTTTTGGATTTGTCATTTGCGGACGGTAGTATCGTCGGTTATTGCAATGAGTACGGCGACATTTCCGGTTTTGTTTATGATGAAGAGGCAAGCACCACTGAGCTAATAGTATATGAACAAGTTAACGAAAGCAATATTTATCCTGATATAGGAACTCTATATGATGATACCATAAACGAAAAAGTATATATAGAAGCATCTAACGGTGAGACGTGGTATTTTGATAATTATCTTCGTCTCAATGAGATTAAAGATAAAAATGACAATTCGGTGTTAATTGAATATGTAAATACTGAAAGCGAAGAAAGCTATGAAGCCATTAGCAAGATAACTGACGCGGTAGGCAGGGAATACCGGTTTTCATACAATGAAAGCGGATATTTAGGCGCAATAGCGGTTTATGACAAATACGGCGACCCGGTCACCGTTGACGGAGCAAACGGCGCGGTGCCGCTGAAATATGAATACGCTTACGGTGATGTGGGTGAACTCCTTACGGTGACATATCCCGACCTTGCCGAGACCGCTTACGGATATGATAACGAAGTTGAAGGAAGAATAGTTAAGGCACAGGGAATTGACGGTTATAATTTCGGACTTGCGTACAATGATGCCGGTAACGTTACAACGGTACGCGAAGAAAAGAACACCACAACTACGGGGAATATTTTAAGTATTACCGGGGACACGGCCTATCAGAATACTTTTACCTATCGCTACGGCAGTACGAATAATACCCCCTACAAGCAGGAAATCAAGCAGTTCGATAAATACGGGCGCACCTTGAGCGTACGAAACGAGGACGATGAATTTGTAGGAGCGGTATACAGCCTTGAGGAGATTGACGGGGAAGAGTACAGCTTCCTTGACAGTATTACGGAGGAAATCTCGATATTCGGGACGACTGAAAACCTTCTGACAAACGGGGATTTTGCGACCATAAACGATGGCGACGCGACCGGCTGGAATGAAACCAATCTTACCACAGAGGACATTGGTATGTCCGGTAGCGGCACAGGCAGTCATACGACCAATGTTTTCCGTGTGAAGGGCAGCCCTGCGGCGGCGAAATCCATCTTGCAGGCAGTTACTCCGCAGACGACCCTTGAAAAGGGCGACATCTTAACCCTCGGCGGCTGGATGAAAGCAAGCCCTATAGTCTCAAGCGGAACGGACGGACGGTTCTGCGGGCTGAAGCTTACCTATACCTACACGCAGACCGGCGTGAACGGACAGCAGTTCAATACCCCGGTAGAGAAAACCATACCGTTTTCACACACAAACGGTGCGTGGGTGTTTGACGCCGCCGAGTTTACCGTGGAGGGACCTGTTGTCGATAATCAGGTAACCGTTTCTGCCGTTTATGCCAACCAGCAAAATACCGCGTATTTTGCGGACATCCAGCTCACGCTGACAGAGACAGAGGAAGAAGAAATTGCCAGCCCCTGTGCTTGTGCAAACTGCGCCTACGGCTCCTATTGCCCTTGTGAATGCACGGAAAACTGCGATTGTCCGGAATGTAAGGCGTGTACCTGCCCGGGCTGCTCCCACAGCCAGGGGGAACCCTGCAACTGTTCCCAGCCTACGCTTTGCACCTGCGCTCAATGCAGAGTATGCGTTTGCGGTGAGGACTGCGCCTATGGTAAGGGCTGCTCTTGTACCTGCACAGCAAATTGTAATTGTCCTCAATG
>MWBL01000067.1 GCA_002069015.1 Firmicutes bacterium ADurb.Bin300 | reverse complement strand
TTTTTCTTAACCCCGCCGCGCTTGAAGCAAAAAACTTCGAAAGATATGAGATGTATGCCAAGATAGAGAAAAATGAAATTCTGTATGAGGAATTTATGATGGACGATGCCCAAATATGCCTTGTAGCTTACGGCATTGCCTCAAGAGTAACCAAGAACGCCGTTGAACAGGCGAGAAAAATCGGCATAAAGGCGGGAATGATTCGCCCGATAACTCTTTGGCCTTTCCCGAAGAAGGTACTCTTAAATATGGCTGACAGGGTAACGGCATTTATCAGCGTAGAGCTTTCAATGGGGCAGCTTATTGAGGATGTTGAGCTATCGATACGCTGTAAAAAGCCTGTTTATCTCTGTAACAGAACGGGCGGTATGCTTGTATCCGAAGAGGATATACTCACAAAAATCAAAGAAGTCTGCAAACGGGGAGGTGCGGTTTAATGGTAGTATTTGAAAAACCTAAATTTCTTTCTGACGCCGTTATGCACTATTGCCCGGGCTGTACGCATGGTATTGTTCACAGACTTGTTGCCGAAGCTATAAGTGAGCTTGACTTAGAGGGTAGGACGATAGGCGTCGCCCCTGTCGGGTGCTCGGTAATGGCGTACGATTATTTTAACTGTGATATGATTCAGGCGGCTCACGGAAGGGCTCCCGCCGTAGCGACCGGTCTTAAGCGTGCCATCCCCGAAAGCATTGTGTTTACCTATCAGGGTGACGGTGACCTTGCGGCAATAGGGACGGCAGAAACTGTTCATGCAGCGGCAAGAAACGAAAATATTACTATCATATTTATCAATAATGCTATTTACGGTATGACGGGTGGGCAAATGGCTCCCACTTCCATTCCCGGTCAGATTACGCAGACATCACCTTACGGAAGAGACACGAATTTGGCGGGGTTTCCTATTAAGGTATGTGAGATGCTCTCACAAATAGACGGAGCCGCTTATCTTGAGAGAGTAACCGTAACTAATCCAAAGAATGTTAAGAACGCTAAAAGGGCTATAAAAAAGGCGTTTTCCTATCAGCTTGAGCGCAAGGGATTTTCTCTTATAGAGGTTGTTTCAACCTGTCCTACGAATTGGGGGCTAACTCCCGTAAAAGCACTTGGGTGGCTTGAGGAAAATATGCTGCCTTATTATCCTTTGGGAGTATATAAGGATAAGTATGCCAAAACGGGGGAGAAATGATGACTAATGAAATAATTATTGCGGGATTTGGCGGTCAGGGAATTCTGTTTGCAGGCAAATTTCTCGCCCACGAAGCTCTCCTTCGCGGCAAGGAGGTCAGCTGGCTTCCCTCATACGGGCCTGAAATGAGGGGCGGTACGGCTAATTGCAGCGTAATAATCAGCGGCAAGCCTATCGGCTCCCCGATAATCTGTGCCCCTGATGTTCTTGTGGCGATGAATCTTCCCTCACTTGACAAATATGAGGAAAAAGTCAAAAAGGGCGGAAGAATTATTATAGACAGCTCCCTGATTGAAAGAAAGGTTAAAAGAGAGGACATTTCAGTGAATTATATTCCCGCCTCCAAGCTCGCTTCAGAAAATGAGCTTTCGGGGCTTGCAAATATGATAATCATAGGACACCTGATAAAGGTTAGCGGGATAATTCCATATGAAAATATTGATAATGCCGTGAAAAAGATTGTACCCGAAAAAAAGCAGCATCTGTATTCGCTTAACCTTAAAGCCATCTGGCTTGGGTATAATTTTCAATCAGCTATTTAAGAAAGGACGGTTATTATGAATCCGCAATTGGCAGAAATCGGAATGAGACTTCTTACACTTCGTGAAATCTGCGGGATTTCCTCGCAGGACATGGCACAGCGTCTTGATATGAACGTTGATGATTATTTAATGTATGAAAAAGGAGAGGCCGATTTTTCTTTCAGCTTTCTCTACAACGCAGCCAAGATTTTAGGAGTAGATATTCTTGATATTATGAGCGGAGATTCCCCGAAGCTTTCCACATGTACCGTAGTTAAACGCGGCAAGGGTTACGCCGTTAAAGAGGACAGTCAGTACGGCTATACGCATCTTGCTTACACCTTCCGAAACAAAAAGGGTGAACCGTTTCTCGTGTGTGTGGAACCGTCGAACAAAATTCCCGTAATGCATGAGCACGATGGGCAGGAGTTTAATTATATCCTATCGGGACAAATTAAATTTTTTATAGGGGATATATCATACATTTTGTCCGAGGGGGACAGCGTCTACTTTGACTCAAGCGTTCCTCACGCCGAGCAGGCTATCGGCAACAAAAAGGCGGAGTTCATAGCGGTTGTTATGAAGTAAACGATTGTTTTAGGAGGCAGTATATGGCGATTTATGAAAAATTCACGGGCAGGAAGAGGGAAAGCTTTTCTTCTTATGAAGATGTCTATAATAATTATTCCCTGACATGGGAGGATGACTTCAATTTTGCGTATGATGTCATTGATGTACTCGGAACGGAAAAACCCGACAAGCTCGCAATGCTGTGGCTCTCAAACGAGGGAGAAGAAAAACGCTTTTCCTTCCGGGATATGATGCTGTTATCAAACAAGGCGGCAAACTTTTTCACATCCGAGGGAATAAAAAAAGGCGACCCTGTGCTCCTTGTGCTCAAAAGGAGCTATTTCTTCTGGGTCTGCCTTTTAGGGCTTCACAAAATCGGCGCAATAGCAATACAAGCTACAGATATGCTAAAGGCGAATGATTATGTTTATCGTTGTAACGAGGCAAAAATAAATTATGCCATTATGACGGGTGACGGAAAAGTAACCGAGTATTTTGACCAGGGATACAGCCGATATAAATTTATTAAGAAAAAATTTGTTACAAAGCGAAAGAACGCAGGAGAGGGTTGGATAGATTTTGAGGAGGGCTTTCTTGCTGCCGACGAGAGCTGGAGCCGTCCTACGGGTAAGGATGCCATAGCGGCTGAGGACACTATGATTATGGCGTTTTCCTCGGGTACAACAGGCTATCCGAAGATTATTACGCACGATTTTACATACCCCCTGGGGCATATAATGACCGGTGTTTTCTGGCATTATGTTCTGGACGGCGGCTTGCATTTTACGATTTCGGATACGGGCTGGCTTAAAGCGCTTTGGGGCAAAATTTACGGACAGTGGATGGGCGAGAGCGCCGTTTTGGTTTACGATTTTGATAAATTTGATGGGCTTGACATTCTGCAAAAGCTCGAGAAATACAAGGTTACAACCTTCTGCGTACCGCCTACGATGTATCGTTTTATGCTCTTAAACGATGTAAAGAGCGTTGACCTTTCTTCTCTGGTACAGTGCTGTACGGCAGGAGAGGCGCTGAGCCCCGAGATTTTCAATGAATGGAAGGCGGCTACGGGTCTTGGCATTTATGAGGGTTTCGGTCAGACTGAGACAACCGTCTGTATTTCAACCCTGTACCCGTGGATGACTCCCGTGCCCGGCTGTATGGGCAAGCCTACGCCGGGTTTTGACGTTCAAATACTTGATGAAAACGGCGAGCTTTCAACTAAGGGAGCTATAGGTGAAATTTGTATAGCGGCGCAAGGCCCCGCAAGCCGTCCCAGAGGGCTTTTAACCTCTTACAATTGCAGCGAGAAGGACACTAATGCCGCCTGGCATGACGGTTTTTATCATACAGGCGATACCGCTTATATGAATGAGCAGGGTTACTTTATTTATGTCGGCAGGAACGACGATGTAATAAAATCATCAGGTTATCGCATAGGTCCGTTTGAAATTGAAAGCGTTCTCTTAGAGCATAAGGCTGTTCTTGAGGCGGCGGTAACGGGTGTTCCCGACCCTGTAAGGGGCTTTGTCGTTAAAGCAACCATAGTTTTACGAAAGGGATATGAGCCGTCCGAAGAGCTTACAAAGGATATCCAAAGCTACGTTAAAGCTACAACCGCGCCATATAAATATCCCAGAATAATAGATTATGTTTCTGAGCTTCCGAAGACCTTCAACGGCAAGGTGCGACGAGTGGAAATCCGCGAGCGCGACCTTGAAAAAACGGAAGGTTATGGAGAGGAATAACAATAGCAGATTTTATTAAAAATTACTTAAAGTATAAAGTTTTGGAGAAGGCAGGTATAACGAAAGGCGCGGGTGGCATTGTCTGTATGTGCGAGGAGTCGTTGCCTATCGACAGTACAAACACCTTTATTTCCGGCAATTTGATATAATCAACTATCTTTTTTGCAAAATGCAACTGTCGGTTGCGCAAGTTCCAAGCTCACTTTATAGACTGCAACCGTAAAATACGGTAGGATAAAAGCACAGTCAGGACGCGGTGCAAACGGCGTCCGAAAGTAAAAACACAAGGAGGATACTTATGATATTGGCAGATAAAATCCTCGTCCTACGAAAGCAAAACGGCTGGTCGCAGGAGGAGCTTGCCGAGAAGCTGAGCGTTTCGAGGCAGTCGATTTCGAAGTGGGAGAGCGCGTCGGCAATTCCCGATATCACGAAAATTTTAGAGATGTCAAAAATCTTCGGCGTCACGACAGACTATTTACTCAAGGATGACATAGAAGATGCCATGTTTACGGACACTGACGATGACGACAAAGGCATCCGCGTAACGCTCGGTGAGGCGAATGAGTTCCTGAACAGTACGGCGGTTTACGGGCGCCGCATAGGCTTAGGCGTTTTACTCTGCATCCTGTCGCCGGTGCCGCTTATTATGTTGACGGGCTTGATTAAAGTACCCCTAAGGTACCTGTATGCCGTTAAGGAGGGCGTCGCAATAGGCACCGGAGTGACGCTGTTACTGTTTACAGTAGCCGCCGCGGTTGCGGTATTCATATTCAGCAGTATGAAAATGCAACGGTTTTCATATCTGAAGAGCGGAAGCTTCAACGCGGAATACGGCATATCGGGTGTTGTCAAGGAAAAAATGGCAGCCTTTGAAGGTCGCTATATCGCGGCGACGGTCACCGGCGTCGCTTTGTGCATCGTTTCCCCCGTCCCGCTGATTATCGCGGGAATGATGAACGCATCCGATATGACATGTATTCTTTTTGTAGGGCTGCTGCTTATTCTCGTAGCCGTCGCCGTGTACTGTTTAGTGTCGGTCAATATTAAGAAAAGCGGCTTTCAGCTGCTGCTGCGCGAGGGCGATTACACCCCGAAGGCAAGGGAGTATAATAAAAAAATCGAAAGGATCGGCGGCTTTTACTGGCCGATTATCATAGTTGTTTATCTGCTTTGGAGCTTCACAAGCTTCCGTTGGGATATCACCTGGATAGTTTGGCCTGTTGCGGCGCTTATTTTCGGCGGGATTTCCGCACTGCTCCGAAAAGAATAGAAGCTTTTAGCATGTAGGCGGGAAACGCATTTTGCCGCCCGGTCATTAGAAATTATTTTTATGTAAATTATTCTTAAAAAGCTGTAACCAAAGCGTAATGAACGCTTAAGTTACAGCTTTTTCAGTTTTTGTCTTTTAGTTTATCAGCCGTATGTTTCTTCGTATTCGAGGTTTTCGATGTGCTTTAATACATCGAGGTTTTTAATCGGATTTCCGGAGAGCCGCAGTTCCTCAAAGGAAGTAAAATTCTTAAGGGGGCTGACATCCTCAATCTGATTGTTTATCATCTCAACTGCTTTAAGATTAGGCAGTTTTGCAAGAGGGCTGATATCCTTAATCTTGTTATTGTAAAAGCTAATCTTCTCAAGCTTTGTAAAATTCTCAAGCACACTTATATCGCTGACTTTATTGCTGTAAAGAGAAAAAGACTTAAGCTCCTTAAGCGTGGACAGAGAGGAAATGTCTGTTATGTTATTGTTGTCTAAAGTTAAATGCGTAAGAGCCGTACAAGATGCTATGGGCGAAACATCGGAAATATTATTTGTGTTAAAAACTAATTGTTTAATTGAGGGGTATGCCGAAACAAAGCTGACATCTGTAAGCTTGCTTTGATATATAAATATAACAGCTAGCTTTGCATTTGTTGTAGGTATTGTGCTGTAGTCGATTTCAGGCTGAAGTGTGACTCTTAGAGCCGAAAGCTCCGGGAAATGCACTAAATCCTCAAGCGACTTCATTGTACCGTACCCGGTATATTTTACGCCCTCAAACTCAAAGGTGTCCTCATAAAAATGTATAATTGATTTGTCCGGTCTGCCGCCACCGGTAAGATGTAAAAACTTATCCGCAGAAATTTGAACTCCGGTGACATCCGATAAATCCTTAGGAAATACTTCATCTTTTCCGAGCTCCTCTTTGAGAAGCTTACCGAATACAGGGTCCTTAAAGACAATGGCTTCTTCATTTATGCTGCCTGTTTTTCTGTCACAGGAACATCCCGAAGAAAAAACAATAAATGTAACAAGCGCTAAAGCCAGGGGAAGAGACAGTTTAGTAAAAAGTTTTTTCATATAACCAACCTTTCCGATATAATGCCGAGCCAACGCCGTGCTGTGTTAAGTATATAAAAATTTATCGTTATATATGCGCTGAATCGCTTTAATAACAACAATGTAACAATGTGCTTATCAATTTCACCGATTTACAGTGGCAATATCATCAACATTCCATGTGCTTAAAATATTCTGCGAGTTTATCAAGTTGATCCGGTGTCATTTGCCCAAGTTGACTGAGAAGCAATTCCCCTTTCTTAGCTTTTTCAATTGAAATCATTGCCTCTACTGAACAATGAAGATTGTCTGGTGTTATTACTGGATTATCATCAGTAACTTTTTCTATAAATGCTGATATATTTCGTTGTCCCGATATATTAAGCGATTCTAATTCATCTCTAACATCATGAATTACATCCAACCTGATTTCGCTTAAAAGATCCTTCTTTACTGATTTAATAAATTTGTCAACCTCAGATTTTATACAACGATAAACATTTTCCATGTTATCTGAATCAACAAATCCACTCCAGTCAGGCAATACATCAATCAATTAAATCATCAGTATTTAGGAAACTGTATTTCTTATTGTCACATTCAGGCGATTCCGTATTAAATATTTCATTTTGCATTATAAAACCCCTCCAAATGCTTTCTTTAACCTCTTTGCCGTCAATATTATCCTCGTATAGCTCTATTGTTAAACGACTTTTGCCATATAGAAAATCCAATTTGTTTAGTGTCAGGACCTTTGAATTATTTAATTATCCATCGCATCACCACTACATTCGTAAAATACAAATAATTTCCATAATCATTCTACAATATTTCCGTAAAAAGGACAAGCGGAATTTATGAATATCATTATCAAAACACATATTAATACCAATTTCAATAAGAGATATAATGAAAAGTCCTTCGGAAAAACGGTATAAATATGACCTTTTTCTTCGTACTTATTCTATATTTTTAATTATAATTGATATAACAGAAAAGAGAGATAAAAATAGCGCCAATGGCAAAATTTATTCGCAGATTATAAGATATTCACATAGTATGGACTGGGGTGAGCTTATTTATGAATTGTAATTCCGGAACCGATGTGGTCTTACTTGCTTCATCATTGGCGATTTTGATTGCTGGCGATTTAAATGTAGATGACATCAATATTCTAGGGAGTCTATTCAACGCTATAGGGGATAATCTAGCAATTATCGCAGCAAAAAAACAGAGCATCAGCCAAGGGAATACATAGTGTTTCCCTTGGCTGATGTTAAATCAAGTTGACGCATACGGATAGATATACCCGCTTGCAAAAATTGAAATAAATTCTTTTGGAATGGAACATTTATTAATTAATATTAGTGCGCTCACTTTGTAGATGAGGTATGGATAATGAGTAGCAACCATAAAAAGATTCTCAACTAATTGCAACTCTATTTTCGGAAAAATCCACACAGGAAAGTATACACATTGAACCATTCAAGAATCAGCATATTTTATTTATTCCTTATAGTTGCAAATTATTATATAAAGTATCTTCCTTTTTGCAAATCAAGCATACTATGTTAATAATGAATCTTTGAAAGGAAAGAAACACATGAATAATTATAGATCATATTCAAACCCATACGACGATAATAATCCTATGAATAACAGGGATTATTCGAGATATCAAAATCGGTCAAATGATTATGGACCCAACCCCTTTGTTGTTAATATGGAAAATGCGACCTTGCAGAATGACTACTTTCGGACTGCTTTATGGACAGGAACACATTTGCAACTTACTTTGATGAGCATTAAACCGGGAGAAGATATCGGATTAGAAATACATCCCAATACCGATCAGTTCTTAAGAATCGAACAGGGTCAAGGGGTTGTTATGATGGGAAAAGATAAGGATAATCTGACTTTCCAAAAAAGAGTCTACGACAATTACGCGATCTTTGTACCTGCCGGAACATGGCACAATGTGATCAATACTGGTCGTAAACCTTTGAAATTATACTCTATATACGCACCGCCTCAGCATCCGTTTGGTACAGTGCATGTAACAAAACAAGATGCAGAAGAACAAGAAGAGCGCTATTAAATTAAAAACTAAAAAGGGATTTAGATAGTCCCTTTTAGATTATTCTGGTGGGAGCGGGTGTGATTCCAACGTCTTTCGTCGTTGCCTAAAGACACAAGCTTCGCCGTTTCGCACCTTGTTCTCATTTAGAATTCTCAGCCGAAAATTATGAATCAGCTCAAAAGGGCTGATTCATAATTTGGTCGGGGCGACAGGATTTGAACCTGCGATTCTCCTGGTCCCAAACCAGGCGCGATACCAAACTTCGCCACGCCCCGAAATTAAAATATTCAGTTTTGTTTGTGGTCAACTATGTGGTCAAAACGGTGCCGAACGAAAAATAAGGAAGCTTGAAACTGCTGAAAACGCAGGTATATCAACGCTTTTGGGCTTTGCAAAAAAAACGGTTGCTCGAATGTGTACACGCTCCCAAACCAAGCGCTCTACCAAACTGAGCACATACCGAAATACCGCAAAAGCTAATAAATTATAGCCCAAGGCAAATTTGTTGTCAATAGAAAAAATCGGATTTGCATTTTAAAGGGGGTGTAGGTTTGTCAATGATGTGTTACACATTGATCAAAAAATAATTTCGCCAGTTTGGAGGAAGTCTTTAAGATAT
>MWBL01000066.1 GCA_002069015.1 Firmicutes bacterium ADurb.Bin300 | reverse complement strand
AGACGGCGGGGGCGATGCGTTCGTTTGTGCGGGAAACACAGGCGCTCTTGTTGTAGGCGGAGCTTTTATCGTAAAAAGGATAAACGGAATTAAAAAACCGGCAATAGGCTCGGTGCTTCCGGGAGACAAGGGTCCGTTTATGCTCATTGACAGTGGCGCGAATATAGATTGTTCTGCCCAAGCCCTAAGGCAATTCGCAATTATGGGTTCATTATATATGAAAAATGTTTTGGAAATTGAAAATCCGAGAGTCGCCTTGGCAAATATAGGAACGGAATCAAATAAGGGTACTCCTCTTTGTATAGAAGCTTATAAGATGTTAAAAAACACCCCGAACATAAACTTTACGGGGAATGCGGAAGCTCGGGATATTGCGTTTACTGCTGCAGATGTTGTTGTATCGGATGGCTTTACGGGAAACATTATCCTAAAAATGTATGAAGGTGTTGCCCTTGCAATAATGGGAAACATTAAGGCGGTTTTCACGGCGGGAATAGTTTCTAAGCTGTCTTATCTTGGGATAAGAAAGGGTCTTAAGTTGTTTAAGAAAAAAATGGATTATAAGGAATATGGCGGGGCGGCTCTAATAGGACTTCAAAAACCCGTTATTAAAGCACACGGCTCGTGTGACGCGGGGGCGTTTAAGAATGCTGTCAGGCAAGCTGTAAAGTATTGTGAAAGCGGAATAATTTCAAAAATAAGCGAACAGGTTGGAGATTTGGAGAATGTGGAAAGCTGACTTTCAGAAAAAAATCGGGTATAAGTTTAAGAATGAGGGGCTTCTTGAAACGGCTTTGACGCACTCCTCATATGCCAATGAAAACAAGCTGTCTTATAACAATGAAAGGCTTGAGTTTTTGGGCGACTCCGTTCTGGGCTTTATTACCGCGGATTATCTTTATAACAGCTTCGGGAAAGTTCGTGAGGGGGAGCTTACAAAGATAAAAGCTTTTCTCGTGTGCGAGAGTTCCCTGTTCGGCTTTGCAAAGGAGATTGGCTTAGGCGAGTATATTCTTTTGGGAAGGGGAGAAGAACAGACCGGGGGAAGTGAGCGTCCGTCTGTTGTTTCAGACGCCTTTGAGGCCGTAATAGCGGCTGTATTTCTTGACGGAGGAATTAAGGTTGCACGAAGCTTCGTTCTCGGATTTATAGTACCGGCAATAGAAAAACGCGATATAGACGAGGACTATAAGACTATGCTTCAAGAACTAATCCAAAAGGAAAGGGGAAACTCTGTCCGGTACGAGCTTATAGCCGAAACGGGTCCCGACCACGATAAGGTGTTTACCGCGGCAGTCATATTAAACGGCAAGGTTGTCGGGGAGGGAAGCGGTAAAAGCAAAAAAGAAGCACAGCAATCTGCCGCGAAAGCCGCTTTAGAGTTATTATGAAGTCAAAGCACGCGAACATCGCCTTTTTTGTACCACATGCGGGATGTCCTCATTCCTGCTCTTTTTGTAATCAAAAGCAGATTTCAGGTCAGCATGAGGCTTTAACGGTTGAAATGATAATAAAAACTCTTAAAGACATTAAGCCTGATTTGCTTCGGGCAAGGAGGACAGAGCTTGCTTTTTTCGGCGGGAGCTTTACAGCTATCGAAAGAGATAAAATGACGGCTTATTTGGAAGCGGCAAACAAGTTTAAGAACAGTCATATTTTTGAGGGAATAAGAATTTCCACGCGTCCCGATGCGATTTCCGATGAAATTCTTGAGCTGCTCAAGAGGTACAATGTCACTTCCATCGAGCTTGGAGCACAAAGCACGGATGATACGGTTCTTGCCTTTAACCAAAGAGGTCATACCGCACGTGATATTCGGGAGGCGTCACATAAGGTTAAAAATTACGGTTTTTCACTTGGACTTCAAATGATGACCGGACTATATAAAAGCACTATAGAGTCGGATATTAAAACCTGCGAGGAAATAATTGCCCTAAAACCCGATACGGTCAGAATTTACCCGACTGTAATCATAAAAGGAACTCGGCTCGACGAGCTTTACAGGAGCGGCGAGTACACCGTGCAGACTCTTCCGGGAGCCGTGTCGCTTTGCGCGAGACTCTTAAGGATGTTTTATGACGCCGGCATAAGGGTCATACGCTTGGGACTTCATTCGGGAGGAGCGGTTGAAGAGGGTTATACGGCGGGTCCGTATCACCCGGCTTTTGGGGAGCTGTGTGAGAGCAGACTCTATCTTGACAGCGCATTCGAAAAGCTTTATTTGCTTCCAAAAGGGCAATATACCATCTTTGTAGAGGAAACACAGGTTTCCAAAATGATAGGTCAAAAAAGAATGAATATTGACCTTCTTAAACGAGAGGGCTATAATTGTACCGTTAAAGGTAAAAGCGCAGTTGCGCGCTATGAAACAGAAATAGAGAAAAAACGAAACGGAGAAACGGATGTATTTAAAGTCATTGGAAATGCAAGGGTTTAAGTCCTTCCCGGATAAAACGGTCCTTAATTTCGGCAGCGGGATTACGGCGGTTGTGGGACCTAACGGAAGCGGAAAAAGCAACATTGCCGACGCTGTTCGCTGGGTTCTCGGCGAGCAGTCCACAAAGTCCCTAAGGGGAGCGAAAATGGAGGATGTAGTTTTTTCGGGAACCTCCACACGCCGCGCGGTAGGGTATGCCGAGGTTACTCTCAGACTTGACAATTCCGACGGCAGTCTTAACAGTGATAAAAAAGAGGTAAGCGTTACAAGACGCTATTACCGTTCGGGTGAAAGCGAGTATAAGCTTAACGGGGAAACCGTCAGGCTTAAGGATATATATGAACTCTTTATGGATACCGGACTTGGCAAGGCAGGCTATTCAATGGTGAGTCAAGGCAGAATAAATGATATGGTTTCGGCTAAGTCTACCGAAAGGCGAGATATGTTTGAGGAAGCGGCAGGTATTTCTCATTACCGTTATCGCCGTTCAGACGCACTGAAAAGGCTTGAGCAGTCCGAGGAAAACCTTGTTAGACTCAGAGATATCTTAGCAGAGCTTGAAAGTCGCGTCGGACCTCTTAAACAACAGAGCGAAAAAGCCGAAAAGTTTCTTGAATATTCGGGTGAAAGGAAAAATCTTGAAATAGGCCTTTGGCTTCACACGATTGATAAGACAAAAGAAAGTCTTTCCCGGCAGGAAACAAAGCTTGCCGCCGCAGAGGCTCAGTACAGCACGGCGGAAAAGGAGCTTAGCAACATTGAGGGAGAGATAGATACAATTTTTTCCCAAACTCAGAATATAACTGTTTTAATAGATGAGGTCAGGCGTTCGTGCTTTGAAACCGACGAGAAGATCTTATCCGTAAACGGGCAGATAGCTGTTCTTGAAAACTCTATAGAGCACAACAATGAGGCAATAGAGAGAATACAGCGAGATAAGCTTCAAGAGGATGACACAAACAAGCACCTTGCCGACCAAGTGCAACAGGCGCAAGAGGAAATAAACGACTTAAAGGCAAGAATAGAGGAAAAGAGGGCACAGCTTCTTGCCGTAACGCAGCAAGTCGGGGAGCTTACCGCGCAAAGCGATTTAGCGTCAGGAAATCAGGCGAAGCTTTCCGCCGATTTATCCCGCCTTACTGTTGAGCTTGCCGACTGTAGAGTTATAATTTCAACGACACACTCCTCGGTATCCGAAATTGATTCAAGAATAGCGGACATCGAAGAAAATGCAAAAAATCTTGAATCAAGTATAACCGGGCTTGTGCAGGAACGCGACGAGGCGCAAAAAAATCTTAATCTGACAAACGAGCGGTTACAGGAGCTTAACAACTCTCTTGAGGGACTGCAAATGCGCACCGAGCTTCGTGAAAAAAAAGTGAGGGAATTAACTCAGCAAGAGCAAAAGCTTCAAAACGAACTCGAGCTTTGCCAAAGTGAAGCGGCAATGTTATCTGCCCTTGAAAAAAACATGGAAGGCTACCAAGGCTCAGTCAAGGCAGTTATGAGAGAGGTTAAAAGAGGGACTCTCTCGGGAATTCATGCTCCTGTTTCTCAGCTTATAAGCGTCAAAGAGAAATATGCCCTTGCTATAGAAACAGCACTCGGAGCTCAAATTCAAAATATAGTCACCGACAATGAAAATGACGCAAAGCGCGCAATCGCGTTTCTTAAGCAGAGTAATTCCGGCAGGGCAACTTTTCTTCCGCTAACTGCAATAAAGGGCAAGGAGCTTGAGGAAAAAACTCTTGCCCACTGTTCGGGATACATAGACCTTGCCTCAAAGCTTGTGGAGCGCGAAAAAAAATACGACCGAATTATTCTCTCGCAGCTCGGGAAAACCGTTGTCGCAGAGGATATGGATGCCGCGGTGGCTATTGCAAAGCAATACGGTTATCGTTTTAGGGTGGTAACGCTTGACGGACAGCTTATTAATGCGGGCGGTTCTATAACTGGAGGCTCCAAAAGTCATACGGCAGGCATCTTAAGCAGAGGGAACAAAATCGACAAGCTCATTAAAAAAGCGGATGCTTTAAGAGCAAAGACCGAGGATATATTACAGGCTCTCAAAAGCGCGACAGAAAGCTATAACGCCTCCAAATCGGAGCTTTTGGGGCATGAAAGTGAGCTTACAACATTTGGTGAAGATAAGATTCGTCTTGAGGGGCTTTTGGCGTTAAAGGAGGGACAGCTTTCAACTTTTCTTGCCTCAAAAGACTCCTATGCGGCCGAAAAGACTGCCGCCTGCGCGAGAAAAGAAAACCTTATTAAAGAGGCTCAATCTGCGGAAAAAAAGCTTAACGAAATTCAAAGTGAAATCCAAAGTAAGGAAAAGCAACTTGCGAAAATTACGGGAGACAGGGAAAATTTGCATGATACCCGCGAAAATTTGACTTCAAAAATTCAAGGAATTAATTTGGACATCGTCGCAGAGGAAAAAGAAATCGAAGCAAAAGAGGAAATAATAGAAAGACTTGCAAGGAGAGGCTCTTCACATAAGGACAGGATAGAAGAATTAAATGCCGAGATAAAAGAAATTGAGGACAGAAACAACTCTGTATGGGAACAAATTGAACAAAGTAAGGCTTTTGCACTGCAGCTTAAGGAAGAGAAAAAGAAATCCGATCTTAAAATCGAGGAGCTTATTAAGCAGCGCGAAGAGCTTGAAGCAAAAAGCGGTAAAATGCGAATGCTTGAGCGGTCAAAATCAACCGAAAGGGAAGCTTTAAGCAGCGAGGTAGTAAGGCTCGGGGAGCGCAAAACGGCGATGCTTAAGGAATATGACGAAGCGTGCGCTAAGCTTTTTGAGGAATATGAGCTTACTAAGCGTGAGGCACAGCAGCTTGGAATAGTAATTGAAAATGTCGGGCAGGCTCAAAAAAGACTTTCGGAGCTCAAGAATAAAATCAAAGCATTGGGGAGCATTAATGTAGGGGCTATTGACGAATACAAGGAAGTATCAGAACGCTATTTGTTCCTTAGCGGTCAAATTGAGGATATAGAAAAATCTAAAAAAGAGCTGCGTAAAATGATTGAGGAGCTAACCGAAAAAATGGCGCTTCGCTTCGGCGAGGTCTTCAAGGAAATCAATAAGGGCTTTTCGGAAACCTTCCGGGAGCTTTTTGACGGAGGCAAGGCGCAGATAACTCTTTCGGACGAAAAGGATATCCTCGAGTGCGCAATTGAAATAAATGTCCAGCCTCCGGGTAAGAATATACAGAATATTGACCTGTTGTCGGGGGGAGAAAAGGGTCTCTCTGCTATCGCTCTGCTGTTCGCAATACTAAAGGTTGCCCCTTCACCATTCTGTGTTTTCGATGAGGTAGAGGCCGCGCTTGACGACATAAACGTTAACCGCTATGCGGCATATCTTCGGAAAATGGCGGCTAACACGCAGTTTATTCTTATAACTCACCGAAGAGGCACTATGGAAGAAAGTGATATGCTTTATGGTGTAACAATGCAGGAGGACGGCGTTTCGAAGCTGCTTGAGCTGAAAACGTCGCAAATGGCAGTAGAGCTTGGGCTTGAATAACAAGGGAGAATGAAATGGGTATATTTAAGAAAATTAATATTGGACTCAGAAAGACCAGAAATAATATGTCCACAGCTGTAGATAATGTACTTGACAGCTATACGTCTATTGATGCGGAGCTTTTTGATGAGCTTGAAGAAGCTCTTGTCATGGGTGATGTAGGCGTTTCAACCTCTTCGGAAATAACGACAAGGCTTAACGACAGAGTTCGAAAGAAGGGAATAGTCAATCCTCGTGATGTCAGGGAGGAAATAATCGAGGTCGTCGCCGAGATGCTCCAAGGCGGGGAGGATATGGGACTTGTCACGGTTCCTTCCGTAGTTCTTGTTATCGGCGTAAACGGAGTGGGAAAGACAACTACAATAGGCAAAATGGCCGCGATGTACAAAGCACAGGGGAAAAAGGTTATTATTGCCGCAGCCGACACATTCCGCGCCGCCGCTATTGACCAGCTTCAAATCTGGGTCCAAAGAGCGGGTGCGGAAATTGTAAAGCACAAGGAAGGCGCCGACCCCGCCGCCGTCATTTTTGATACAATTTCGGCAGCGAAGGCAAGAAACAGCGATATAATTATTTGTGATACCGCAGGCAGACTTCATAACAAAAAAAATCTAATGGAAGAGCTTTCGAAGATTTATAGAGTTATAGACAGGGAGCTGCCGTATTCCGACCGCGAGGTTCTTCTGGTTCTTGATGCCACTACGGGTCAAAACGCCATCAATCAAGCCAAGGAATTTAAGAACATTGCCGAAATTACCGGGATAGTACTTACTAAGCTTGACGGAACAGCAAGGGGAGGGGTAGTCCTTGCAATAAAGAACGATTTGAATGTTCCGGTTAAATTTATCGGAGTAGGTGAGGCAATTGACGATTTACAACCGTTCAATCCCCGTGCTTTTGCCGAAGGGTTATTTGAATCGCTTCCCGATGATTATGAGGAAGAAGAGCCTGATTATGTTAAAAAGATGATAGCGGAAGATAAGGCTGCCGTACTAAGGACCGAAAATTCGGATCAAGGAGAGCAGCAGGAAGAAAAGGATGCCCCGGCACAAGACGAAAAGGAAAAGGACGAAAGCATAGAAGCACAGGTATTTGACAATCCGGCTAATAGGGCAGACGAAGCTTCGCAAGAAGTAAAAGAATCGGAAGAGTCATCCCAAGAGAGGGAAGCTCCCGGCACAGAAAAAAAGAAAAAAGGTTTTTTCGGGAGGCTTTTCGGGTAATGGATTTTCTAATAGCGTCGCATAATAAAAAAAAGCGTACCGAGCTGGAAAGAATACTCAAGCCATTGGGAATTAACGTGCTCATTGCCGAACAGGCAGGCATAATCCTAACCGATGTTCAGGAAACGGGAGAAACCTTTGAGGAGAACGCGCTCTTAAAAGCAAAAAGCGGGGCAAGGGAGAGTAATATGCCTTGTGTTGCAGACGATTCCGGGCTTTGTGTGGATTATCTAAAAGGTAGACCCGGAGTGTATTCCGCAAGGTATGCGGGGGAGCACGGCAACGATGCGAAAAATATTGAGAAGCTCTTGAAGGAGCTTCAGGGCGTTCCGCATGATAAAAGAACGGCGCGCTTTGTATCGGTTGTTGCATGTGTTTTTCCTGACGGCAGGGAGATTGTCTGCCGCGGAGAATGTGAGGGGAAGATAGGGCTTTCTCCCGCAGGAAACGGGGGCTTCGGCTATGACCCCGTATTCTATATCGGCAATGTCAGCTTTGCGCAATTAAGCAACGAGGAAAAGGATAAGCTAAGTCACAGAGGAAAATCGCTCAGAAAATTAAGGGAGGCATTGTTATGAAAGGTTTTGTAAAGGTTTTATTTAAGGTTATTGTTGTTATTTTAGTGGTGGCTTTGCCGCTTGGGACTCTTTTATTCTTTATGTCAAAAGATACAAAGGACCCGGTAGTCAATTATGAAACCACAAATCTGTACATAACCGAGACAGGGAAAGCGTATGTCTCGGCTCACCGCTCCGGAGGCGGTCAATTTCCCGAAAACACGCTTATGGCGTTCGAAAACTGCATAAACAGCGAGGATTTTAACACAGACATTTTCGAGTTTGATTTGCACATCACAAAAGATGGCGAGCTGATACTTTTGCACGACGGAACACTTGACCGCACAACAGACAGTGAGGAGACCTTCGGCGTTTCCAAAGCAAAGCCCTCCGATTACACGTATGATGAAATAAGAAAGCTTAATTTTGGCGAAAATTTCACCGATAATAACGGAAATAAGCCTTATTCGGGACTGCGCGGTAAAGATATTCCGGAAAACCTAAAAGCCGTTAAGCTGGAAACAGTGCTTGATTATCTCAGGGAAAACGGCGATTTCCGATATATTATTGAAATCAAGGACGGCGGCAAGCTCGGAGAAAAATCTGCCGATAAGCTTTACGCCATACTTAAAGAAAAGCAAATGCTTGAAAAAGCAATAATCGGCACATTCCATGTAAATGTATCAAAGTACATGGATAAGAATTATCCCGATATGCTCCGCTCATGCAGCTTAACCGAGGGCTTGGCTTTTTATTTCTGTGCGTTTTTCGGTATTGACCGAGATGCGGATGCCTTCAACTTCAAGGCTCTGCAAATTCCGGCAAAAGCGTTTGTATTAAACTGCAGCACGACACGTATCGTAAATTATGCCCACAAATACGATATAGCTGTGCAGTATTGGACTATTAATAAAGAAGAGGAAATTAAACGGCTTAATGAAATAGGCGCAGACGCCATAATTACCGATTATCCCGCAAGGGCATATGCGGTTATTAATACTGATTCGGGCGAATGGGTATAATTTATAAGTAAAAATTCGAAAGCTTCTTAATAATTGACAATATTTGTTGGTTTTATTCGGTTATAAAAGCAAAAAAGAATCAAATCCTATAAAAAAGGATGGTGATTTTATGGGTATAGTCAGTTGGATAGCAACGGGATTGGTTGCAGGCTGGCTTGCAAGCATTATAACGGGCAACAACAAAAAAATGGGTGCCGGTAAAAATATAATAGCAGGTATAATCGGAGGATTATTGGGCGGCTTTCTTATGAATTTATTCGGAAAGTACGGGCTTACGGGCTTCAATATAAGAAGTCTTATTGTCGCAACAATCGGTTCGGTGATTTTATTATTGATTGTTAATGCTTTTAAAAGAAAATCAAACGTTAAAGAGTAAATAAAAAAGAAATTCTGCTTCAAGCGATTGCTTGAGGCAGTCTTTATTTTTGTTGTTCTTTTTTTATTCTATAGCTTCACATAGTACATTGCTATTACAAAGAAGAATACAGTAATGCCAAACTACAAAGAGGCGCAGAACCGGTTGCGACTAAACCGCAAATTGATGGAAGTCATTTAAGCTATAGAGAACATCCTGGCGGAGAAATATAAGATGATTACGGAATCATACCAGAGGATATATATCAAAACATTTATCCGTTTGTCGAGTGAACACACTGTGCATTTTAACTTTATTTCCGTTTGTTGGGTAACACCCTATGTGTTTCCGTTTGTTGAGTGCAAGGAAAAACAGACCTCTGCACCCGGGAAACGGAGCTTTTTATTGCATTCGACACACGGGGAAAATAGAAAAAGCCGTCAAAAAGCCTTGGTATCAGGACCTTCTGACGGCTGTGTGTGCAAAAAAAGCACCCAACCTTTGTAGCAGATTGAGGGCTTCTATGGCGGAGAAATCAGCTACGAAGAACCGATGCTCCCGCTTGGGGATGAAGGCGGTGCGAATGAGCTCCGATAGAACGATGGGTATCGAATCGAACAGCATCTCCGCTGCTTGGAAATCGCCTTTGCGGATTAACTGACGGGCAGCATCCAGGCTGCTCATATGAGTGGCAGGAAGATTTTGTGGCTGCAGGAGCCGTCCTCCCCATCGCCCGGTACGCGAAGCTCCGTAGAATTGGAAAAGTCCCCGTGTGCGGTCATCCCTGCACACAGCATTTTCCATGGCAGCGTACTTCTTAACGCTGCTCTTAGCCAGTTCCTGCCTGAGGGAAAGAGCTACCTCCACGCTGCCTTCCGCCCTGTCCAGC
>MWBL01000065.1 GCA_002069015.1 Firmicutes bacterium ADurb.Bin300 | reverse complement strand
TCGGTATAATCGTTTTTTCCGTTGACAATAAAGGTATAGCGAACCTTAATTTCCCCGCCGTATGTTATTCCGGTGAAAAGATGTTTTTCGGTTTGCTCAAAGGAGGTAATCGTAAATTCCGGGAAAACGGCTGCACCTGCCAGCCCCGTTTTGCGCTGATAATTAAATGCTGCCATAGCATCGCCATCCTCTACCGTTGCACAAACGGCACTTTCGCCGTATTTGAATGCGAAGAAGGGAAGATACGCCTTAGCTCCCTTCTCACCCGAGGAGACATCGGGTCCGAAGCAATAATACATATAATCCGCATCTGCCGCAGCCTTCCCGCTTATGTCGGCCAATACTCCGCAACCGTCCGGAAGTAAAAAGAAGCTTTCTTTTTCGGCGTTGCCGCATGCGAGACCCGGCAATAATCTCAGCTTTTCAATAATATACCCTTCCGAAATAAACATATCCGAGCAATCAATGCTCACACACAGGGAATTATCTTCAAGCTCGAAGAGTAAAGTAATATCAGCTCTGAGCGCCTCTTTTTTGAGCGATTGTCTTTTACACAGGGCATCCTCGGTATTTAACGCAAGCGAATATGTTACCGATATACCGTTTTCGATATTCTCCTTTTTAATCGCCCCGAAAACAACTGAATTATCACGGGAGTTCAGATAATAAGAGCGACCGTCAGCTCCCGCAATTCTGACTGACAGTACATAAGAAAGACCGAATTTGTCGGCATAGGAGGAAGCGCAATATGAGCTCTCCCCGCTTTTATTGCTTCTTACTGCAATACAGGCAGTTTGGCTGTCAAAAAGCAACTCCAAAGAAGAGGTTAAATATACGGAAGAAAGGCTTTGTGTATCGGTAATACGGTATTTCTCCGGTGCGGCTTCGGGGTAATAGGCTTGCTCTCCCGACAGTCTGATTTTCCGAACATGCTCAAAGGTGCAGCCGGATAAGAGCGTTGAAAGAAGTATAAAACATACCAACAACAGGCATATAAATGACCTTCTTTTTTTCAACCGATTTCGCCCCTTCAATCAAATATATAAATCTTTAAGATTATACAATATAATCCTTACCTTCGCAAGTTAAATAATTTCAGGTTTTTCTAATAACCGCGAAAAGAAGCCCTAAAAGCCACTTTTCTCTTAATCTCTCAAGGTAACGAGAAAATTAAATTTTTAAATATGTCTAACAATGGTATAATAAGTTATCTTTATTATGAAAAAGAAAATTCGGATATGCTTAAATTGCCGCGGTTGTTCTGATTTCAGTCGGAGGGACACTTGTATATAAGCATTATGTTCCGGGAGTGAAGTATGAGATTGCCGACAGCGGTTATCCGAGCTGCACATTTTATTCAGAACAGGTAATGTTAGTATTTGGCTCGTTAAGCAGCGAAGACCTGTCAAATGATGTGAATGAGGAGGTTACGTGATTCAGTACAGACAATAAGGAGATTAAAATGAAAAACCAATGAATATTAACGTTGATATCAGCAAGAAGGAAGAATAACCGTTTTCACTTACAACGGAACAGCTACCGATAAAAACGGAAAAACAGTAGATTATTATAAATGTGACAAATAATCGTATAATTAGTAACTCCCGCCTTGATTTTTTTACCTGATTGTTGTAATATTTAAGGTATTAAATAATAGTTCGGGGGCATCGCCATGCCAATTACAAATCTAAAAGATTTACTTCTTGATGCCGAGGCTGAAAATAAGGCCGTAGGGGCTTTTTCGGTGGGTAATATGGAAATGATAATCGGAGCGGTAAAGGCTGCCCGAGAGCTTGATACGCCGATTATCCTGCAGATTGCCGAAGCTCGCTTAAGAACATCACCTTTAGAGTATATGGCGCCTCTTATGCTTGCCGCCGCCAAAGAAAGCCCGGTCCCCATAGCGGTGCATTTAGACCACGGTCTTTCCGAGAATACCGTGTGTAAGGCTCTTGATTTAGGCTTTACATCCGTTATGCTTGACAAATCACTTCTCCCTTTTGAAGAAAATGTTCTTGCGACTAGGCGGGTAGTCGAAAGGGCCTCCCGTTACGGCGCGTTTGTTGAAGCAGAGCTTGGCGTAGTGGGCGGAAGCGAGGGCGGCACGGTGTCTCATGAGATAAGCTGCACAGACCCGTCTCTCGCCGCCCGATTTTGTGAGAGAACAGGCATTGATGCCCTTGCAGTAGCGATAGGAAACGCCCACGGCAATTACCCTGCCCTGCCGCAGCTCAGGTTTGACATACTTGAGAAAATCGGCAAAAGCTGCAGCGTCCCTCTTGTGCTTCACGGGGGCACGGGAATTGCTCCTGAGATGTTCAGACGCGCCATTTCTTTGGGAATAAGAAAAATCAATATAGCTACCGCAAACTTTGACTGCCTTGCCCGAAGTGCAAAAGCGTATGCGGAAAAAGCCGATAAACCTGATTATTTTGAGCTTTCCAAAGCTATGGTTGACGGTGTTTACGAGAATGTAAAAAAGCATATAACCATATTCAACAACGATTGGAGATAAAAAGATGAAGTACATAGAATTCCCGAAAAACAGGGACTTTGACCTTATTCTCTTAGGCAGAGTTGCCGTTGATTTTAATCCTACGGATTATTTTTGCCCCTTAAGCGAAAGCTCGACCTTTAAGAAATACTTAGGCGGCTCACCTGCAAACATAGCCGTCGGTCTGTCTCGGTTAGGTAATAAATGCGGGTTTTTCGCTAAAATTTCGGATGACGAGCTTGGGACCTTCGTTGAGAACTTCTTTAAGAATGAGGGCATAGACGTCTCTCACATCACACGCTGCCGTAACGGTGAAAAAATAGGTCTGACCTTTACCGAAATTCTTTCCGAGACCGAAAGCTCGATACTTATGTATCGCAACGATGCCGCGGATTTGAAGCTTGATGTGTCCGACATAGACGAGGAATATCTGAAAAAAGCAAGCGCCCTGCTGATTTCCGGAACCGCTCTTGCCGAAAGCCCGTCAAGGGAAGCGGCTCTTAAAGCCCTTGCGCTTGCCAAAAAGAACGGTATGCCCGTAATTTTTGACATAGATTATCGTCCTTACAACTGGAAAAGTCTTGATGAGACGGCGATTTATTATTCTTTTGTATCAAAAAACTCCGATATTATACTCGGCTCACGCGAGGAATTTGACCTTACCGAGAGGTTTTCCGGACTTGACGGCACGGATAAAGACTCTGCCCGATACCTGCACTCGCACGGAGCTAAAATCGTTATTGTAAAGCACGGCAAGGAGGGCTCAACCGCTTACACAAATGACGGAAAAAGCTATAGTGTAAAGCCGTTCCCCGTAAAGCTGCTCAAATCCTTCGGAGGCGGTGACGGCTATGCGTCGGCTTTTCTGTTCGGGCTGTTTGAGGGTTGGAGCATTCCCAATGCCCTTGAATTCGCAAGCGCCTCCGCCGCGATGCTCGTAGCAAGTCATGCCTGCTCTCAGGATATGCCGACAGCCGAAGCGGTCAGGGAATTTATAAAGAATGCAAAACAGGAGCATGGGGAGATGATTGCTCGAAATGAATAAGCCTTTGTTAAAGAGAAGCAAGAGCAAGTCAACGTCAACCGAAAGAGCCAAAAATAAAAACCGTCGTATTTTAAGGCGATTCACAAAAATCGTTGCTATTCTTTCGGCACTTCTTACGGCAGGCTTGATTTATGCTTTTTCCGTAAACGCCTATATAATATCTTATTCTGATGAATATATCCTCTCCCGGGACGATGCGGCGAAGCTTGAGGACGTTGATTGCATCCTTATTTTAGGCGCGGGTATTTGGGGCGACGCTTTAAGCCCCATGTTAGAGGACAGGATGCTTACAGGCATTGACCTTTATAAGAACGGCGCATCCCAAAAAATTCTCGTCAGCGGCGACCATGGACGCGAGGATTATGATGAGGTCAACGCCATGAAGGAATTTGCGGTTAAAAACGGCGTTTCATCCGAGGATGTGTTTATGGACCATGCGGGCTTTTCCACCTATGAATCAATGTATCGCGCCCGTGATGTTTTCGAGGCGGAAAAAATCATTATCGTCACACAGAAGTATCATCTTTACCGTGCCGTATACAATGCGAGGAAATTGGGTATAGAGGCTTACGCGGTAAGCTCGGATTTGCGTGAATACGGCGGTTTTACAGACTCTTATAACAATAAGCGTGAGTTTTTAGCAAGAAACAAGGATTATCTGTGGTGCATTTTTAAGCCAAAGCCGACTTATTTGGGTGACTCAATTCCCATTAGCGGCAATGGAAAGCTAACTGACGATAAAATCTTTTGAAGCGGAAAGGATTTGAAAACAAATGCTCGAGCGTCCGAATTTTAATGAAAACGGCGAACAGATAATCTGCGAAATAAACGGTAAAAGCCCCGAAATGCTTATGAACATTCGAGTAAAGAGGTTAGCAAGGGGTGAAAGCTTTTCACTCTTGGATGAAAATAACGAAACCGCCTTTTTGATTTTGTCCGGTGAAGCGCTCATATGCTGGGAAGGGACCGAAAAAGCGATGAAGCGTGAAAGCCCGTTTGAAAGAAAGCCTTACTGCCTGCATGTCCCGAAATGTACGCAGGTTGAGATAACGGCCTTCCAAAACAGCGAAATAATAATTCAGCAGACAGATAACGACATTATTTTCACTCCCGTATTTTATTCTCCCGAGGATTGCGTTTATAGGGAATTCGGTAAAGACCAATGGGGAGGCACGGGTCAGCGAATCGTTTCAACCGTATTCGATATTTCAAACGCTCCTTACTCTAACATGGTGCTTGGCGAGGTTTATAATCTCCCGGGCAAATGGTCAAGCTATCCCCCGCATTACCACCCCCAGCCGGAGGTTTATTACTATAAGTTCGACCGTCCCGAGGGCTTCGGCGCAAGCTTTTCGGGCGATGAGGTGTATAAGAGCACAGACGGCAGCTTTCTTGCCATAAAGGGAGGAAACGCGCACCAACAGGTTGTCGCCCCGGGCTTTACAATGTATTATGTCTGGCTCATACGGCATCTTGACGGCGAACCCTGGGACAATACGAGAATATATCCGAACGAATACGAATGGCTTGCAGAATGATTGGATTTATTAAACATTAAACGGAGTTGATAAAATGTCTAATATAATAAATGCAATTAAATTTAGTAAAGAATCCGGTTATTAATACTACTGACTGAGCGTCAGAGAATGCGCGAGAATTCAAACATTCCCGGATTCCTTTGTTTTTTATTATAATAATGTCACTAACGGTTATAAAATGGTTGGCAACGCCGTTCCCGTTAACCTTGCTTTTCATGTCGCAATGACAATTCTAAATAGTTTGCAAATTACTGAGGAGGATGAATCTATTGCCTATATTAACGACAGGTCAAGCTCTTGTAAGGTTTCTTGACAATCAGTATATTTCTTTTGACGGAAAAGAGGAAAAGTTCGTCGACGGCATATTTACCGTGTTCGGTCACGGTATTGTCTGCGGGCTTGGTCAGGCGCTTGACAGTGACAGGTGCTCTTTAAGGGTTTATCAAGGCAAAAATGAGCAGGGTATGGCTCATGTCGCCACAGCTTTCGCAAAGCAGCATAACAGGAGAAAAATTATAGCCTGCTCCTCCTCAATAGGTCCGGGGGCTGCAAATATGATAACCGCCGCGGCAACCGCAACGGTAAACAATATTCCCTTGCTGCTGCTGCCCGCCGATACCTTTGCCTGCCGCCAGCCCGACCCTGTTCTTCAGCAGTTTGAGCAGCCGTATTCCCTAAGCGTTACAACTAACGACGCTTTTAAGAGCGTATGCAGATATTGGGACAGAGTCTCGCGCCCCGAGCAGCTTATGAGCGCAATGATAAACGCCATGCGCTCCCTTACAGATACCGCAAACGCGGGGGCCGTCTGTATATCCTTGCCGCAGGATGTCGGCGGCGAAGGCTATGATTTTCCCGAAAGCTTCCTTCAAAAAAGAGTTCACATAATAACGCGCACGGTACCCAGCGACGACGAGCTTTCGGAAGCCGTCAAGCTCATTTGCGGCGCAAAAAAGCCGATAATGATCTGCGGCGGCGGCGTTCGCTACTCCGAGGCGGGAAAGACCCTTGAAAGCTTCTGCAAAGACTTTAATATTCCTTTTGCCGAAACACAAAGCGGCAAATCGGCCGCCCGCTCCTCGTGCGAGTACAATTTGGGCGGCATCGGAGTTACCGGCAATCTTGCCGGAAACACAATTGCGAAAGAAGCGGACGTAATTATTGCGATAGGCTCACGCCTGTCGGATTTTACCACAGCTTCAAAGTCCCTGTTCAGGGAGGATGCAAAATTCATAACCGTTAACACAGACCGATTTGATGCTTATAAGCTCGATGCGGTAAAAGTTGTGGCAGACGCAAAGCTTGCCCTGCTTGCCATAGGGAAAAGGCTTAAAGCATCGGGATACAAGTCGTGTTACGGTAACGAAATTAAAAGCGCCAAGGACGAGTGGGAAAAAGAGATGAGGCGTCTTGCCGATTACCGTTACGGTGAGGATTTTAAGCCTCTTATTCAGGCAAGATACAACAAGACCATACCCGAATTCATTAAGAAAACGGGCGGAGTAATCACTCAGACCTCTGCCGTTGCGCTTATCAGGAAAATTATTGATAAGGATGCCATCGCCGTAGGCTCTTCGGGCTCCCTTCCCGGCTGTCTGCAAAGAATGTGGACTACGGACTGCCCCGACTCCTACAATATGGAATACGGCTATTCCTGCATGGGTTATGAGATAGCCGGCGCCTTAGGTTCAAAGCTCGCCTGCCCGGACAGGGAGGTTTATGCTTTTGTCGGCGACGGCAGCTATCTTATGCTTCACAGTGAGCTTATTACTTCGCTACAGGAGAATAAAAAAATCAACGTACTGCTTTTTGACAATGCGGGCTTCGGCTGTATTAACAACCTGCAGATGTCAAACGGAATAGGAAACCTTGCTACGGAGTTTCGCAAGAGGGATAAAAACGGAGAGCTTTTAGGTGAGCTTATGAATATTGATTATGCTAAAAGTGCTTCGGGCTACGGTGTAAAAACTTATCTTGCAAGGACTCCCGAGGAGCTTGAACGCGCCTTAATTGACAGTAAAAAGCAGAAGGTATCGACACTTATAGATATTAAGATTCTCCCTAAAACCATGACTGACGGCTACGGCGCATGGTGGCATGTCGGCATAGCCTCTGTCTCAAACAAAAAGAAGGTCAAGGAAGCATACAAAAACAAAAAAATAAGTTTAAGCAAAGCGAGGAAGTATTAATGTTAGATAAGAACAAGGTAAAGCTCGGAATTGCACCTATAGGCTGGACGAATGATGATATGCCCGATCTGGGAAGCGAAAACACGTTTGAGCAATGCGTTTCCGAAATGGCTCTTGCGGGCTTTACCGGCTGTGAGGTAGGCAACAAGTATCCGAAGGACCCTGTAATTCTGAAAAAAGCCCTTGATTTAAGGGGAATGCAAATCTGCAACGCGTGGTTTTCGACATTTCTTACGACAAAGCCCTATGAGGAAACAGAAAAGGATTTTATTAAGCATATAACCTTTCTAAAGCAAATGGGGGCTAAGGTTGTAGGCGTATCGGAGCAGGGAAATTCAATACAAGGCACGTCCCTTTCAATTTTCGACAAAAAGCATATTATGAATGACAATGAATGGGATATGCTCTGCTCAGGGCTTAACAAGCTCGGAAAGGTAGCAGATGATACGGGCATTTCTCTTACCTTTCATCACCATATGGGAACAGTGGTGCAAACAGCCGCGGAAATTGACAGGATGATGGAAAATACCGACCCGAAGCTTTTCGGTCTGCTCTTTGATTCCGGTCATCTTGCATACTGCGGCGAGGATTATATGTATGTTCTTAAAAAGTATATTAAAAGAATAAAGCATGTTCATCTTAAGGATATCCGCCCCGAGGTTATAGCAAAGGTCAAAAAGGAGAAAAAGAGCTTTTTAGAGGGCGTTAGAATGGGTACCTTCACCGTCCCCGGCGACGGCGCAATAGACTTTGCTCCGATTTTTGACGAGCTTGCGAAAAGCGATTACGAAGGGTATGTCCTCGTTGAGGCAGAGCAGGACCCCGCAGTGGCAAATCCGTTCGAATATGCGCTCAAGGCAAGGAAATACATTGCCGAAAAGGCAGGATTGTGAGGAAAGAAAATGTCGGAAAGACTTAAATATTTTGTTAACGGAGAGTTTAAGCACTCGCAGACGGATATCTGGTACGACCTTCACAATCCAAGCACGGGAGAGATAACCGGTCAGGCGCCTTGCTGTACTAATGAAGAGGTTTTGGAGGCTGTCCGGGCTGCAAAAGCGGCTTATCCGCAGTGGAGTGCAACTCCCCCAATAAAAAGAGCTCAAATTCTCTTCCGGGTGCG
The DNA here is from genome assembly GCA_002069015.1 of Firmicutes bacterium ADurb.Bin300. Classification (GTDB taxonomy): domain Bacteria; phylum Bacillota; class Clostridia; order Oscillospirales; family Acutalibacteraceae; genus DTU089. The sequence continues at coordinate 1,902 of MWBL01000065.1, read as the reverse complement.
CGACCTTATTATTGAGAATTTAGAGGAGCTTACACTCAGTGTCGCTACGGAAAACGGCAAGGTGTGGAGCGAAGCGGAGGGTGACGTCCTAAAAGCCAAGGAGGGTACCGAGCTTGCCACTCAGGTGACCACACAGATGATGGGTGAGAGCATGATGGACGCTTCCAAGGGCTATGACACAGTGCTTTACAGGGAATCCATCGGTGTATTCACAGGAATAGTCCCTGTTAATTTCCCTGCTATGATACCCTTTGGCTGGATGGCTCCTGTTTGCATTGCCTGCGGAAATACTCTGGTGCTGAAGGCGGCAAGCCTTACCCCTAAAACCGCCTTAAAAATAGCCGCCTTGTACAAACAGGCAGGACTGCCTGACGGTGTGCTTAATATAGTGACCTGCTCGAGAAATGAGATTAATACGCTGCTTGACCATCCGGATATCAAGGGCGTAACCTTTGTCGGCTCTACCCCCGTGGGTAAGTTGATTTATGAAAGGGCTGCAAAGGCAGGCAAACGCGTTCAGTGTCTTACTCAGGCAAAAAATCATGCTCTTATCCTTGAGGATGCCCCGATTTCAAGGACTGCCGCGGGAGTTATCAACTCCGCCTTTGGTTGTGCCGGTCAACGCTGTATGGCTCTTGCCGCCTGCTGTGTGCAAGAAAGTATAGCCGATGAGTTCGTGGCAGAGCTTATAAAATTGGCAAAAGGCTTAAAAATAGGTCCCGCTTATGACAAGGATTCTAAACTCGGTCCCGTTACATATATATCGCATTATGAGGAAATACTCAGTACTATTGAAAAAGGTGTACAAGAGGGCGCTAAGCTTGTACTTGACGGCAGAAACTGTGTTGTCCCGGGATTTGAGAACGGCTATTTCATCGGACCTACGATTTTTGATTATGTGACCGACGGGATGTCAATAGGAGACGAGGAGATCTTCGGACCCGTTTTCTCTGTTAAAAGGGTTAAAGACTTTCGAGAAGGTCTTCGCATTATGAATAATAACCGTTATGCAAACGGCTCTGTCATATTTACTCAAAACGGCTACTATGCAAGAGAATTTGCCCGCCATACACAAGGCGGAATGGTAGGCGTTAATGTAGGTATTCCGGTACCTATCGGCTTTTTCCCGTTCTCGGGGCATAAGGACTCCTTCTTCGGAGACCTTCACTGCTTGGGAAAGGATTCCTACCGTTTCTTCACCGAGAGTAAAACGGTAACGACTCGCTGGTTTGACGAGGACGAAATGAAAAAAACAGAAGTGTCTACCTGGGACGGAACAATATAAAATCAGTTATTAATAACAGGAGAATTTATAATGGTTAAAATCGGTATTATCGGAGCTGGGCGGATAGGAAAGGTTCATCTGCAATCTATAGCATATCAGGTTAAAAACGCTCTTGTAAAATCTGTTGCAGACCCTTTCATGGATGACGAAACAAGAGCCTTTATTGAAGGTATGGGCGTTACGGAAATTTACGGCGACTATAAAAAAATACTTGAAGACAAGGAAATTGACGCGGTTCTTATCTGCTCTTCAACGGACACTCACTCCTCAATTTCGGTTGAAGCGATAAACGCGGGAAAGCATGTGTTCTGTGAAAAACCCGTTGACCGGACAATAACCAAAATACTTGAAGTACAAAACGCGTTAATCGGCAAAACAACGAAATTCCAGGTAGGTTTCAACAGGCGTTTTGACCATAATTTCGCGGCTGTTCGCGCGGCGGTTGACGCGGGCAGAATAGGAGACCCCCACATCATAAAAATAACCTCCCGCGACCCCGCTCCGCCAAACCCCAAGTATATTAAAGCCTCCGGAGGAATGTTCCTTGACATGACCATACATGACTTTGATATGGCGTGCTTCCTTTCAAACAGCTCGGTTAGCGAGGTTTATGTAGA
>MWBL01000064.1 GCA_002069015.1 Firmicutes bacterium ADurb.Bin300 | reverse complement strand
GAAGCCGAGCCGTGACGGACGTACAATGGGAATTCGCGACAGCGAAGCTGTCGAATCTCCGATAACTCAAGGCACCGCGACGGACATATAATGAGAGTTTGCAGCGGGACTGTTTCCTGTAAATATCAAAAATCGGTTGCTTATTTTAACAAAGTATGGTATTATATCAAGGATAACAACAACGGAGTGAGTTTATGGCTGCCGAAATGCTTCAAAGGGTTTTAAATTCGGAAAAAGAATCGGAATTAATAATAAACGAGGCTTATTCAAAGGCGGATGATATATTGCGAAACGCCGAAGAACAAGCGGACAAGCTACGTATTAAAATGCTTGAAAACGCAAGAGCTCAGCATGCCGAGATAGAAAATGATGTGCTTGAAAGAGCACAATTTGCCCTTATAGATGCCGAAAAACGCGCAGAATTAGAAGCTGATAAGATAAAAAGCGATGCCGCTCGAATACGCTCCCAAGTTATTTTAAGGCTTATGAAGGAAGTTTCAAAGGGCTGAATTTTGCGACTGGAGATAATCTTTAATGGCAAAGCTTAAAATGTCAAGAATTGAGATATTGTCCTCAATATCGGACGGGCAGAGTATAGTTAATATTATTCAACGCGCAGGTGTTGTTGAACTGATGAAGACAGAAACAGAAGGATTGTCTTATTTAGATACATCCGTTACTACTTCTCAGTTTGATAAATATTTAGCCGTTGCACAGGATGCTAATAAGGCTTTAGCGAAATATTCGAACACCAAGCAATCTGTTACCGCAATGCTCAACGGGAGGACTGAGCTTACGGTAGCAGAATTTTTGAAAAGAACTGCCGAGGCGGACCTTGTTTTAACGGTCTGCTTTGAAATCAATAAAAAAATAAAAAAAATTGAGGACAATGCAGCGGAAACAATCAGATGCCACACGTCCTATGATCAAATAAAACCGTGGTTGCAATGCGATATACCGACAAGCTGTACCCGAATAGGGAAGCAGTTTGTTTTTGTCGGAGTCTTTCCGAAGGAATATGACAGGGAAGGTATTCTCGTTGAATTGGCAAAAATAGCTCCCCGGGCAGCTGCTGTTGACGCGGAAGTTATTAATTCGGACAAATCAATAACCAGAGCCGTTATAATAAGCCACAGCTGTTGTGCGGCAGAGGTTGAGTCTGCCCTGAGAAGTCTTGGTTTTACAAGGCCTTCGGACCCTACTAAGCATCCGCCCGAGATTAGGGCAAAGAGACTGCTTGACAGAATAGTTCAGCTTGAGCAGGAAAATGCCGAATATACCGAAGAGATCAAGGCATTAGCACAAAGGCGCGAAGAAATTAAATTTCTTTTAGATTATCTTAATATCAGAAAAGAGAAGTATAAGGCGATTGAAAAGCTCGGAATGACCTCAAATGTAATAGTAATTACGGGTTACGCCGCATATAAGGACGCCTTAAGACTTAAAAAGCAAATAGAGAGAGAGTATCCTGTTGAATTTTCGATTATTGAACCTGACCGGGATGAAGATGTTCCCGTTAAGCTAGAAAACAAAAGATTTTTCAGCCCTGCGGAAAATCTTGTCGGGATGTATTCTGCGCCTACCGGGGGAGATTTGGACCCCACCGCTTTTACAGCGCTTTTCTATTATTTCTTTTTCGGGGCGATGCTGTCTGACGCGGGCTATGGTCTGATTATGGTGATTGCCATTTCAATAATCTTAAAAAAATTCAAGATTGAGCATAAGCTGAGGGAATCGCTCAAGATGTTTTTTTGGTGCGGTGTTTCAACAGTCATTTGGGGCGCCTTATACGGCAGCTGGTTCGGTGATATTATTAATGTTGTAAGGGAAAGCTTTTTTGGACTCCCCCCGGTGCGGCTTTATTTGTGGGTTGACCCGCTTAACGACCTTTTGGGGGTTATGGTTTGCTGCTTCGGCTTCGGACTTGTTCATTTGTTTGCGGGGTATGCCATTAAGGGCTATATGCTTTTAAAGAGCAAAGACATATTCGGGGCATTTGCAGAAACAATTCCCGTATATGTACTTGTTTTGGGAGCGGCTCCGATATTTTGCGGCTTGTTCATTGAGGTTCCGGAGTTTTTCAAAAACATTTCACCCTATGCTATTGCAGTCGGAGCGATTCTTGTTATCGCAACCGGGGGAAGAGAAAGCAAGACAATTGTCGGGAAAATCGGGAGTGGTCTTTATGCGCTTTATAATGTTTTAGCCGGTTTTTTGGGAGATATACTTTCATATTCAAGGCTGCTTGCATTAGGTCTTTCCACGGGTGTTATCGCAAGTGTTATAAATATGATGGGTGTTATGGTCGATAATGTTGTAGCAAGGATAATTCTGCTTTCGGTTGTTTTTGTCCTGGGTCATGGAGCCAATCTTCTCATTAACCTAATAGGCGCTTATGTGCATGCCCTTAGGCTCCAGTTTGTCGAGTTCTTTCCAAAGTTTTATGAGGGTGGAGGCAGATTCTTAAAACCCTTAGAAATAAAAACACAGTTTTTCAAGTTTAAGGAGGAAGTTTTAAATGGTTGATTTGTTAATGGAGTGGGGCGGGACCTTAATAGTATTTTTCGCAGCGGCGATTGCTGTTGTTTTTCCCGGATTCGGTTCTGCAAGGGGAGTCGGACTTGTCGGTCAAGCTGCCGCAGGTTTGATTTCCGAGGATCCCTCAAAGTTCAGCAAGGTACTTATTCTTCAGGCTCTCCCGGGGACTCAGGGCTTATATGGATTTTTAACTACAATTCTGCTTCTGAATAAAACAGGAATTCTTTCGGGCGACATGGCCCCTATTGACCTTAGTATGGGGTTAAAATATCTGTTTGCAGTGCTTCCGATTACAGTAGTTGGTTATTTTTCAGCCGTCATACAGGCGAAAACTTCGGCTGCCGGCGTAGCGATTGTAACAAAACAGCCGGAGGACAGCACAAAGGCAATTATTTTTGCGGCTATGGTTGAAACATATGCTGTTATCTCTCTGCTTTCCTCTTTGCTGATGATATTTAGCATAGAGTAATAAGAAGATAATAAATCCGAAAATGGAGAAACAATATGTCCGGAATTGATAAAATCGTCGAAAAAATAATTCTCGATGCGAATATGCAACGGGAGAAAATTATTGAAGACGCCGAAAAAAGGGCAAAAGAGCTTCTTGAAGGCGTTAGGGTTCAAACACAAAAAGAATGTGACGCGCTTGTTTCAGAGCAAAAACAAAAGGCGGAAAATGCAGATAAAATTTCAGACTCAAGCGGGGAACTCCGGTATCGCCAATTAGTGCTGGCGGCAAAAAAGGATGTTCTTGATGATATCTTGAAGGGCACACAAGCTGCCTTAAACGCTCTTGAGGCTTCTGAGTACTTTGATTTGCTCTCGGAAATGGTATGTGTCTATGCCCACGGCGGTGAAAAAGGATTTATAAGATTTAACAAAAGGGATCTTCAAAGGCTTCCCGAAGGTTATATTAATAAGCTTAATAATCGTTTAAGCGGCTCGCTGATACTTGACGAAACACAGGCCGCCATAAGCGGTGGTTTTCTGTTAATTTATGGAGACATTGAAGAAAATTGCAGCTTTGAAGCGGTAATAGCATCAAAAGCACACAGGCTTTCGGATATTGCCGCTGAAATGCTTTTTAGCTCTTGAAGGGAATAAGGATGAACGAACTGCAGTATGCATTCGCCGTCGCGCGTATAAGATACAATGAAATGAAGCTACTCAAGGACAAGGATTTTGAGCAGCTGATAAGTGCATCCGATATTGACGAAGCACTTGGTAAGCTGGGCGAAACAGGTTATCAGGCAACTCAGTATGGCGACTTAAAGGATGTTTTTAATAAGGAAGCGATGAAGGCATGGAGCTTATTGCTTGAAATCGCTCCCGACAAGTCTTTGCTTGATGTTTTCGGTGTATTAAACGCATTTCACAATTTGAAGTCAGCCTTAAAATCGCGTGTTTCAGGTTCTGATAACGGACCGTACTATCTCCTTCCCTCCTGTGTTGAGATTTCGCTGATTGATGAAGCCGTCGGGAAGAACGATTTTTCGATTCTTCCTGAATATATGTGCCAAGTCGCACAAATCAGCTATCGTATTATGACTGAAAATGCGGACGGTCAGCTCGGTGAAGCTTATATTGATAAAGCGGCTTTAGATATATTTAAAAAATTTGCAGAAAAGACGGATTGTCCTGAGGTTATCAGGGTCGCGAATTTTAAGTGTGCGGCTGCTGATATTAAAATAGCGTACAGAGGTTGTCTGACAGGTAAGAACAAAGAGTTTTATGACGCATCCCTTTGCCCGTGCGAGCAATTTGACATTACTCTTTTGGCAAGTGCTGCCCTGGAGGGTAAAGAGGAGCTTTTAGACTATTTAAAAACGACAAGCTATAAAGATGCGGCAGGACTTCTTGCCGGTGATTTTGTCGCTTTTGAAAAATGGTGCGATGACAGCGTTATGGATATAATAAGGACGGCAAAAGCCGAGCCCTTTGGCTTTGCTCCCTTAGCGGCGTATTGGATAGCCAAAGAAACAGAGCTAAAGAATGTCCGTATGATTATGAGCGCGAAGCAAAACGGCTTTTCCGAGGATTCGATTTTTGAAAGGATGAGAAAGCTTTATGTTTAAGATTGCCGCAATCGGCGACAGGGATAGTATCACGGGCTTCGCATCCGTAGGACTCAGTATATTTTGTACCGACGAGCCTCATGAGGCTAAAAAAATAATAAAAATGCTTGCCGAGAATCAATTTGCGGTAATATATATTACCGAACGTCTGCTTCAAAAAATTCCGGAGGAATATGAAAGATACAAAGAAGTGCCGGTGCCCGCTATAATACCGATTCCGGGAATTACGGGGAATACGGGTTTTGGATTGCAAAATGTCGGCAAGTTTGTAGAGCGGGCTGTTGGCTCCGATATAATTAATTGATTTTCCGGTGAAAGGGATTGCATTATGAGTAATGGTAAAATATTAAAGGTTTCCGGACCGCTTGTCGTCGCCGAAAATATGCGCGACGCAAATATGTTTGACGTTGTGCGTGTCAGCGAGCACCGCCTGATAGGCGAAATAATCGAGATGCACGGCGATAAGGCATCTGTTCAGGTTTACGAGGAAACGTCGGGTTTAGGTACAGGGGAGCCTGTTGAATCTACCGGCGCTCCGCTGAGCGTCGAGCTTGGGCCCGGGCTTTTAGGCTCGATTTTTGACGGAATTCAAAGACCGCTTGAGGAGATACGCAAGGTAACAGGGAACAATCTTGCCAGAGGTATTGAGATTCCTGCACTTGACAGGGAAAAGAAATGGCATTTTGTACCCTCGATTTCGGCTAACAGTAAGGTAGAGGCAGGCGATGTCCTAGGAACCGTTCAGGAGACCTCGGTTGTACTTCACAAGGTGCTTCTTCCCCCTGATGTTAGCGGCACTATTGAGGAGCTTTTCGAGGGAGACTACACCATAACCGATACAATCGGAATCATAATTAATGAAAGAGGAGAAAAAACCGCTCTGACTCTTATGCAAAAATGGCCTGTCAGAAAAGGAAGACCTTATAAGAAAAAGCTCGCTCCGGATCTTCCGCTCATAACAGGACAAAGAGTTATTGACGCTCTCTTCCCGATTGCCAAAGGCGGCGTAGCCGCTATTCCCGGTCCGTTCGGAAGCGGGAAAACAGTTACTCAGCACCAGCTTGCCAAATGGGCGCAGGCTGATATAGTCGTTTATATCGGCTGTGGTGAACGAGGAAACGAAATGACCGATGTGCTTACAGAATTCCCGCAGCTGATTGACCCTAACACAGGAAAATCCCTGATGGAAAGAACTGTCTTGATAGCTAACACCTCCGATATGCCGGTTGCGGCGCGTGAGGCCTCGATATATACCGGTGTTACCATAGCGGAATACTTCCGTGATATGGGTTATTCAGTGGCATTAATGGCCGACTCCACCTCACGCTGGGCAGAGGCCCTGCGTGAAATGTCGGGGAGACTTGAAGAAATGCCCGGGGAGGAAGGCTATCCTGCCTATTTAGGCAGCCGTTTGGCACAGTTTTATGAAAGGGCAGGCAGAGTAATTACACTCCAAGGCAAAGAAACTGAAGGCTCTTTATCCATAATCGGCGCGGTGTCGCCTCCCGGCGGAGATATATCAGAGCCCGTTTCTCAGGCAACCTTGCGAATAGTAAAGGTTTTCTGGGGACTCGATTCCGCTCTTGCATATAAAAGACACTTTCCCGCCATTAATTGGCTTACAAGCTATTCACTTTATGCGGACTCCTTGGGGGATTGGTTTGATAAGAATGTCTCAGGGGATTGGACTAATTTGCGTGCAAGATTTATGGCTCTCTTATCCGATGAAGCGGCACTTGAAGAAATAGTAAAGCTTGTCGGTATGGACGCCTTGTCCGCTCCCGACAGACTCAAAATGGAAACGGCTCGTTCGATTAGGGAAGATTTCCTGCACCAGCTTGCTTACCACGAAGTTGATACTTATACGACCCTCAAAAAGCAAAATTACCTAATGAAGCTTATTATAGAATATTATGACAGGGCTTTAGAGGCTCTAAGCGCGGGAGCAGATATAGAGGAGCTTGCCTCCTTGCCCGTCAGGGAGAGTATAGGCAGGTTTAAATATGTCCGTCAAGAGGATATTGATATAGAATTAGAAAAAATACAGCAGCAGCTTGTTCGGGAAATCGCCAATTCCGTCAATAAAAGGGAGGAGCAATAATGCCTAAGGAATATAGAACTGTTCAAGAGGTTGCCGGGCCATTAATGCTTGTTCGGCAAGTTGAAGGAGTTAAGTATGACGAGCTTGGAGAAATCGAGCTTGAAAACGGCGAAACAAGGCGTTGCAGAGTTCTTGAAATTGACGGGACGAATGCTCTTGTTCAGCTTTTTGAGAGCTCTACAGGCATAAACCTGTCAAACAGCAGGGTTCGTTTTTTAGGAAGGCAGATGGAGCTTGCGGTTTCCGAGGATATGCTCGGGCGTGTCTTTGATGGGTTGGGCAGACCAATAGACAACGGACCGGAAATTATTCCCGAAAAACGCGTTGATGTAAACGGCAGACCGATGAATCCCGCCGCAAGGAATTATCCCGAAGAATTCATACAAACAGGAATTTCCGCCATTGACGGCCTTAATACTCTTGTCAGAGGACAAAAATTGCCGATATTCTCCGGCTCGGGTCTTCCCCACGCAAGGCTTGCGGCTCAGATTGCAAGGCAGTCAAAGGTTCTTGACGACAATGAGCAATTTGCCGTTGTTTTTGCCGCAATGGGGATAACCTTTGAAGAATCAAATTATTTTATTGAGAGCTTCAGAACTACAGGAGCACTTGACAGAACGGTTATGTTTTCAAACCTTGCGGACGATCCCCCTATCGAAAGAATAGCAACTCCTAAGATGGCCCTGACTGCGGCTGAATATTTAGCTTTTAATAAGGGCATGCACGTTTTAGTAATTTTAACGGATATTACAAACTATGCCGACGCCTTGCGTGAGGTTTCTGCCGCGAGGAAGGAAGTACCCGGGAGAAGAGGCTATCCGGGATATATGTATACTGACCTTGCAAGCATTTATGAAAGAGCGGGTCGCCAAAAAGGAAAAAAGGGAAGCATAACTCTTATTCCCATTTTAACGATGCCCGAGGATGATAAAACTCACCCCGTTCCCGACCTTACGGGTTACATTACCGAGGGACAAATCATTTTAAGCAGGGAGCTTCACAGAAAAAGCGTTTCTCCCCCTATAGATGTCTTGCCCTCGCTTTCAAGGCTTAAGGATAAGGGTATAGGTCAGGGTAAAACGAGAGAAGACCATTCAAATACGATGAACCAGCTTTTCTCTGCCTATGCAAGAGGAAAGGACGCAAAGGAGCTTATGATCATTCTCGGTGAAGCTGCTCTTACAGAGATTGACAGGCTTTACGCCCGATTTGCAGATGAATTTGAGCAGCGTTATGTTTCACAGGGATTTGAAAGAAACAGGATGGTTGGGGAAACACTTGATTTAGGCTGGGAACTGCTAAGACTGCTTCCGCGCTCTGAGCTCAAGAGAATAAGCGACGAATTGCTGGACAAATACTATTGATTATCTCAGACCTAAGGAGGTGACTTTTGTGGCCGTTTTACACACCAATCCAACCAGAATGGAGCTTATAAATCTTAAACGCAAGCTTGCGACGGCGCGCAGAGGGCACAGACTTCTCAAGGATAAGCGCGATGAGCTTATGCGTCGATTTTTAGAGCTTGTTCGAGAAAACAAACAATTAAGACGCGAGATCGAAGAAGGGCTGAAAGAGGCGCAGGCTCATATGGCTCTCGCAGGTGCTTCTGTGAGCGAGGAGGTAACAAATACCGCGCTTATGCTTCCTAAACAGGAAATGTTTGTCGAGGTATCTCAAAAGAATGTTATGAGTGTAATTCTCCCCGAGTATGACGTTTCATATAAAACCGCCGACGAAAACGATATTTATTCTTATGCATACGCCTTTACCTCCTTTGACCTTGATGCGGCGGTCAGAAAATACGCAGACCTTGCCGTTAAAATGGTAAAGCTTGCACAGGTGGAGAAATCATGTTCTCTAATGTCGGGTGAAATCGAAAAGACAAGGCGCAGAGTTAATGCGCTTGAATACATTATGATTCCGCAGTATGAGGATACTATTAAGTATATCACTATGAAGCTTGACGAAAATGAGAGGAGCGCAACCACAAGGCTGATGAAGGTTAAAAATATGATGCTTGAGAACGCTCATCATTATAATGAGAGAGGTTGACACAGTGATTAATTTCGATGCTTTTGAGGGCGGGGTCGAATACGGCGGACTGAGAAACAAAAGCGAGATACGCATACTTGTTTGTTATTTGCTTTCAAGAATCGAGGAGCCTATTTCAAAACAACAGCTTGCGGATAGCTTGACCGGGGTAGGACTTGTCAATTACTTTGAGATAAATGAGGCTGTAGACGCTCTTCTTGCTTTAGGCGCGGTAGAGACTGTAACACATAATGAACGGCAATGTCTGACCGTATCGGAAAATGGCAGGGAGATTGCTTCGACTCTTGAGGAAAAACTTACAAAATCCATCAGGGAAAAGGCTGTGAATGCTGCTATGACCTTGCTTTTACAAGCAAGGCGTGAGAGAGAAAATAAGATTGAAACAGAAAAAAGGGAAGGCGGATATTTCGTTACCTTTACAATGTACGGATTTTCCGAAGAAATCTTAAAGATAACGCTTTTCGCAGCGGACTCTATGCAAGCGCGGATGTTAGAGGAAGGCTTTTTGAAAGACCCTGTGGGGCTATATTCACAAACCATTGACAGACTTATTAACAATAAAGACAGCTCTAATAAAAAAGAGAAACCATGAACAACAGCTCTATGTACGAATCCGTCACATACGTCTATTATCACAGCAACATAAAGCCAAAGTCCGTGAATACCGGTGTAAAAGGCTGGCGATGCAAAATATGCGGATATATATGAGGGAGAGGAGCTTCCGCTTGATTTCCTTTGTCCGATATGTAAGCCATCCCGCATCTGATTTTGAAAAGCTGTAAGACAGCGCCGATACGTTAAGGGAGGGTTTTTAATGGGAAATAACAAAAACGGTAAAAGTAAAATTCTTCTGATTTTTGACGAATTTATCGATGCGGGAATAGGTGTCGCAAAGGCAATGCTTATTATGTTTTTTATTGATACAATCATTATTACAGCCGGTCTTCTTTTACTTAATTTACGGTGGTGGGCACTGCCCATAGCTATTGGGATATCGTTAATTGACATTCTTCCGCTATTAGGCTCCGGCATTGTTTTTATTCCGTGGATTATTTTTAGTGTGTATAACGAAAACAGTCAATTTGCTCTTGGTCTTGGTATCATATTTATTCTGCTGATTGTGTTAAGAATGGTTCTTCAACCCTTAATTACAGGCAAAAAAATCGGACTTTCGCCTTTAATATCGGTTGCAGCCGCTGTTGCGGGAATTATGTTTTTCGGTGGGATAGGCTTGATTGCAGGACCTTTGATTGCCGCAGTGGGAATGACGGCGTATAGAATATACCATTCAAAGGAAAACAATTGAAGCTTAAGAAATATTTTTTTATTATCTTAATCTATCATAAATTGCAAGAGAAAATACGAAAATAATTCTCCGATAACTGTTGACATAAAGGCAATTATATAGTATATTATATCTCGCCGCCAAAATAAAGATTTAGGCGCGGGAGCATAGCTCAGCTGGGAGAGCACTTGCCTTACAAGCAAGGGGTCATAGGTTCGAGCCCTATTGTTCCCACCATAAATGGCCCGGTAGTTCAGTTGGTTAGAACGCTAGCCTGTCACGCTAGAGGTCGACGGTTCGAGCCCGTTCCGGGTC
>MWBL01000063.1 GCA_002069015.1 Firmicutes bacterium ADurb.Bin300 | reverse complement strand
CCTACCGAATCACCCTCTTTTGCTGCTTGTTTTATAAGCTTTGACATTTCTTTTCCTGCCGCATTGTTTATAACGGGAAGTTCACCGCTTTTTATTGCATTAAAGCTTTCCGCATTAACGTAAACAGGGTCAAACCTGCTGTCCCAAACATTGCCTATGCGCTCAATATGCGCACCTATAAAAACATCTGACAGGGAGAGAAGTTTTAGACATATAGCTCCCGCAATGCAAAGGGGAGCGGTGAGGCGTCCCGAAAAATGGCCGCCGCCGGAAAAGTCCTGGGCTCCTTTGTATTTCATCTGCGCCGTAAAATCGGCATGACCGGGTCTTGGGTTATCTAAAAATTGCGAGTAATCGCTTTGCTTTATGTCCTTGTTTCGTATTATGGCTGCAAAGGGTGCTCCGCAAAGTCGGCCTTTATATAAACCCGACAGAATTTCAACAGCGTCGGACTCGTTTCTTGTTGTACCCAGATTGTTAAATGCAGGCGCACGCCTTTTGAGGAAAGCCTCTAAATAATTAACATCTAAAGGTATTCCCGACGGCAAACCGTCAATTACAACGCCGACAGCCTCACCGTGTGACTGTCCAAATAAGGAAACCCTGATATTTTTTCCGAAAGATGAACTCATTTTATTCCTCCTTTATATTGCCGCCCAGCCTACGGAAATCCTCAAAAAAAAGAGGGTATGATTTTGCGATGCTTTGGGCGTTATCAATCGTAACATTATTCTTACATATAACAGAGGTTAAAGCTGCCATCATAGCTATACGATGGTCGTTAAAGGAATCGACTGCTCCGCCGTTAAGGCTCGGGTTTCCGGTGATAAAAAGCGTCTCATCCTCCACGCGTGCATCGGCTCCGAGAAGGGAAAGCGTGTGGCTAATGGAGTGCAGTCTGTCACTTTCCTTATATCTTAATCTCCCGGCGTTTGTTATGACCGTTTCCCCTAAAGCTCCCGCAGCAGCTATGGACAGAGCAGGCACAAGATCAGGTATTTCCGCCGCGTCTATCTCGATGCCGTGAAGCTTATCTCTAGAGACCGAAACACGGTTTTCACTTTTGATAACCCTTGCTCCGAACTCTTCAAGTATGTCGCATACAGCCTTGTCACCTTGCAGGGAAAGATGGGATAGCCCCGTTACAGTAACATTTCCCCCCACGGCAGCGGCACTAAGCCATAATGCAGAGTTTGACCAGTCTCCTTCTACGAGGGCAAATTTGGGCGTAACATATTTTTGATTTCCGTCAATGAATATCTTATTTTTTTGAATATCGGCTTTTATTCCAAACTGCCTGATTACAGAAAGTGTAATATCAATATAGCTTTTTGATTGAGGTACACCGATAATATGGATTTCACTTTTCTCCTTTAGCAGTGGCAGGGCTAAAAGCAGTCCCGTTATGTATTGTGACGAAATATTACCGGGAACGGTATAAATACCGCTTTTGAGGCTGCCGCTGACGCTAAGCTTATTCTCCCTCCTGCCGCTTATTGTAATTCCATGGCTTTCGAGAACCTCCCAAAGTGCGGTAATAGGTCTGTCGGGAAGTCTCCCCCTAAGCAGGAATTCACATCTCTTACCCAAAGCGCAAGCGACGGGCAAAAGAAAACGGTATGTTGAACCACTTTCTTTCATATCTAATACCAATGGGTCACTTTGCAAAGCTTTTCCCTTTGGTGTAACAACAAATTTACTGCTTGAGTACGTTACCGAAGCACAAAGAGAGTTAAGGCACGATGCTGTCGCAAAAATATCGTCAGAGACCGTTTTGCAGCAAATTTCTGTCTTTTCACCCGCAAGTGCGGCGCAAATAAGCAGTCTGTGCGCAAATGATTTTGAGACGACGGCTTCTATTTGACCGTTAATCCTCGACGGTGTAATTGTAGCTCTCATAGAATAGCTCCTTTCGTCAAATGCCAAGCTTTATGATTTCCCGCATTTCACTTAGGGACATGGTTTTCAAGAAGCACCTTCCGATTTTTTCGGGCAAGACGAGTGTTATTTTTTCACCCTTCCTTTTTTTATCCGAAATGGCGGCGTTAAACAAACTCTCTTGAGTGTGTGATGTTTTTGAGGGAAGGGAATACCGATTGAGCATTTGAACCAGCTCATTATAGCAGGAATTCTCGCAAATACCCGCATTTTCACATGCTTTTGTGATTATCGCCATACCTATTGATACCGCCTTTCCGTGTGCAAGGGTAAAACCGCTTAATTTCTCGATTGCGTGCCCAAGGGTGTGACCGAAATTCAGTATCTGCCTTCTACCCGTATCCCTTTCGTCTGCTGTTACTATATCCCGCTTGATTTCAACACAGCGCAGAATAATATCGGATATATCAAGGCTCTTAGGAACCTTAAGACCTTCAAAAAGCTCCTTGTCACAAATTACCGCATATTTTATTATTTCCGCAAAACCGTTTGCTCTTTGCTCATAATCGAGCGTTTCGAGCGCACTGCAATCGCAGATAACGATATTGGGCTGATAAAAAGCGCCTGCCAGATTTTTTCCTGAACTAAGGTCTATAGCGGTTTTTCCCCCGACAGACGAGTCAATCATTGCAAGAAGAGTAGTCGGGATTTGGACAAGCTTTATTCCGCGAAGGTATACACAAGCAGCAAAGCCGGCAATGTCACCTACAACCCCTCCGCCTAAAGCAAAAACCGCGTCGGGACGAGAAAGACCGTTTTCTGCAAGAAAGTTGAGAATTAAAAGGAAATTTTCTGCGTTTTTAGATTTCTCACCGCTCGGAATAACGAATTTAACCGTGTCAAATCCGGATTTTCTTAACGAATTCTCAAGCTTGTCGGCATAAAGTCCGTCTACGATATTATCGGTAATAATTGCGGCCTTGCAAATGCCGACATGCTCAGCGGCTAATTCTCCTGCCCGGTCAAGCATATTATCTGCGATATGAACAGGATAAGATCTGCTCGGAGTATCAATCCTTACGGTTTTCACTGTCTCTCAACCCTTTCCTTCGTTTTGCTCCCCTCGTCAAGCAGGGTATACAGCCCCTCATAATTTTGTTCTGCCAGCACTTCTCTGTATTTTATCAGATTTGCTGTGAGGATATCTATTTCCTTTATAAGATTATCCCGGTTTTCGGCGAAAAGCTCGGTCCACATAGCGGGATTGAGTTGTGCAACCCTCGTCAAGTCCTTGAAGCTTCCTGCGGAAAATCCCTTGTGGTTCGGCGCCGTGGGACTTTTGACATATGCATTTGATACAATATGCGCAAGCTGAGAAGTAAAAGCTATTACTTCATCATGCTTTTTTGCCGTTATAGCGGATATGCTTGCGAATTTCATAGGCTCAAGAACCTTTTTTATCCTGCTTAAAAGGGATATGTCGTCAAAAACGGGGGGGACAATCACCATGCCGGCACCATCGAAAAGGTCTGCCCTGCTGCTTTTAAATCCGGAATGATGAGTTCCCGCCATCGGATGACCCCCGACAAAAACGAACCCGTATTTTTCGGCAAGCGCGAAGCCTTTGTCGCATATTGCTCTTTTTGTTCCGCAGCAGTCCAAGACAAGTGCGTCCTTTTTGATAAAAGGCGAAATTCTTTCAAGATATTCACAGGCAGCCTTTGGATAAAGAGCGATAAGCAAACAGTCGCACATGCCTATAGCTCTCTCGTCAAGCTTCCCGTCAAGAGCGCCGGCAATAATGGCAAATTCTGTTGTCTTGCTGTCTATATCAAATCCGAAAACCGAATGTCCCCCGGCTCGTTTGAATGCCTTTGAGAGGGAACCGCCGATAAGACCAAGCCCTGCTATACCTACATTCATTCGCTAATTGCCTCCCGAATTTTCATTACCTTTCGGGCAACAGCGTCAAACTGCTCGCAAGTGAGCGACTGAGCGCCATCGCACAAGGCATGCTGCGGGTCGTTATGAACCTCTATTATAAGACCATCTGCTCCGGCGGCTACAGCTGCCGCCGCCATAGGCTCAACTAAGCGGGAAATTCCCGTAGAGTGACTCGGGTCTACCACAACAGGAAGATGGGAAAGCTCGTGAAGTGCAGGAACAGCCGATAAATCAAGCGTGTTTCGCGTAAATGTCTCAATAGTTCTGATACCGCGTTCACAGAGTATTACATTTTCGTTACCGCTTGCCATAATGTATTCCGCACTCATAAGAAGCTCTTTAAGAGTGTTGGCAAGCCCTCTTTTAAGAAGTATCGGTTTTTTTGTTTTTCCTACTTCCTTAAGCAGCTCGAAATTTTGCATATTTCTTGCACCTATCTGCAAAACATCGACATGTTCAAAAAGCTCGATATCATTGAAGTTCATTATCTCGGTCACAATAGGCAAACCTGTCAGCTTTTTTGCTTCAAGCAGAAGCTCAATCCCCTGCATATGCATTCCCTGGAAGTCATAAGGAGAGGTACGCGGCTTAAAGGCTCCTCCTCTCAGCAGACCCGCTCCGGACTTCCAAACGCTTTTCGCTACCGCCGTTAGCTGCTCTTTTGATTCTACGGCACAAGGACCGGCGATAATCTGGAAATTTCCGCCGCCGATTTTCTTTCCACACACATCTACAACAGTATCCTGCGCATGAAATTTGCGGTTTGCCTTCTTAAAGGGCTCGGTTATCCTTTTGACGGATTCGATGATCGATAAACTTTCCAAAAGGCCCACGTCGATTTCACTCGTGTTCCCGATAAGTCCGATTATACAATGATATTTTCCCTCGGAAATGTTTACCTCAAGCCCCATGTTTCTGAACCATTCGCACAGACTCTCTCGCTGCTGAGGTGTTGTTCCTTCCTTTAATACAGCAATCATAACTCTTAGCTCCTCCAATCAAATAAGGCCGCACAGTGTGATTCTGTGCGGCCGTTTTATGTTGACTATTTATATTGTCAGCATAAAGAATTTTTTACAGCACGAACCACTTCTACCCCCGTTAAAAAGGTAAAAGCAATAAAAGTAGTATGAAGATGTAGCTATCCGGAGCTTCATTCGGCTGTTATCCTTTCGCAGACTTGTTATGTAATCTTATATCACATTATTTTTTTCATGTCAAGTATTTTCTGTAAATGAAATTTTTATATTATATGCCGATACGAGGGTAAAGGTACACTGTATTTTTGTTTGGGTTTTAGGCAGTTGACTTTTTCTCTGTTAAAAGCTAATATTTAACTTAAAAGGATTGTCTGTCTTTGGGAGGAAATGTAATGTTTAGCGGGTTTTCGCAGGGTACCATAGATTTTATGTGGAATATACGCTTTAATAATAACAGGGAATGGTTTCAGGCGAACAAAAATGATTACAAAACGTTTCTTGAAAAGCCGATGAACGAGCTTGCGCAGGAGGTTTACAAAGACTTTTCGCTTAAAGATGACGAGCTTAACTTACAGCTGCATGTGTCGCGTATTTATCGCGATGCAAGAAGACTTTACGGTAACGGTCCATACAAGGACCATCTTTGGTTTACTCTGCGTGATTCTTATGAACAGTGGACCGACAAGCCTGTTTTTTGGTTTGAGCTTTCTCCTGAAAGCCTGTCCTACGGTTTAGGCTATTACCGCGCAAAGCCCTCTGTAATGGAGAGCTTGCGCTATCATATTGACAAGGCTCCCAAACAGTTGGCTAAGCTGGATTTAAGCCTTCGCAAGCAGACGGAATTTGTACTTGAAGGCGAGGATTACGCACGACCGAAGTGCAGCCCGAATAATCCGCTTGCCGCCTGGTACAACAAAAAAACCTTTTCATTAATTCACGAGGAAAAAGTAAGTCCTCAGATTTTTAAGGGCGAGCTTAAGGGCAGGATTGTAGAAGGGTTTACATTTCTTATTCCCTTTTACAGGTTTTTTATTTTATTAGACCAAACAGTTACGAATAAAGGAGAATATGATGGATAACCTGCGTTTGCCGTATTATGACGGCGATGAATTTGCGGATCTGATGAAGCATGACGGCGGACTGCTGCATGCTGTGGGCGCGTCAAACTATCAGGTTATGCGCGCAAATCGCGCTCACCCGGAGTTTGCCGAACGCATCGGGAATACTTACAACCACGCCCCTATGATGACATATTGGCGGGGGAAGTTTTATCTTGAATATCTCTCAAATCCCAGGGATGAGCATACGGGTGCCGGTCAGTCCTTTCTTGTAACCTCCGAGGACGGGGCAAGCTGGAATATGCCCGAGACAGTATTTCCTCCTATACGCGTAAAAGCCGGGAAATATTTTTGCGCAAGCGGTGATGTAATAGAAGTACCAGAGGAAAAGGACGCTATCATGCACCAACGAATGGGCTTTTATCACACAAGGGATGACCGTTTGCTTGTCAGTGGTTTTTACGGGCACACTGTGCATCATAACCTTTGCCCTTGGAGTCAATACGGTATAGGACGTGTTGTGCGGGAAATTTTTGAGGACGGAACACTCGGGGAGATTTATTTTATCCGTTATCTCGATTATTCGGGCTGGACTCCCGAAAAATTACCGTTTCCCGTTTATACGCAATGCCCCGATAAAAGCTTTATTAAGGCTTGTGACGAATTGCTTTCCTCTCGTCTTGTAACACAGCAATGGCGCGAAGAGCACGGATACGGCGATACCTCAATCGGGTTCCCCCTGTTCCAAACTGACCCGGACGAAGGTATGCCGCTTAATACACCCTTTGAAAAAGCAGCCGCCTTTTGCTTTTATCATATTACCGAGCAAAGTGTTATAGGGCTTTGGAAGCAAGGTGTTGTGGGCAGAAGCGATGACGGGGGAGAAACGTGGCATATTAAATATGAACCGAGCTTTGTGACAAGCGGCGCAAAGTCGTGGGGTCAGAAAACGCCGGACGGTCGCTATGCCATTGCGTACATTAACAGTCTTTCGAGCGAGCATCGCTATCCGCTTGTTGTTGTAACATCAGACGACGGAATACGTTATTCTGATATGGCTTGTGTATTCGGCGAGCTTCCGCCGCGCCGCTATGATGGTGTTTATAAGGATTTCGGACCACAGTATGTCAGGGGCATTTGCGAGGGGCACAAGGATTATCCCGATGATGCCTTATGGCTTTGTCACAGTGTAAACAAGGAGGACATTTTTGTCTCCCGTATTCCCGTGCCGATAAAAAGGGGAGTAAGCAGTCATATTAGTGATAATTTTGAAAATTGTACGGGAGTAATAATCAAGGACTGGAATATTTACAGTACAAAATGGGCACCCGTTTCGGCTGTTCGTCTTCACAACGACACACCATGCATGCGCATAGCAGACAAGGACCCCTGTGACCGTGCAAGAGCTATGCGTATTTTTCCGAAAAGCAGGAGGGTAAGCGTTTCGCTTTCTTTTATGAGTGCTTGTCGTTATGAGGAAAACTTAGAGATTGAAATAACAGATGGGAGAGGGATTCCCGCCTGCCGTCTAATGATTGGCGGCGGCTATGTGCTTGTTCGCTATGGTTCAAATATCAAAAAGGCATTTTCAATTCCTCCGCATGCTCTTTGGCACAAAATTCGCCTTGAAATTGATTGCCCAAATAACGAATACACGGTTTTCTTAAACGGGAAAGAGTTCGTATTTGGCGGGGCTAAGCGCTTTGTCAATAAAGTCAACACCGTTGAGCGACTGATAATAAGAACAAAACCGCACCGCTATTTGCCTAACTATGAAATCTACCCTTCAACTCCTGATATGTCAGGTGTTGAAGAAAGCGTCCCGGAGCGCATATATTATATTACCGATGTTAAAACCATGCAGATTGGTTGATATGATTTTTATTAAGCCCTTAATATGAGCCTTTTAATCTTTTTTAGTTTTTAAAATGTAAAACATAGGGGAAAAATGTTGAAATCCATATGAAGTGGTGATATAATATTCGTAATCATATTGTTTAATAATTAACGATAAGATTATCGAGCAAATAATAAAACCTGAAATTTTAAGGAGGTCTCGGCTACAAATGAAGCTCAATGAAATTATCCAAAAACAGGGAACGTCGCCGGATAAACTGATTAACATCTTGATGGAATATCAAAAAACCAAGAACACTAAAGAGTTGACAAGAGAAGACTTGAAAATTGTTGCACAGGAGTTAGGAGTCACTGAAGCCCTTGTATATCAAGTTGCAACTTTTTACACCTTGCTTTCAACTAAAAATCGAGGAGTGCACATAATTCAGGTTTGTGAAGATATTCCTTGTTATGTTAACGGCTCTGTAAATGTTGTAGCTGAACTTGAAAACAAGTTAAAAATCAAGATGGGCGAAACCACATACGATAATATGTTTACATTGGAGCACACAAGCTGCTTAGGTTGTTGTAATATGGCTCCCGCCATGAGAGTGGACGGAAAGCTTATAGGCAACCTGACGCCTGAAAAGATTTCTGAAATTATTGATGAATACAGGGGGGAGAAGAAATGAGCGGTAAGGAATTGAAAATATTAACTAACAGATTTGATAAAATCGATCCCGCTTCAATCGATGATTATATTAACACCGGCGGATATAAAGCTTTGAAAAAGGCCTTGGAAATGCCTCGGGAAGAGATAATCAAACAAGTTAAAGCGTCTAATCTCAGAGGCAGGGGAGGAGCCGCTTTCCCCACAGGAATTAAATTGGAGTCTGTTTATAAAGAGCGGGAAGCTCAAAAGTACCTTGTATGCAATGCCGATGAGGGCGAGCCGGGCAATTTCAAGGACAGATTTCTTATTGAAAACGATCCTCACCAGGTTATTGAGGGTATGATAATATGCGCGTTTGCCGTTGGCTCAAGCAAGGGCTATATCTATGTAAGAGGGGAGTATGACAAGCCTATAAGCCTCTTGAAAACTGCAATAGAGCAAGCAAAAGCAAAGAATTTTTTGGGCGGCGGTATTTTGGGAACGTCCTTCAATTTCGAGCTTGAGGTTCGTACTGGCGCAGGCGCATATGTTTGCGGAGAAGAGTTTGCTTTGATTGAATCAATTGAAGGAAAGAGCGGCAAACCGAGGTTTAAGCCCCCGTTTCCGACAATGGTCGGCGTGTTTAACAAGCCTACGCTTCTTAACAATGTTGAAACGTACAGCAATATTCCGTACATAATCAATGAAGGCGGGGAGAAATTTGCCGCAATCGGCACACCTTCTTCTTCCGGCACTCGTTTGATAAGTCTTTCCGGGAACGTCAACAACAAAGGTCTGTTTGAGGTACCCTTCGGTGTCTCGATACGGGAAATCATCGATTTGCTCGGCAAAGGAATTCCTAACGGAAGAAAAATCAAGATGGTACAGCTTGCGGGAGCGTCGGGTCCGATTATTCCCGAGAACATGCTTGATTTAAGGATTGACTACAAGGAAATGGCGGACAACAACTTATCCCTTGGCTCGGGCGCAATTATAGTTATAGATGACAGATTTGATGTTTTGGATATTGTTTACCGTATAGCCAAGTTTTTCGAGCATGAATCCTGCGGGAAATGCACGCCTTGCAGAAACGGAAACAAACAGCTTGTCAAAATAATTAAAAAGTTTGTTACAAAAACCGCAACCGAGAAAGACTTGTCGAGGCTTGATATTTTAATTAATGTAATGACGCAAGCTTCTTTGTGCGGTTTAGGTCAGGCTGCGCCGACGGCAATTGCCACCACTATGAAGTATTTCAACGAAGATTATTTAGGCGGCATTTGTGAAAACGAGAAAGCAGTAGCAATAGGAGGTTAATTCATGATAAACATTACAATAAATAATAATAAATTATCGGTACCCGAAGGTACAACAATTTTGAATGCCGCTAAATCAATAGGTATCGAAATTCCTACGCTTTGCTATCATCCCGATCAGCAAATAAAGGCAAGCTGCAGAGTGTGTGTAGTTGAAGTTGCGGGTTCAAGAACACTGCAAACCGCCTGCTCGACCCCCGTAACTGAGGGAATGATTGTAAAAACCAACACCGAAAAGGTAAGAAAAGCCAGAAAAGCCTGCTTAGAGCTCCTGCTTTCCGATCATGACGCGGATTGCGTTTCCTGCACGAAAAACCTTAATTGTGAGCTTCAGAAGCTTGCAATGCAGTCGGGAATCAGAGAAAATATATTTGAGAGTATTCTTGATGAAAAGGAAATTGACACCAGCAGCCCGTCACTTGTCAGAAATCCGAATAAATGCATCAAGTGCGGGCGTTGCATAGAGATGTGCAAAGAGGCTCAAGGTCTCAATATCATAGACTATGCGGGAAGAGGTCATGATACCGTAATAACCCCGGCATTCGGAAAATACCTGTCTGACGCAGCTTGTGTGGTGTGCGGACAGTGCTCTGTCGTGTGTCCCGTTGCCGCGATAACCGAAAAAGAGGATATCGATTTAGTCTGGGAAGCAATTGATAATCCCAAGAAGCATGTCGTAGTACAGACGGCTCCCGCCGTTAGGGTATCTATCGGGGAGGAG
>MWBL01000062.1 GCA_002069015.1 Firmicutes bacterium ADurb.Bin300 | reverse complement strand
CAAACCAAGCTCTTCGTCTTATTATACCTAAAATCGATCACATTTCTTAAATAACAAATGCGACTCTTCGTATTGCTATTCAGAAGAATCTATATTATTGCGCCGTAAGGCGCGTAAGTCTAACATACACTTAACTTGCGAGGCGTCAATTGGCGCGCTTTTTGCCGAGCAAAACGATAGCAAAAAGCGTGACAATAGCCGAGTCAAGTTGAAGTGATTGTTAGATGCTAGATTTAACTAGATAAATACTTTGAAAAAGCCCAACCGCCTGTTGTTTGATCATCAAGATTTGGTATTATATAAATCCAAAAACCAAAATCATTATTAATTACTCCTGGAATTATAGATATATCTAGTATTGTTACTGTGGTATCTTTTTGCAAAGTCATAACAACAGGACTCTTGAAAGAAGGTTCCTCATACAACTTATTATCTACAGTTACCATACAGAATTGACTGGTCAAATTTAATTTCTGTATTATACCTCTATTTGTAACAGCAAACAACTTATATGAGATATTTGCTGGACCATCCTGATGACTAATTGTTGTTAGTAGAATACTATCGTTTTCATTATTTCTATCTAGATCATATATCCAATATGTATAATCTATAAAAAACGAACTACCAGGGTCTTCGCTTATTTCTTCTAGCAAATAGAGAACCGGAGTATCAAGATACAATTCAATCGCAAAAACTACATGCGATGGTGTCATTGTTGTTTCTCGATGTTCTTGTTTGACAATGCCATCGCAAATTAATATTTGATTTTCACCAAATTCATCACATCTGTAGTTTTCGATTTCGTAGTCTCCAAGAGAAAAATATTGACCTCTATGTTTAATAATCCAGACTTCTGATGTTTTTAATAATTGGAGTTTATTAGAACTATAAATAATATAGGACTTATCAATAAATCCTTTGTACTCTTTTAGAATACTTTGAGCTGATACTTCAAATAGAGATAGTAAGAATAGTATTGAAATTAATATTTTGCGCATTGAGTGTGTCCTTTCTTCCTATCTGAGAAAAACCATAATTCCTGCGCCGAAGGCGTCCATCTAACATGGCTTTAACCTGTAAAAGCGAATTGGCGCACTTTGTGCTAAGCGAAGCTGCACAAAGCGTGACAAACGCTTTTATCAGGTTGAAAGCTTTGTTATGTACTGGCTACTTTAAAACCCATGATTTAGAGTTAGCTATCTTAGTAATTTGATCTTTTACGAGCCTGTAAGAAATTTGCTGATGCAAGCGCTTAAGGAGCATCCGGACTGTTGTTTTATTCTTTCCGCGGGAGATAATAGCGATGACGGTCAAAATGAAGCGCAGTGGAACGGTGTTTTTTACGGTCTGCGCGGCATAGTCGAGAGCATACCCCTGATAATGTGTACAGGCAATCATGATAACAGAGGGTATTTAAAATATTCTCCGACTCCTGTCGGGAAATTTTATATAAACCACGCCGATTTATTCGATCAAAAATTTGAATATTCTTACCCGCGGAACGGACCCTCGGGTTATGAAACAGAAAACTTCTCATTCGACTACGGAAATGCCCATTTTTCCGTTTTGGGCATAAATGCGCAGGAAATAACGGGTGAATGGCTGTACAATGATTTACATAAAAGTGATAAGACATGGAAAATCGGAGCGTATCATTTTCCGATTTATCCCGTAATGCCCGAGGGTGTAAACGATGACTCTTATCCTCATCTTAAACGCGGTATAGAGGAAGGAAGACTCGATGTTCTGTTTTCCGGGCATGAGCATTCCTTTGCCCGCACCTTTCCTATTAAGGACGAGCAGCTTTACGATAAACCCTCACAGGGAACGGTACATTACATAGCGGGGAACGCAGGGGAGAATATATACTGCTCAAACTGTCAAAAAGTCTGGCACAGCGCTTTTTATCCTCAGGAGGAGCCTATCGGACTTTACGCAGTAGCCGAAATTGACAATTCTGTTATGAAGATAACCGCTTACACAACGGACGGCAGAACTGCCGACGAATTCATAATAGACAAGGAAGCCGATATTATAAAGCCATTTGCCTTAGCGCCGGTTTACAAGCATACAAAAATGACTTATAAGGGGAGAATGCTTGAGCTTGAGGCGAGGGGAATGTACTGTATAAAAAAAGACGGAGTTTGGTTTGCTGCTTTCCCCGTTCTGGTACAGGGAATAGGCGGAAAAGTTATAAAAACGCCTGAAAAAGCCGATGTAACGGTATACAAAAGGCGCGCCGTCTTTATTCTCGGAAGTGACGTCGCTTCTACAGACAGGGGAGATGTGAAGCTGTCCCATCCTGTTTTTTCAAATAACGGTCAGCTCTACGTTGCCGTTTTGGATGCCGCTAAAATATTCGATATGCACTGGCGTTATGCCGAAAGGAATAATTTTATCGAGTTTAACTGCCAAACAGAAGAAAAACCGCTGATTTAAAATGGCAAATTGCAAATGGCAAGTGAAGGGCACACAAAGAACCGCAAGCGGTTCTCTTAAAAAACGCTAAATAGACGAAATAACCGCATATTTTTATGGCAGCCTCCAAAATGGGGTTGTCTTTTTTTATGCGTAAAAGCAGTAACGGTATCATTTATTCGGAGAGTGTTATACATAATATAGTATAAAAACCCAAAATAATATAAATAGTGATAAAATGACATAATTGCTTGACAAAAACAAAATAATGTAATAATATGTAAAAAATAACAAAAAATGTATATTGTTTTGGTTTATAGAATAAGGTTATGAAATTAATGGATAGGTTTTAGATTTCCCTGAAGTTTATTACAGATAGCCATCAACACAGGAAGAGCGTTAGTATGAAAAAATTATGCTAATACTCACTACAATTCTTTTGCTGAGCGCAAATTTCCTTACAACAAGCAGCATTGCGGCTACATGTAATCAAGATTTAGAGTACTATTACAATAAAGAATATGCGTATTCTGGTAAAACATGTCCTTGTTCAGAGCCTTCTTGTGCTTCATTACTGGTTTCTGCGTTACAGAATAAAAACAATGCAATGTCGAGATTTTCTTCTTATGCCGGATACTCTAAGAGCGCGTATGTAAAATTAACTAACGCAAGCGGAACCGTTAAGGAAAAACTGATGGTCCTAAAACAAGTGAAGTCGCGCTTGCGACAGTAAACCCAATACTTTATACGCCGGTATCTGCGGTACACAGAGGCTCGTGTCCTATAGACGACATTTGTCCGGGAGATCATTATTATTATACTTATGGTTAACGAAAGTATAAATAGGAGTTTAATAAAATAGTAAGTTGTTGGCTATCTGTATAATTAAAATAAAAGGTGTGTAGTATGCTTGTAAAAAATATGTTTATTTTTATAAAGAACCATACTTTATTTTTAAGCCTTTTTTCTATTATGCAAATTTTCTCCATCCTTTTAATAATTATCTCGTATTGCCAGTACCGCGAAAGCGTTTTAGCTAATAAAGCTTATTATAAAGAAACCGCAACATTTTCAGTGGATTGCTCTGGAGTTACCTTTACAGAAATAGAGGCGTATATCGACGATATATGCAATGAAAAAGCTATTGCCGCAAAAACTGTACGCGTTTTCCTTGATTTTGATTTTAATAGCGACGTTCTGTATTTGCCGTTGGGAATGGACTATATCATAGGTAACGGAGAAGGCTTTTCATCTGATGTCACACCCCAGATTATCATACCTTTAGTTGTTCTTGGCGAAATAAACTCGACTGTCGGTGAAAAAATTGAAATAAACGGACAGCTTTTTAGTGTGGTCGGGTGCTATAACGTCAACGAGTATTCCGCAGTAAATAGAGCCGCAATAAAAGCTGCCGATAAGGTTTTAAAAATTGAGGTTGCCGCAAATTCTTTACCCACAAAAAAGGAAATAGAAAAATTCAATGAACACACATACTCTTTTCTCCCTTTTTCAACTATAAGTAACCCAAGGGAGAGAAATATTACAAGCGAATTTGGCTTTAATTCAGATTATATTAATTCAATTATTCTCTTGCTTTTAGCGATTATAAATATATCATATGTATATAATTACATCCTTCGGCAACGCAAATACATACTTACAATTTACCGCTCATGCGGGTGTAGTCTTAAAAGAATGTTTGTATTATGCTTCTCAGAATTCTTAATGTATTTTATTATTACGGCAGTTCTTGCAATTTTTATTTTCCACTTTTTCATTAAAAAAACGCTGTTTTCAGAGGCTGTTTCGCCTTTGGACTATATACCTCCTATTATGACGGCTGTAGTAATTGTTTTAGCAGTAATTATACCTCAAATAAACAATTTTATAAAAAAATCGCTTATTGACGTTCTAAAAAGAGGTGAACTGATATGAGTAAGCTTAAGCTAGGCCTCAAATTGTTAAGAAGCAACGCGGTGCCGAATATAATAGTTGCCATGCAATTAACAGTTGTGGTTATTCTTTGTTGTAATTTACTTTCACAGTTGGATTTATTGCTTCTTTGTAACACAAAAATAGAAAAAATCAACGGCGAAGAATATTCGGTATTTTTACCTTATAGTGAATATAGTTTTACTGATGTTAGCGATAAAAACAGTTTTGATCCCGGTAATATTGATATTTTGAAAAATTCTCTTGATTTTTCTGATTTATCAGATATCAAATATATTATTGACGTCAAATATACAGAAGCATATGAATCGGACAATTTTTCAGGAAAAGCTTACGATGTTCTTGTTTACGATGAGGCGTGTATCGAGTATTTTCCGATAGCTACTAAAGGGAACGCCGCTTTTAATTTGGAAGATGATAATGAATACATAGACGCTTTTATAACATCCGGCGATTCAAGCCTGTCCGTTGGGGATACTGTATCTTTATACTTGGTTGAGAGTGGAAATATTACTCCCGGTAAACCGGTTGAGCTGATTCAAAGAAAAGTTAGAATTAAAGGTGAAATAAAAGATCCGGCTTATATGTTACATTTAACAACAGGAGGAAATATTAATTCGGTTGATCTGTTTGAGAATGTTTCAAAAAGTATTAGCGGCTTAACGACTTTAATAATTGACGAGAAACAGGCGATCGCGGGAAATTTAAGTTGTCAGTCGCAACAAGGGAGAATAGTAGTCTATGATAAAGATATATCCCTTGCTACCGTTCAAAAAAATGAAAAGCTTATGGCCTCTAAGGGATATGTTGTTTCAAAAGCTCAGATAAAGGCGAATTCAGATGAGGCGAAAAGCTGGGTAATGGAAACATATTTCCCTAAAGTGTGTTTTCTTTTATTGGTTGCCCTAACCGGAATGATTGCGGCTGCGATTATTAATACAAGCGGTACACTAAAGGCTTTCCGCATTTTCTATATATGCGGTTGTCGCTGGAAAGACTGCATAAAAATATCATTGATTAATACAGCGGTTATTACAATTATTGCCGGACTGATTTCTTTTTTGCTTCTAAAAATTAGTTATTTTTTTAACCTTTCAACATATGGGTTCATTTTTACGTCCGCGAATACTTACATGGGCTGTATTTTAGTCTTATTATTATTTTGGATTGTTTCGACAATTGCGCCTATGGTAATCCTAAGAAAAAACAAACCATAAAGAGCATCATCGGATTTTAAAAGAGAGGAGCATGTTAATGATTACAATAGAAAAGCTTTCGAAAGTATATAATCAGGGAATGCCTGACGAAGTAAGGGCGTTAGATGAGATATGCCTTACGATAAATGACGGAGAGCTTGTAGCGATTGTAGGTGCGTCAGGAGCGGGAAAATCGACATTGATGCATATTATATGCGGGGCGGATAAGGCGACCGATGGGATAGTTGCTGTCAATGGCTGTAATATTTCAAGTTTAAACGACAAAGCTTTGTCAGAATATCGAAGCAAAAAGGTTGGCACCGTATTTCAGGATTTTGCTCTCATAAATGAATTGACAGTATATGAAAATGTAGAACTCCCCCTTATTTTTTCAAATATGAAAAGCAAAGAACGCAAAAATAAGGTACAGGATGCGCTTGAGAAAATGAAAATTGGAAATCTTGGAAAAAGAAAAATCACACAATTATCAGGAGGACAAAAACAAAGGACGGCAATTGCGAGGGCTATAGCAAACGATCCGCTTGTAGTTTTGGCTGATGAACCGACAGGAGCGTTAGATTCCAAAACAGGAAATATAATATTCTCATGTTTTAAAGAAATAAATGAAATGGGAAAAACAGTGATAATTATAACCCATAACAATAATATATCCCAGAGGTGCGACCGGCTTATTCAGCTTAAGGATGGTCGCATAGTCTAAAAGGTTATGATATATAATGGATAACAATGATTTCGGAGAAAAAATTTTTCGTATCAAGTCATTATACGATATGCGGGCAAACGCGCTTAACAAAAAAATAAAGAGGATATCAATAACGGCGGCGGCGGATTTCTGCGTACTGTTTCTTTCCGCCTTAAACAAAAATAAATGGAATATTGATAGTTTACAGATAGCGGTAGCTGCATCCGCGGTTATTTTAGTTCTCTGTGTTTTATATTTGTTTATTTTGTTAGACAGGTTTGAGGGAAACAAGATAATTTACAGGCAAGGGATCAAGAAACTGCGTTTGGAAGCGCGCTCCGGAAACGACGGTATCAGAGAGATATGCAGGGAAGAGGAAAACGCTCTGTCCGAAGATTCGCCTCAAGTAAAGTTTTTTGAAAAGCGGTTGACCGTAATAATCATTGTTGTTGTCCTGGTGCTGACGGGAATTCAAGTCATGATCGACCAAACGCTTTCTTTCACTCCGGAAAATTGGAAAGAACATAAAAACCTTCGTAAATATATGTCGGAGGATCTCATGCGGAAAACGAATCCGTCTACGGGAAGCATCACTTATAAATACAATCTTAATAAATATTCCGACGCTGAAATACGCGATATGTTTTATGAGCCGGAAAATGAAAACATCGAAATGGATTTTAAAGTCGCGATAAGCGAAAAAGCGCGCTCCAGAGTGCGTTACGAGGCTTACTATCTATATACTGACAGCGACGGGAAAAATATATGGCTTTATATTGAACATGATACGGGATACCGTTCATTTTCTCTTATGTATTCCGGTATGATGCTGTTCTACTCGTAGATAAGTAATGTGAAATAAAACACAGACCGCGTCGAAGTTTGCGCAGTCTGTGTTTCAATTTTATACAGGTTAGATGTTCAGTTCAATGACCTCATTGCGCCTTGCCGACTCAAAGATCGCCTCCATCAGCTTCATCGAGCGGCGAAGCTGGTCGTGTGTAATCAGTTGCTGCGCACTGTTTCGGATAACGTCATAGATATTGTCGTAATAGTTCTCCCAGTTGACCCTGACCTTCTTAATCGGGTATCTTCTGATTGTGTCGTTTGTTCGGGGAGCCATTGTTTTCGTAAGACCCGTACCCGCCTTAATGGGAACGGCATCAATTTTTTCCCAGTTGCGGATTTTAATTATTTTTCCCTTTAGGTCCCAGTTCTCAATTATTGCGGTTCCGTTTTCTCCTGCCATATACCAGCGCGGCGCCCCGATAAAGTTATTAGTGTAAACCTCAACGAGTACTTCAAGCGCGTCCTCAAACTTCATAATTGCCCTAAAGCCGTCGTCAACCTCATAATTTGTGATATTTGTAAGGGTGGCATACACGGTAAGCAGTTTTTTCCCTTCGGTAAGCATCAGTATTTGGTCAAGCAGATGTACGCCCCAGTCAAGAACCATGCCGCCGCCGTGCTCCTTCTCGGCGCGCCAATCACCTGGGATGCCCCTTGAGCCATAAACTCGTGAATCTATGGCAAATACCTTGCCGAGCCCGCCGCTGTCATAAAGTCTTTTGATTGTAGCGTAATCGTCGTCCCAGCGTCTGTTTTGATGAACCGTAAAAAGCATGCCTGTTTCATGTGAAGCCTCAATCATTTCCTCAAGGTCGGCGCTCGAAAGAGTTACCGGCTTTTCCGAAATGACATTCTTACCTGCCTGCATTGCCTTAATTGCAATTTCCTTGTGGGACTCGTTATAGGTGGCAATTGTAATAAGCTCTACTCTCTTGTCATTCAGAACATCGTCCAAGGATTTATAAGAGTGTATTTTCCGCTCCTTGGCAAGGTCCAAACGCTCTTTTTTAATGTCATATACACCAAGAAGATTGAATTTCTCCATTTTTGATATGCGATCGGCGTGATAGCCGCCCATTCCGCCATAGCCCACTACCACGGCATTAATCTTATCTTTCATAAATAGCCCCTCAATTGATATTTTTATTATTTTATTATATCCACCACATATCGGTTACGCTTTCCGTTATAAGACAGTCCTTAAGGAATTTTACTGCCTTTGAAAGTCCTTCGTTTTGGCTCATAAGAGAATCCTCATGCTCTATAGAAACGACATAATCGTAACCGACAAGCCGTAAATTACTGATAATGTCTTTCCAATACAAGGAGTCATTACCGTAACCCACAGAGCGGAAAATCCACGAACGGTTAATTTCATCGGCGTAAGATTTAACGTCAAGCACTCCGTTTACAGCGGTATTATACTTGTCAATCCTCGTATCCTTTGCGTGGAAATGGAATATGGCATCGCCCAGCGCGCGTATAACGGCAACGGGCTCCATGCCCTGCCAGATAAGGTGCGACGGGTCAAGATTTGCACCGATTTCAGGTCCTACGGCTTCTCTCAGCTTTAAGAGACTTTCGGTATTGTATACACAAAACCCCGGGTGCAGCTCAAGCGCGATTTTATTGACATTGTGAGCCTTTGCAAATGAGACTAAATCCTTCCAGTAGGGGATAAGCACCTCATTCCATTGCCGGTTAAGAATATCGGTAAAATCGTTAGGCCACGGGCAAGTCACCCAGTTCGGGTACTTTGAGTTTTCACTGTCTCCCGGGCAGCCGGAAAAGGTGTTGATTTGGTTAATCCCGAGCTTTTCGGCAAGCAGAATTGTATTTCTGATACCTTCGTCGTATTCTTTTGCCGTTTTTTTGACAGGGTGAACGGGATTGCCGTGACAGCTTAAAGCGCTGATTTGAATTCCGTATTTTTCTATAAGCGCCTTAAACTCATTTAACGCGTTGCCGTCATTTAACAAAACCTTTGGGTCGGCGTGTGCGTTTCCGGGATACCCCGCGGTGCCGATTTCGACTGCCTCTATTCCTAAAGAGGTGAAGTATTTTAATGCCTCCTCAAGGGGAAGATTACTTAAAAGGGTAGTAAAAACGCCTAATTTCATAACATATCCTCCTTAAATGTTAGCCTGAAGCCATTTCATGCTTCTTGTTATATCTGATAACCCGTCGGGAGACGGATCGTCATTTTCAAGAACTATCCATTCAAGATTAATATCCTTTGCAGCCTTAAGCACGGCGGCAAGGTCACAGTTTCCCTCGCCCAGAGCCTTGGGAGTGCCGTTTATTCCGTCTTTGATATGGATGTGTACGATATCATCCTTATTATCGGTCAGAAATTTGTAATTATCAACTCCGGCATAAAAGCTCCAATAAGTATCTACCTGCAGCTTTGTAAGCGACTTGATAATATCGATCGGCAGTTTCCCGTTCCTAAGGGGCTTGAATTCATCGCTGTGGTTGTGATAATACATTGTGATTCCATATTGTGCCGCTTCCTTTGATGCGTTGCCGAGTTTTTCACCCGTGCGAATGCATTGCTTCTCGGTAGAGTGGGGAGCACCGCCCACGCCCATATACTTAAATCCGATTGTTCTGCCGAACTCGATAGTTTGCGCCAAATTCTTCGGCTTATAATTATCAAGCCCGATATGAGTACCAACGGGAATTAAGCCTAATTCATCAAGCCTTGTCTTGAGAATCTCCGCGCTGAGTCCGAAATATCCGGCAAACTCAACACCCTCAAAGCCGATTTCTTTTACCTTGCCGAGAATATTCAGCAAATCCTCACCTTTTTTAATGTGATCCCTGACGGAATAAAGCTGAACGGCTATCTTCATATCTTAAGCACCTCCGAAAATCATTTTTTTAATATAGTCAACGCTGTATTCCACACCCCGGTCACCCAAAGCGCCGCGCCAGGTTCCGGAATGCGGTTCTATGCTCAAGTTACGCTCATAATGAACCTTATAAAGCACCGCCATAAACGAACCCCAGTTTATATCGTCAAGACCCGCAGGCGGATCATCTATGTGACCGCACTCGTCGGTATTGACTGTACCCTTTATGTGAACATGATAAAATCTGTGACCCCATTTTGCAGTCTCTTCAATATATTTTCCGCTGCCGGAGTTAATGCAATGAGAGGGGTCGTATTTAATACCCAAATCCTTAAGGTATCCGAGGATAAGCTCCCAAGAGGGCGGGTCCTTAATGAAATTATTCCAGTCACAATTATAAACGGCTATATCAACGCCTCTTTCCTTTCCGTGTGCTATGAGCTTTTCAAGGAAAGCTATGGCAAAGGTGCAGTTTTCATATAGCGAGAAGCCCTCGACATAGTTTACACCCGTGACGAAAACCTTACAGCCGAGCGCGCCGCACGCGTCAATCAGAAGACAGCTGTTATTGAACTCCTCTTCAATTATGCCGCCGTTTTTGTCGATTTTATCGGTGCCCCACCTGCCGATTGAACCGATTGCGACGCCGTACTTTTTCGTGCGCTCCAAAAGAGCGGGAAGGGTTTCGTTTGAGAATTTTACGCAGTCGTTGCCGACATTGTAACAAATTTCAATGAATTCAAGACCGAGTCGTTTT
>MWBL01000061.1 GCA_002069015.1 Firmicutes bacterium ADurb.Bin300 | reverse complement strand
AAGCTGCCTCCTTTTAATATCTTCGGTACGCTCGTTTTTTCGAGTTTTATGATATTCAAGGCGATAATTATCCATTCAAACGCGAGAAGAGCCGCTCCAGTAAGAACAACAACGTACCAAAGGGAAAATCTGAACATAAGCGAAATAATTACAACCGTCACAATTCCGATGGAGGCGGCGTAAATATTGAGCAGGAACAGTGTTTTGCATTTGTTGTATATGGTATAACCTAAAATCTTCTTTAAGGAAAGCTCCGTCGCGTGCGCCTTGTATTCCAGCTTGACCAGCGTCGAAATAACCGCGATTTCCAAAAGAAGCAGGAAAACGCTTATTACCGTGTTGAGCAGGATGATGCGCATTAAGGATGCCTTGTAATGGCTGAACCGGTCCGTGACCTTTTCCTGTGTAAGATACAGGTGATGTTTTTCAAGCTCGTATTTTTCCTCTATTTCGGCAATATCCTTGTCGGTGACTTTTAACATGATGTCCCGAAAATATGAGTCGACTGACGCTGAGGAAGCATCTAACCTGTTCAGAGTGTCTGATGAAAGGTCGCAATAGACGATTACCGGATTTTTAAATCGCGTAAAGCGCAGCGGAAAATTCGTGGTGTCATTGGAGGTTAAACAGAGGATTTTTTCATTTCCGTTATAAATCTTGCTGTCGTAACGGATGTTTTCAGACACGTTGCCAAACGCAATCGAAAGGCATTGAGGGGCTGTCTCCAAAAGCCTTTGCTCGTTTCCGTATGCCGAAGGAACCAAAATACGGCACTTAGTCTTTTTGTCCATGCTTTTTATTTCCGGAAACATATTTAATAGCTCTACTGCGTTGTTGTTAACCAGCAAATAATTCTCATTTATTTCGCCTGCTAAGCACCATATCGAAAAAGCGGCTTTATCTTCTTTTAGAAAATTATGAAATATCTCGGTCTTGATTGACTCCTGATAGAGCACGTCAGTGTCATCGTCCTCATTGTCTTTCACAAAAGAAGAAAATTGCATAGCCACATTCAAAAAGCTGTAATCGCTAAACTCCTCAATTTTTTTATACTGCAGTAAATTTTCGCCGTTTTCCGCTATCAATATGATATTTGAGGAGAGCGCCGCCACGGTGACGATCATAGTCAGAGCCTTTAGAACATAACCGTTTGACACGGTGGATGCGCTGATATTCGCGCCTTGCAGCACCTCTTTGAAATCAATTTTGTAAAGCGCAAAATATAAAGCTGTATTTATTATTATCGCGCCGACGAAAATCGGCAGACTGATATTCTGCTTATAGCCGAGATAGGTATATCTGCCGAGCAACAGGTATAAAACAAGATATATCCCCAGATACGCAAGCGTATCCGTAAGCGCGTTTTTGAGTATGATTTGAAGCCGCGGTCTGCCTAAGGAAATTTGCACAAAATTCTCTTTCTTCTGAAACTGAATATCGAACCACGTCATCAGCAGAACAAGAAGTCCGGACAGGAGCCAGACGCAGACTATGAGCCAGCGGTTAACAGTTGCTTTTTTTGTATGGATATAGGAAGCCACGAATCTGGTGTTGACCAGATCCCGAATTCCCTGAACCGTCACGCTGTTTCCCGAAAAATAGAAACGCTCGACAATTTTGTTTTCGGCTATCTCACTGTAATCGGCCGTTTTGATGACCGTCGAGCCGGAGAAGATACTGCCGTATTCTCCGGCGTGAACGTCGTACTTCGATTGAAGCGTTTTTAAGGTTTCTTCATCCGCGTAAACCGTCCTGGAATAGAAATAAGAGGTTTCGGAGGTTTTATGCGCGGCGAAAACAAAAACGCCGTTTTCTTTCGCGAGCCTTTCAATCGTCGAGCATATCTCTTTTCTTATCTCAACGTCGCTTTCCGACACGTCAAAATAAGTGAATTGATCGGTGAAATTCGCGATATAATTCTGAAACATCTCTCCGGTCATAATAAGACAGAGAGAAATCAGGAAAAAGCTTATAATTAATTTTACCTTTTTCATATCAAGCTCCGTTCAAGCTTAAACGCCAAATCGGGAATAAAGAAATTCAAAGCACGAACTCCCATAGATTTCTCGCCCCGTATATCATGGGTTTAATTTCGGTGAAATATTTATCAATCAACTCTTCGCCGCGCGATTCGCTTACAGTCTTTTCCGCCGCCATGCGGGCACCGCGCGTTTTGTCATATTCAATGTCCCGGGTGATCGGGACGCGTTCCGGCGCGCCGTTTTGCTCTTTGCCTACAAAGACCGTGTATTGTTTGCTTCTTTTCAGTCCGGAGTAAATATGTAAAGTGAGATTTAACCCGGCGTTATCGTTGCTGACTGAGAGAAGACAACCGTACCGCAGGTACTTCGGTCTTTGTGCCTCGTACAGAAACCCGTTAACCGTTTTTTGATACACTTTCGCTTCGTTTTCATTAAAAAATTTTTCAAGCTTTTTCGTATAATTCCTGAAATGCAGCAGTGCGAAAATTAGCCAGAATAGGTTAATTATCGCAAACAAAGCCGCTGCAGCCGCAAAAACTGTGAGTACATGCTTGAGGGTAATGTCATTGATAAAGGCCTTGAGTCCGGTCCATATGTCTCCCGTTCCGTTTAGGCCCCAAAGTGCGCGTGCGCCCTCCATCTGCTCTTTTATGGTATCATAGTTTTCCTCAATCAATCCTTTGATTCTTTCGTTATACTCCGTGTTGTCAGGATTACCGGGCAGATGATTAATATTTTCATCTATATGTATCCGCAAGGAAATGGAGCGCGAAAAATCATTGACGAAAATCCCATATTCACAATTGTCTGCCCATTGTGGCCATATAAACAGAATAACACTAAGTCCGATGTCGCCGACAGCTTTGCCGTTTTCATCATAATATACGCCATAAGACTTTCCTACCGAAAGAAAACCGTTGTAACCCAAATAGTTCGGCTTGGATACACGATAACCGTATTGTCCGATCTTTTTGGAGTATCTAACCTCATTTGTATATTCATCTATCTTTTTCTCAACCATGCCGGCATATCCGTAATACGGAAGCCACTGGGTGACAATCCAAAATAAATTGATACTTGCAAATACAATTGCAATCGTAATTGCGAGCGCCGTCAGTTTTTTCGCGGCAGTTATGTTTTTAAGTTTTTTCATTAGGCCTTTTCCTTAAGCGTTAAATCTTATAATGTGTTCTTTTACTAAATAGTTATTTCGCTGTCAATCAAACATTCCTTATGTTTCTTAAAATACTGCACTGGAAACGCAAAAATTTATAAAAGCGTATAGGAAAGCGTCATACGATAATAAACGCTACTTGTCTCATGCCTGACTTCTTTTGTTGACTTAATACCGGCGATTTGAGTCGGTCCGCTTAGGTAATCGGTATCTTTACCGATACGCTTCACCTTTGCGGTGCTACTACTGTTCGAGCTTTTAATTATACTTTATAATATAAATCATTAGTTGTCAAGCATTATTTATTAATTTTAACAATGTAATAAAACGTCATAAATGCTTTTGATTATTTAATATATTGCTAAAATAAAAATTATTTTGAAAAAACATTTTTTGCTCTTTGCATTAGTCACTATAAATTCTAGCTATCTTTAACTTTTATTCCCCAAAGGTTCCCGGCTTTTTGCGTCATAGTTTTAATCTCGCTGAAATACTTGTCGATCAGGCTTTCTTTATATTGCGCGCACCGTTTTCGGGAACACTTAGGTGACGAACCAAAATAATTTGATACTTATAATGCAACTAAAATTGCAACTGCGAGCGCCGTCAGTTTTTTCGCAGCGGTCATGTTTTTTTATTTGCACGGTCTTATCTTAAATGTTATGGAATAAACCGAATGCTCCAAAATCCCGCTTCTTACAATTGCCGACTATCTTTGGAACCCGGAGGCGTACAATAAAAACGAATCGTATGAATACGCCCTTCGGGTGACGAGGAAACCAAAGACGAGCTTTACATAAAAGCTGAGGAGTACGACAAGGATGCAACGCTCTTAACCGGCTTTTGCTTAAGGGAAGCGGTACAGCAGGCGATAGAAATGTAAATATAATACAGCACGGAAGCTTCAGTAAAATCTACCTGTTCGTTATAATTGTAAATTAAAATATTACTGTATAAAACAGAGACCGCACGGCAAAAACCGTACGGATCTCTGTTACGCGAAGGGGATGCTGGTAATATATTATAACAGAAAGTATATTATGTCAATATATAAAGTTAAAAAATTAAAAATTTATCGAATAAGTTAAAATTATGCCGATATTATGACATAGTTGGACTTATTTTTATCATATTTGAGAAAATAAATACAGAGAAGTCACCTTTAACTATACTTTATAACGAAAAATAATATTAATTAAGGCTTATATTATGAAATTCAATAAGGCATAAATCGTTACATAAATTTTAAGAATAATGAAATCAGCTTAAAATTCGGAATATCAAAAAAATACGGAGAGATTTCAGAAGGGCAGACGCGGAGAACTTGTCATTCTTCAAGCTACAGTAATTTCAAAATATCACATTTCAGCATTTTTATGCCGGCAAATACAACAATAATTAAATTATATAAAAATTAATGAGCTCATTGCTTTTCTTTGCGTTAATAACGGGAACGACTCCGGAAACTATTATCACTTTAACGGATATCTCCTTTCCCACGCCTTGTCTGTTGTTTTCAAGCAACAGAATTTCTCTTACAAAGCTTTCATCAACAAGGACTTGATTGTTTGTTTGGGGAAAAGAGCCGCTCTAATCATCTTTCCGTATAAAAAACCGCTGTCCTTCTCGGCAAACAAGGTGTAAACGTCAAAATCATCTTCCTTATAGATATAATACTCATTAAACAAAAGCGTCAAATCGGGATACAAATTCATAAATAAGGTTGTATACGATGTGCCGCTATCTCCCGGGTATGTTCCTACCTGCATGAGCATTCTCTCAAATAGGCAAAAGCATACGCTAAGCATGTATATTAATGTAGATATCAAAAATTTTTGAGAATATATTACTTGCTTTGTTTTTTTGTTAAACAATCCTTTTTATATAAAAAATCTTTCTACTACTTGATCGTCACACATCGTCATAAATAACTTCCGAACAGGCATATAGTATATTCTCGAAAAATACGCTAATCATATTTGAGAAAAATTAATCAGAGATGCAGCCTTTTAATTATACTATATAACATAAAATAATAATTGTCAATATTTATTATTTAAACTGTTATAATAGCAAAATATGTCATAAATTATATTAATAATGATGAAAACAGGCTTAAATAATTCGAAAAATTATATATATTTATAAAAAAGTGTTTACATATAAATAAATATGTGATATAAAGTAATTAGAATTTTTGCAGACCTAAGAGGTGATGTATTGTTAATCCGGGAGAATTTCAGACGGGCATCCGCGGAACTCATTGTACTTCATTTATTGCTTGAAGAAGACTTATACGGCTATCAAATCGTGCAAAAAATAAAAATCAGCAGTAAAGGACTGTTTACGCTGCCGGAGGGAACTTTGTATCCGGTTATGTACAGGCTTACCTCAAAGGGCTTAATAAGCGAATTCCATCGTATGGTAAATAAAAGAATGCGAAAATACTATCACCTTGAACCGGACGGGCTTGCTTACTATGAAACGATGCTGTGTGAATACAAGTCCATTACCGAGGGCATAGCCAATATTTTGAATTCAGAAGCAGGTGATAGGGATGAGTAAACAGGCGCTGAACGGTCTTACCCTATATTTTAATGAAATTAATAAAGCCATAATTTGCAAAGCAGACATGAAGAAGGATTTTGTTGATGACTTAAATTAAAGGATAGGTGAATTTATTGAAGAAAACCCGGAAGCGAATACCGATGATATTATAGCCCACTTTGGTCAGCCGGAAGAAATAGCAAAAACTTTTCTTGAAACGCTCGAGCCCTCGTACATAAAAAAAGCAACTAATTGGAAAAAAGCGGTCTTTATCAGTGCAATTATTATTCTTGTATTGTTGGCAATATATTTGATTGCTTCGTTTATTGATGGACATAAAAACGTAAACGGATATGCAGTTACGGGTATTGCTGAAGGAACAACAACAACAAATCAAGGTTTATATTAACAAATGGAGGTTTATAT
Source organism: Firmicutes bacterium ADurb.Bin300 (assembly GCA_002069015.1). Taxonomy (GTDB): domain Bacteria; phylum Bacillota; class Clostridia; order Oscillospirales; family Acutalibacteraceae; genus DTU089. Next base: position 4,789 of record MWBL01000061.1, on the reverse strand, counting down.
TGACATGAAAAAACTATTATCTGTAATTATTATGTTTTTATTGGTGATTTCTCCTCTTGCAGTAAACGTCTCGGCAACCGATTTATCCGCTGAAATTCAGCCGGCGGTTAATCAGAGAATTGAATACTTTAAGGATGGTTCTTATGCGATAATTAATTATTCTGAAGAAAACCTTGCACTTAATTTAGTGTTACCCGCGGCTGTTCAGACGAAAACAGGATATAAAAATTATAGTTTTTATAATTCTGATGATGAACTGCAGTGGGTTGTTACGGTGGGGGGTGTATTCACTTATAACGGGAGCAGCGCGACTTGCACCGAATCAACTGTTTCCAGCACGGTATATAAAAGCAACTGGAAAGTGAAATCTGCTGTTGCTTCTAAAAGCGGCGCTACCGCCATAGGCGATTTTGTTGTTAAACGATATACATTGCTTGTGCCGGTTCAGACAGTGAACGTCCACTTAACATTAACCTGTAGCCCGACCGGTACTTTATCATAATAAAAGAAAAGTAAAGGCAGAAACCGTATGAAGAAGCGCGTACGGTTTCTGCCTTTTTTATGATTATTTATTAATAATCCGCGGCTCTGCGTTTTTTCTTGATTCCCGAGTAGACAATCAAGACTAAAATTGCGGCGGAGGCGACTGCCAGACCGATGTAAACATCATAATATTTTCTGCCTTCTATTTTAACGTCATTCCAAAGGCTTGCCATTAAGGACTGAGTGTCCGGGTCAAGCTTCGTAAACATTTGGGTATTGTAGCTGTCTAAGTTAGACGGATAGAGAATTTTGTTGCCCTTTAATTCATAATCGTCCGATTCCAGAACCGTCCTGTTAGGGGAGGCATAGCAAATATAGTTTGCGTTTGCAACCGCAATATCGGTGCTGAGCATAAAGTTAATATACAACTCTGCGGCTTCTTTATTCTGCGCACCTTTAGGAATGCACATGGAATCCACAAAGAAATTAGTACCTTCCTTGGGATAAATGAAAGCAAGGTCCGGGTTTACCTCAACCATTGAAAGGAAATCACCTGCATAATACGGTGCTATAGCTGCATCGCCCCGCTCCATTTTGTTGAATATTTCATCCATTACATAAGAGCTTATAAGCGGCTTTTGCTTTTTTAAAAGCTCCGCTGCCGCCTCCCAGTCCTCACTGTTTTTAGAATTTACGTCCTGACCGAGAATAAATTGGGCAATAGAAAATGCGTCTCTCGGATTGTCAAACATAAGAATTTTCTTTGAATACTTTTCGTTCCACATATCGTTCCAGCTTGTCAGTTCCTCATCAACCATCTTTGTATTATAGATAAGTCCGACCATACCGACTGTATAAGGAATGGAATATTTGTTTTCCGGGTCAAAATACAAGTTTTTATAATCGTCAAGAATATATGAATAGTTAGGAATATTTGAAAAATCCAGAGGAAGAAGCATTTCCTCCTGTATCAGCCTGTCTATTGTATAATCGGAAGGAATAATAACATCATAATTTGCCCCGCCTCCTACAAGCTTGTTATAGAGGTTTTCGTTGCTTGTATAATTTGTGTAATTAACGGTTATACCGTATTTCTTGGTGAACTCCGCATTCACATCAAGGGAGCCTTCGGACCCGTCGGAAATGTACTCGCCCCAATTATAAACATTGATAGTGGTACCGTTTAAATGCGAGTAATCCTTTTGCGCGCTCTCCGCCAAAACCGATGAAGCGGTTATTGATAAAAGAGTCAAAAAACCAATAAAAGCACAAAAAACCTTTTTCACATTAAAAACCCCTTTCAATTACGCACTATATGCGTTTGATAGCTTTTTTCTTTTTCTCGCCCCTGACTTGAGAAATATTTACAAGAATAAGAAGTACGAGAACGGTAATGAAAATCAGAGAGGACAGGGCGTACATATCCGGAGTAACTCTCTTTTTTGTCATAGAGAAAATTCTTATCGGCAAGGTCTGGGAGGTAGGACCGCTGACAAAATAGCTTATAATAAAATCGTCAAGAGAAAGAGTAAAAGACATTATAAGACCCGTTATAATGCCGGGCATTATAGCCGGAAGAACTACCTTGAAAAACGACTGCAGCGGCGTACAGCCTAAATCCTGAGCCGCCTCTGACAGGTGCTTGTCTGTCTGCCTGAGCTTAGGAAGAACCGAAAGAATGACATAAGGCAGATTAAAGGTGACGTGGGCTATCAGTAATGTGGTAAAGCCGAGAACCCCCGTTTTGTCAACAAGTACTCCGACAAACACAAAAAGGAGCATCATCGAAATACCCGTAACTATTTCGGGATTCATCATCGGAATATTAGTGACGGTTAAAAGCGAGGACTTAAACCATTTCAGTTTATACTGGAATATTCCGACTGCTGCCCCCGTGCCTATTAAGGTTGCAAGCACGGATGAGGAAACGGCAAGTACGATAGTGTTTTTAAGTGCTTCAAGCGTTGCGTTGTCATACATAAGCTCCTTATACCAGCGAAGCGAAAAACCCGAAAGCACTGAGGTGCTGTGAGAGGCGTTGAAGCTGAACAGCACAAGAATGAATATAGGAGCATACAGGAAAAGTAAAATAAGAAACGTGTATAATTTTCCCATGGTTTTTACCTTATTCATTTTCCTCCTCCTTTAAAACGTTAAATTAAAACTTCTCCGTCGTCGTCCGAGAATTTATGCATTATTGCAAGGCTTATAAAAATCAGAATCATTAAGATAAACGAAAGTGAAGCGCCCAGGTGATAGTTGTTTGCGGTCTGAAACTGCATCTCTATAACGTCGCCTATCAGCGTTGCGGAGGTACCGCCGAGCTTTTGAGAAATATAAAATGTGCTGACAGACGGAACAAAAACCATAGTAATGCCAGAGACAATTCCGGGTATGCTAAGGGGCAAAACAACACTCTTAAAGACGATTAGCTTATTACCTCCGAGATCTTGTGCGGCCTCCACAAGAGAATAATCCATTTTTGTCATAACAGAATACAAGGGCAAAATCATATAAGGCAAAAAGTTATAAACCATACCCAAAACCACGGCGGCACGTGTGTTTATTAAATGAAGCGGACCTATGCCCAAAACCTTAGTCAAAAACATATTTATAAAGCCTGTGTCCTCTAAAATCGACATCCACGAATATGTTCTGATAAGAAAGTTCATCCACATGGGAAGCATTGTAAGCATGACGAGAGTTCGCTGAACGGGGGCACTGGAGGTGGCTATTATAAAAGCAATAGGATACGCGATGACAAGACAAATAACAGTTGCAATTAATCCTAACCAAACGGATAATAAAATAGTTCCCGCATAATCGGATATAGCAAGAATGTTTTTAAGAGAAAAGGCGCCTAAGGAATCGGTAAAAGCATAATAGACGACCATAAAAAGGGGAGTAATAATGAATAATGCCGCCCAAAAAACATAAGGAGCGGAAACAAGCTTTGCAGCAAAGGTTTTTTGCTTTTCCAACAGACTCACCCTTTCTCTTTTATTCCTCCTCAAGAATAATTGAGGCGTCCGACATATCCTCAAACTCCTCACTGAAGAAGCTGTAATCGCCGTAAAGACCGGAGTATTCGGATTTTTTCATAATGTGAATTGCATCGGGTTCAATATTCAAGCCGATAATGGACCCCGGTGCCCGATAATCCGTAGACTGAATCATCCACTTAAATCCTTTTATCTCTACTATTATTTCATAGTACACACCCTTAAAGGTAATTGAAGTAACCTTACCTGAAATCATCGAGTTTTCAATAGGAACAACGTCAACATCCTCCGGGCGGACTACAACATCGACGCTTTCGTCTACTCCAAAGCCTTTGTCAAGACATTTGAATTTATGCCCTGCCATCTCAACACGGAAGTCTGCACGCATAGTTCCCTCAATAATATTGCTTTCGCCGATAAAATCGGCTACGAAGGCATTTTTCGGTTCGTTATAAACATCTGTAGGTGTACCTATTTGTTGAATTTTTCCGTTGTCCATAACTACAATCGTATCAGACATGGAAAGAGCTTCTTCCTGATCGTGCGTTACATAAATAAAAGTAATTCCGAGCCTTTTTTGAATATTTTTCAGCTCAATTTGCATATCCTTTCTCAGCTTTAGGTCAAGTGCTCCCAAAGGCTCATCCAAAAGCAGTACCCTCGGGTCTACCGCAAGGGCACGTGCAATCGCAACGCGCTGCTGCTGGCCGCCGGAAAGAGAACCGATGTTGCGTTTATTAAAGCCCTTAAGGTTTACAAGCTCAAGCATTTCAGCAACCTTTTCCCTGATTTCCTTTTCCGGGAGCTTTCTTATTCTTAAACCGAAAGCAACATTTTCATAAACATTGAGATTTGGGAAAAGAGCATAACGCTGAAAAATGGTGTTGACCTGCCTCTTATGAGGCGGCACACCATTCATTTTTTTACCCTCAAAAAAAACTTCACCCGAATCAGGCTCAATGAAACCGGCAATTAATCTCAGGGTAGTGGTTTTCCCGCAGCCCGAAGGACCTAAAAGAGTGATGAATTCCTTATCACGGATATATAAGCTTATATTATCTAAAACAGTTTCTTCGTCAAAAGCTATTGAAATGTTTTTTAAATCTATAATGACATCGGACAATTATGCAGCCCCTCTCCATCGTTATTCTATGCAAAAGACAATGAATATACTATAAAAAAAATAGTTTGGAATGTCAATACAAAAAAGAAAAATTTGTGAGGAAAACTGTAGGATTACAATTGATGTGTTACACCAAGCAAGCAAAAGCAATCCGTCACTCTTGACAAAACAAAATGAAATG
>MWBL01000060.1 GCA_002069015.1 Firmicutes bacterium ADurb.Bin300 | reverse complement strand
TTCATAATTATGACCATTCCTTTCCGCTGCGCTGCAAGGCACAAAAGGGATATGAAACCCAGTTGCCGTAACGCAGACTTCAAAAAATTGTGTTAGAATTGTACTTGAGGAAGCAGGTACACTACAGAGCACGTGTAGGTGAGTGGACACAGCGAAATCTGAACCGTATAATTATGTGTGCCGGATGCTCTTTCAAGCACAAATGAGTAGGGCTTTGAACCCTGTAAACTTATCTTTGGAGAGACTAACTACTTCAATCTTTCAGTGAGCATTCAGTCCCTGTCTGTCTTCCTCAAATATTTTTTGAGAGGATGTGCCTATGCTAAAATTGTTTATCCTATCTGCTGTGGAATGGATGTCCACAAATCCTTTGTCTATGCCTGTATTGCTTCAACAAATTCTCAGGGCATTACAACTTACAAAAGCAAGCGCTTTTCCACCTTCACCAATGACCTTCGCTTTTGTGCTTTATGGCTTGCCGAGAACAACTGCAAGGATGCCTGCATGGAATCCACAGGTAAGTACTGGATTCCTATCTACAACATTCTCGAACTGACCTGCAATATCGTTCTTGCCCACCCGAAATATGTGAAAGCTATCAAGGGTAAGAAAACCGACAAGAAGGACGCAAAATGGATTGCGGACATTTTCAAGCACGACCTTGTTTCCGGTAGCTTTATTCCTCCGGCGGATATTCGTCAGTTGCGAGACTTAGTGCGCTACCGTTGGAAGCTTACTAACTTCAATGTCGGTGAAAAGAACCGTGCGCAGAACTGTCTGACCGTTTCCAACATCAAATTGGATGATGTCTTTTCCGATGTGTTCGGAAAAGCTTCCACAAACATTGTCAACCGACTGCTTGAGAATCCGACCGAGAAGATTACTGATGTTTCGTCTTTCAGAACCAAGGGTACGAAAGCTACCGATGCGGAAGTCCTTGCCGCCGTTGACGGTGAAATTTGTCCCGAACAGGCTGAAAAGCTTCGAATTATCCGTTCCCACATGGACAATCTTGAATTCTGCCGCCTGAATACCGAGTCCTTAATTCTTTCCGTTGTGGAAAATTATCTTCCGCAAATCAATCTCATCTCTACGGTGCCGGGTATCCAATCGTTTGCCGCTATCGGTGTTCTTTCCGAAATCGGCTCGGATATGTCTGTGTTTCCCAATGTTTCAAACTTCACCTTCTATAAAAAATTATATATTATTACGCGAAAAAAGCAATATCAATTTTTTGGATAATAAGCAAAATCGGAAGCGAAGGCTTCCGATTGTTTGCTGTTATAGATAAATCAGACAGCGCGAGTAACCCTACCGGAGCGCAAGCAGCGGGTGCAAGCATATACTCTGCGGGGAGAGCCGTCAACTATAGCCTTTACGCGCTTTACGTTAGGATTCCAGGTTCTGTTTGAGCGCCTGTGAGAATGCGAAACCTTAATTCCGAATGAAACACTCTTGCCGCAGTATTCACACTTTGCCATCTTTGCACCTCCTTATAAGAAATAAAATAAAAACCTTTTTAAGGCAACAGGGATATAATAACAGTTTTATTTCTTATTTGCAAGCATTTTTTTGGTTTTCTCACGACTTTTTAATTCCGGAGGCGTTTTTTTAAAATTGTGCATAAAAATTCGAAAAAACTATTGCAAAAGCTATAAATGTAATATATAATACCCATAAACGAACATTTGTACACTTATAAATAATAAAACGGAGGAATAAAAATGGCTGACAAGAAAAAAGCTTTGGAAACAGCTCTTTCGCAAATCGAGAAGGCGTATGGTAAAGGCGCAATAATGAGACTGGGCGAAAATGCGGGTATGAACATAGAGGCTATTTCTACCGGTTCGATAGCTCTTGACGCAGCAACCGGGATAGGAGGACTTCCCAAGGGCAGAATAATTGAGATATACGGGCCTGAATCCTCCGGTAAAACAACGCTTGCGCTTCATGTTATTGCCGAGGCGCAGCGATTAGGCGGAGAAGCCGCTTTTGTTGATGCGGAGCATGCTCTTGACCCCGTATACGCATCAAAACTCGGAGTTGATATTGACAGTCTTCTTGTTTCTCAGCCCGACAACGGAGAGCAGGCTCTCGAAATAGCCGAAGCTCTTACCCGTTCGGGGGCTCTTGATGTCATTGTTATAGATTCCGTTGCAGCTCTTGTTCCGCGGGCTGAAATTGAGGGTGACATGGGAGATTCGCACGTAGGTCTTCACGCAAGATTAATGTCTCAGGCACTCAGAAAGCTTGCAGGTGCGATTTCTCGCTCTAATACAATAATAATTTTTATTAATCAGCTAAGGGAAAAGGTCGGGGTAATATACGGAAACCCGGAGGTAACTACCGGTGGCAGGGCGCTTAAATTTTACGCCTCCTTGCGTATTGATGTGCGCAAGATTGAACAGCTTAAAGGTTCGGGCAATGAGTTTATCGGTTCAAGGACAAGGGCGAAAATAGTCAAGAACAAGGTCGCGCCTCCGTTCAAGGAGGCACAGTTTGATATAATGTACGGCACGGGAATTTCTAAAGAAGGGGAAATTGTAGACCTTGCTGTTATAACCAAGGTTATTAACAAGAGTGGGGCATGGTTTTCATATAACGAACAACGTTTAGGTCAGGGAAGAGAAAATGTTAAGGAATTTTTGAAAAAGGACAAAGCTTTGGCAGAAGAACTTGAGGCGAAAGTCAGGGAGAGCCTATGCAAGTCCGCCGCATTTGACGACAGGAATTTCGGTGACAGCGGCGCTGCTTCTCGGCCTTTTACGAAAGAACAGGCGAGAGCCTCTCTCGACATAGCGGTGGATGACGAATGACCGTAACCTCTAAAAATGGGAAAGCCGGAAAAATTCACCTTTACATAGACGGGGAATACCGCTTGACTGTTTCAGATGTTTTCTGGAGAAGCGGCGGTATTCGGGACGGCGATTATATTGACGAGGAAGGGCTTGCTTATCTTATGGGAGAGGCAGGCTTTTACCATGCTTATCAAAACGGCATTAGACTTTTGTCTCTAAGGTCTTACGGAAAAAGGGAAATGTTCTTGAAGCTAAGGAGAAAACACGATGAAGAAAGCGCTCAAAGGGTTGCCGACGAATTCGAAAAACAGGGACTTATAGACGATTCGGCATATGCAAAAGAGCTTTATGAATATCTGTATAACAGAAAAAACTGGGATACAAGAAGAATACGGCTCGAGCTCAGGGCAAGGGGGATAAGCCCTGAAATAATAGAGGCTTCTTTGTGTGAAGATATTGACAACGACCCCATATGTCGTATTATAATGTTGTTAAACACAAAATATTCTGCTTCACTTTCCGATGAAAAGGGAAAAAGACGCGTTTTTTCATCTCTTATGAGGATGGGATATACTCGTTCTGATATACTTAGTGCGTTTTCGCAAGCGGGAGTTAGCCTTGGAGAATAGTTGCGAAAACCTTTGAAAGGATGAACACTTTGGCTGTAAAAGTACTGGTTTATAGTCTGGGATGCCCGAAAAACCAGGTTGATTTGGAAATTATGCTAAAAAAGCTTGAGGCGGCAAACTTTTTACTTGTGGAGGATTTTCAAGGTGCCGATATTGCGATAGTTAACACCTGTGCCTTTATTGAAGACGCAAAAAAGGAATCAATAGAAAGCATACTTGAAGCGGCAGATTATAAAAGTGACGGTATTATCAAGAAGATTATTGTTACAGGCTGTCTTGCCGAAAGATACCGTGATGAAATTTTCAAGGAAATTCCCCTGGTTGATGCGGTACTCGGAATAGGGGCAAATGAAGATATTGTTGCCGCCTGCCATGCGGTTATGGAAAACACAAAGGTTAAAAGCTTTCCGCCAAAGGAAAAACTGCCGCTCGACGGGAGCAGAACGCTGACAACGCCCCGTCATTACGCATATTTAAGGATTGCGGACGGCTGTTCGAACCATTGTTCCTTTTGTGCAATTCCGTCCATAAGAGGTGCTTTCAGAAGCCGACAGATGGAAAACATAATTGAAGAAGCAAAAGCTCTTGTCGAGGACGGAGCTTCGGAGATTATTCTAATAGCACAGGATACTACTCGATACGGCGAGGACATTTACAAAGAAAACAAACTTCCCGAGCTGCTCTTAAAGCTTTGTGAGATAGAAAAGCTTAAATGGATAAGATTGCTTTACTGCTATCCCGACAGGATTTCAGACGAGCTTCTTGAAGTGATGGCGACGCAAAGTAAAATCCTAAAATATCTTGATATTCCCATTCAGCATGCGTCCGAGAAAATACTTAAGGCAATGAACAGAAAAGGGGACAAGGATTCACTTTTGAGCCTTATCGAAAAAATCAGAAACCGCATACCGGATATTGTGTTAAGAACAACAATAATGACGGGCTTTCCGGGAGAGGCAGAGGAGGAATTCAACACCCTGTCCGAGTTTGTAAACGAGGCAAGGTTTGACCGTTTAGGCTGCTTTGCATACTCAAGAGAAGAGGGAACACCCGCTTCATCGTTTGAAAATCAGGTTGACCCGGAAACTGCCAAAAACCGCTGTGAAATAATAATGGAGGGGCAATACAACATAGTATGCGAAAACAATAAAAAGCATATAGGAAAAACACTAGATGTAGTCATGGAAGGCTATGACGGCTATTCCGACTGTTTTTACGGTAGAGCGTACATGGATGCACCCGACATTGACGCCCAAATCATTTTTACAAGTAATTACCATATCGAGCAGGGTGACATAGTACCCGTAAATATTCTTGCGGTTGCCGAAACCGGCTATGACCTTATCGGCGAAGCGGTTTAAAGAAAAGAGGAGGAGAGAATTGAATTTACCTAACAAGCTGACTATATTCAGAATGCTTATAACTCCGGTTTTTCTGGCGGTATTTCTTTGGGAGAGTTTGCCTCATAGCTTTCTTTGGGGAGCCGTGTTATTCGCCATAGGCTCGGCTACGGATTTTATTGACGGTATGCTTGCGCGAAGGAATAATCAGATAACGGTATTCGGCAAGCTTGCAGACCCTGTTGCCGACAAAATGCTTACTACCGCCGCCCTTCTTGCGTTTATGAAGCTTGGTCTTTGTAATATCTGGATTATTATGATTGTGCTCATTCGTGAGTTTGCGGTGACTTCGTTCAGGCTTGTGGCATCGGCGCAGGGAGTTGTTATTCCCGCGAATGTTTTCGGAAAGCTGAAAACAATCAGTCAAATGGTATTTACTCTTGTGATAATGCTTTTGGGAGAGTTGTCTTATCTTAATATTTTGCCCGAGTCTTTTAATCTTCCGCTGATTTCCGACTGCCTTTTATGGATAACCGCAGCGCTTGCCGTATTGTCGGGAGCCGTTTATATTAAGAAAAGTGTCAAGCTGATTGATTTTTCCAAATAGCTTTACATTTTTTGAGGCTTAGAATATAATATACGGAAAGCTCAATTTGGAGTTGGTTGTATGTTTGACAGACTTAAAGAGGATATATCCTGCATAAAAGAGCGTGACCCAGCCGCTGCCTCCTCTGCAATGGTACTGTTTTTATATCCCGGACTTCGTGCTGTCAGGGCGCATAGAATAGCCCACAGATTTTACGAAAAAGGTCATTTTTTTATTGCAAGATGTATTTCACAGCGCGTGGTGCGCAAAACGGGTATAGAAATACATCCCGGGGCTAAAATAGGCAGGAGATTGTTTATTGATCACGGCGTAGGAGTGGTTATCGGCGAAACGGCTGAAATCGGGGATGATGTTACCTTGTATCAAGGCGTAACGCTGGGCGGTACGGGAAAGCATACGGGTAAAAGACACCCGACAATAGGCAACAATGTTATGATAGGCGCAGGCGCAAAGGTTTTAGGTCCATTTAAGGTAGGCGACAATTCGAGGATAGCGGCGGGAAGTGTAGTGTTAAATGAAATTCCCTCAAACACAACTTGCGTGGGGTCTCCCGCAAGAGTTGTCAGGAAGGACGGAATACGAGTAAGCGATATGGACCAGATCCATATTCCGGACCCTGTAAAGCAAGAAATAGACCGAATTGAAAAAATGATAGAGGAGCTTTGCAAACAAGAGAGAAGGCTTGATGTTCCGAAAGGATGAAAATATGAAGATATACAATACGCTTACAAGGCAAAAGGAAGAATTTATCCCTCTGAAATCAAAAGAAGTTAAAATGTATGTATGCGGTCCTACCGTATACAATTATATTCATATAGGCAATGCGCGACCGCTTTGTGTATTCGATGTATTCAGACGCTACTTGGAGTACAGGGGATATGATGTTATCTTTGTACAGAATTTTACCGATATTGATGATAAAATTATTCTTAAAGCAAACGAAGAAGGTGTTACGGTAAAGGAAATAGCCGAAAAATATATACGAGAATACTTGCTTGATGTACACGAGCTCAACGTAAGAGACGCTACCGTTCATCCTAAGGCAACGGAGAATATCGGGGAGATAATTAATTTTATTAAGACCCTTGAAGAAAAGGGTTATGCCTATGAGTCCGGAGGCGACGTTTATTTCAGTACTAAAGCATTTAACGAATACGGCAAGCTTTCGCGTCAGTCACTTGAGGACTTAGAGGCGGGAGCGAGAGTAAGTTTAGGCGAACTCAAGCAAGAACCGATGGATTTTGCTCTTTGGAAAAAGGCAAAGCCGGGGGAGCCTTCGTGGACTTCACCATGGAGCGAGGGAAGACCGGGCTGGCATATCGAATGCTCGGCAATGTCAAGGCGATATCTCGGTGAAACATTTGATATTCACGCGGGCGGACAGGATTTGATTTTCCCGCACCATGAAAACGAGATAGCTCAAAGTGAATGTGCTAACGGCGTGACGTTTGCAAGGTATTGGATGCATAACGGCTATATTAATGTCGATAATGTTAAAATGTCAAAGTCCGTCGGCAACTTCTTCACCGTTCGCGATGTAGCCGAAAAATACGGATATGAGCCTATTCGCTATCTTATGGTAACAACACAATACAGAATGCCCATAAATTACAGCTTAGATATTATAGAGCAGTGTAAAGCGTCGCTTCAAAGGCTTTATACCTGCCGTGACAACCTTGATTTTTTGCTTTCCAACGCCAAAACGGAGAAAAACGACGGCGATACGGAAATTAAAGATATGCTTACAAGGCATAAGGGAAGCTTTATAGAGGCTATGGACGAGGACCTCAACACGGCGGACGGAGTAACCGCGGTATTTGAGCTTGTCTCCGATATAAACAGGCTGATTGACGGCAATTCGTCAAAGCAGGTTATAACCCTTGCCGCCTCTTTGTTCGACGAGCTTTGCTCGGTTTTAGGATTGCTGTACAATCGGAAAAAGGAAGAGGTAAGCGACGAGATTATGGCGCTCGTAGAGAAAAGATCAGCCGCAAGGAAAGAAAAAAACTGGACCGAGGCGGACAGAATACGTGATGAACTTGCTCAAATGGGAATAACTCTTGAGGACACGCCACAGGGTATAAAAATAATTCGTTCATGAGGAATGACAATGACAGGAAAAGAAAGAGCAGCCCTCAGGGCCAAGGCGAATTCACTTGAACCTCTTTTTCAAATCGGCAAAGGCGGTGTAACCGAGGCAGTAATAGCCCAGACAGAAACCGCTTACAATACAAAAGAGCTTATAAAAATAAAGGTTTTGCCTCAAAGCTCACCCGTCAGCGCGCGTGAAGCGGCAAGAATATTGGCAGAGGAAACAAAATCCGATATTATACAAGTCATAGGCGGAGTCTTAGTGCTTTTCCGCGTCAACGAGCAGCTGAGGAAAAAAGAGCAAGCTAAAAAAAAGCGCGCCGTCGCTGCGGCAAATCCAAAGCCTGAAAAGCCTTATTACGCAAAAATGAAAACTGAAAAGGGAGCTTTGCGTTCCTTTTCGGATAAAAAAAGCAAGGAGAGATAAGATGCTGTACGACCTGCTTTATAAAGCCAGAAGCTACCGTAACTTCGACCCCTCGTTTAAGTATACCGCAGATGATATGAAGGAGCTTATTAACCTTTGCCGTTTTACGCCCTCCACCGCCAACACTCAGTCGGTGAAATTTGCGTACGCCTGCGACGAAGAGCTTTGCTCGAAGATTTTTCCTCTGCTTGGCTGGGCGGGGTATCTTACCGAAAAACCACCATATGACGGAAATGTACCCTCCGCTTATATACTTTTATGCTGCGACCTGAACATAACCGACAAGCCTATTGAGATAGATGTCGGTATCTGCGCGCAGACCCTGGTCTTGGGCGCTATGGAAAAGGGTATCGGCGCTTGTATGATAGGCAGCTTTAACAAGGAAATAATGTCCTCTGTTTTCAGTCTTCCCGAAAAGCTGTATCCGCGCCTGATAATCGCGCTGGGCAGACCCAATGAGAAAATCGTGTTAAAGGACGCTATTGACGGCAATATTAAATATTACAGGGACGAAAACAAAACACATTATGTCCCCAAACGCCCGCTCGATGAAATCCTGATAACAAAATAAAAAACACTTGACAATTTATCGATATGTTGCTATACTCAACACGCAATAAAGCAGAACTTTGTCCGTTCTCACCGAAACAGTATTTGTCTGTGAGGTTTATATCGCCGAATGTAAGTATATTTCGCGTGGACAGATGTATCTGCCCACGCCAATTTTTTTCGGAGGTGCTTTGGTATCGGAAGCAAGGAAATGCAACTGAATGAAGAAATCAGAGACAAGGAATTAAGAGTTGTCTCGGAAACGGGAGAGCAATTAGGTATTATGTCTTCTAAAGACGCTCTCAAAATTGCCGAGAGCAGGAGTCTTGACCTTGTTAAAATCGCGCCCCACGCTGTGCCGCCCGTATGCAAGATTATGGATTACGGCAAATACTGCTTTGAGCAGTCAAAGCGTGAAAAGGAAGCGAAGAAGCATCAAAAAGTTGTGGAGATAAAAGAAATTCGTCTGTCTCTCAACATTGATACACATGATTTTGACACAAAAGCAAACCATGCAAAGCGGTTTTTGAGTGAAGGATATAAGGTAAAGGTTTCCATTCGCTTCAGAGGAAGAGAAATGGCTCATGCCGAGAACGGGAAAACGATTATGACCCGTTTCGCCCAGTCGTGCGAGGAGTTCGGCTCGGTTGAAAAAGATGCTAAAATGGATGCCCGCTCGATGCTCATGTTCTTAGCTCCGAAAGTATCAAAGTAAACGGACTATTTAAGGAGGATACAATTATGCCCAAGATTAAGACACACAGCGGTGCAAAGAAACGTTTTAAGATTTCCAAAAACGGCAAACCCTTACGCGGCCATGCCAACAAGTCGCACATTCTCACGAAAAAGACGACCAAGCGCAAAAGAGGTCTGCGCAAAACAAGTGTCGCCGACGTTACAAACCAGAAGCAGATTAAGCGTCTTGTACCGTACAAATAAAGGAATTTAACGGAGGATTATGTTATGGCTCGTATAAAGGGTGCGATAATGACTCGCAAAAGAAGGAACAAGGTATTAAAGCTTGCAAAAGGCTACTATGGTTCAAAGAGTAAGCTGTTTAAGACCGCAAAACAAGCCGTTATGAAGAGCGGCAACTATGCTTATATCGGAAGAAAGCATAAAAAGCGTGATTTTCGCCGCCTGTGGATAACAAGAATATCGGCGGCGTGCAAAATAAACGGAATAAATTATTCGACTTTTATAAACGGATTGAAAAAAGCGGAGGTAGAACTAAACCGCAAGATGCTTTCCGAAATAGCTATCAGCGACCCCGAGGGCTTTACGGCTCTTGTAGAAAAAGCTAAAGCTGCGCTTTAATCAAATTCATATGCGGACGACAATTCGTCCGCATTCTTATTAAGGAGTATTCCATTGAAGGTAATTACCGGCAGGAGCAACGAAAAAATCAAGCTTGCCGCAGCCTTGCTTGCAAGTGCGGATAAGAGAAAGAAAACAGAGCTCTTCCTTTTAGAGGGAGCGCGTCTTTGTCTTGACGCCGCAAACAGCCGAGTGCGGATACAGACTCTTTTTGTAACGCAAAAAGCTCTCTCCCATTTTGTAAATGAAGTAGAGGTAATTGCCCAAAGTGCCGACGAGATTTACCGTATTGATGATTATTTAGCGTCGAAAATCTCCGATACCAAGAATTCACAGGGCGTTTTTTGTATATGTAAAATGCTTGACAAAAAAGAAGATATATATAAAATGAATTATAAAGGCAAGTATATTGCCCTTGAGGAGTTGTCTAATCCGTTAAACCTCGGTTTTGTGTGTCGAAGCGCCGAGGCGTTTGGGGTTCAAGGGGTCATCGTAAGCGGCGGCTGTGATATTTACAATCCCAAGGCGCAGCGGGCGGCGATGGGCTCCCTTTTGAGACTTCCTGTTATTGAGACGGACAACCTGTCAACACTTCTTCTGAATCTTGCAAATAAGGGCATGAAAACCTTTGCGGCAGTAGTTGACCCGGATGCGAAGGATATAAAAACCGTCGCGTTTTCGGGAGGTGTTGTTTGTGCCGTCGGGAATGAGGGCGCAGGACTTAAAACCGAGACTGTTAATGCGGTGCAAGGTAAGATAAAAATCTCTATGAAGGGCAAAACTCAGTCACTTAACGCGAATGCAGCGGCTGCAGTAATAATGTGGGAAATGATGAGATGAAAGCTTGTTCCCCCGAATATTGGATGTGGCTTCAAAATGCGATAGGTGCGGGAGCCGAAACGGACGAAATTCTGTCATATTTTAATAACCCCCAAAAGCTGTATGAGTCCGGAGCCACCGAATGGCGGCTTTCCGGTATATTTTCGCCTGCAAGAATCGAAAGATTAAGGAAGACTTCTCCAAGGGATTTTTCAAAAATCTTAAGCCTGAGCAGTCAAAAGAGGTTTAAGGTTCTTACACCCGACTGTGAAGCTTATCCCGGTCAGCTGAAAAATATAGCCGATATGCCTTTGGTTTTATATGTTTCAGGCGATGAAAGCTCTCTTTCCGATTATGTTCATATAGCGATTGTCGGAACCAGGCAGGCGAGCTCATATGGAATAAGCGTTGCGCAGAAAATGAGTTATGCCCTTGCTAAGGCAGGCGTGACCATAGTAAGCGGCGGCGCCTTGGGGATTGACAGCGAGGCACACGCGGGCGCGATGCTTG
>MWBL01000059.1 GCA_002069015.1 Firmicutes bacterium ADurb.Bin300 | reverse complement strand
ACACAAACAGAAAATCATTTTCAAATTCTAAGACTCAGTCCGCAATAACAATTATGGATTACAACGGAAGAATAATTGCCATGGCAGGCGGAGCGGGCAAAAAAACTACCATTAGGGGACTCAATCGAGCGGCTGACTCTCCCAGACAGCCTGGCTCATCTATTAAGCCGTTGTCCATATATGCGCCTGCTATAGAAAAGGGTATAATTCATTATTCCTCCCTAATTCAAAACTATGGTATTCTCCTTAATACAGGCAAAAGGTGGCCTATAAATTATGGGGGTTCGCCGGGAAAGCCCGATTCCTTTGTAACTGTACAATACGCTGTGGCACAGTCCTTAAATACAGTGGCAGCACAGGTTTGCAAAAGATTAACGCCTCAGAATTGTTTTGATTTTATGACAAAAAAGCTTCATATAACGACCCTTGTGGAGGACGGCTCGCAAACAGATATCAACTATTCGTCCATGTCCGTAGGAGGAATGACCAAAGGCGTCACAACACTTGAAATGGCAGCCGCCTTTGCAACCTTTGGTAACGGGGGAGTTTATTATAAGCCTTATTGCTACACAAAGGTCACAAACAGCGATGGGAGCGAGATTATTCTAGAATACAAGGAGCAAAGCGAAAGAGCTATGAGTGAAGGAACCTCAGTCGTAATGCGCAAACTGCTTGAAACCGTGGTGTCAAGCGGTACCGCCTCGGGATACGGCATTAGCGGCTTTAAGACCTTCGCAAAGACAGGTACTACAAGCGATAACTATGACAGATGGTTTGTAGGAGGAACGCCTTATTATGTAGCAGCTGTCTGGTACGGATATGATACGAATAAGGAAATCAGCGCCAGCGGTAATCCCGCGGGTAAAATCTTTAAGAAAATAATGGGAGAGGCGCACGAGGATCTCAAGAAAAAATCCTTCAAGGATTCCTCTGAAGTTGTGTCAAGGAAATATTGCGCCGAAAGCGGTTTTATTGCAAGTGACGTCTGTGCCAAGGTTGCATACGGCTATTACAGAAAGTCACGCGTACCTTCCGTTTGTACGCAGTGCGGTGAAAACCTCCTTACCTCCACGCACGAATCAAGCAATGCCACCAATACTTCCCCCAAGGTTACGGCACCCACTACGAAACCGCCTGTGTCTTCAAGTGAGCCTTCCTCCATACATGAGTCTACTACGGATTTGCCTGTAATTGATCCGTCTGTCGAATAGGGAGCACCGCTTATGGTTATTATGTCGATTGACTACGGTGATTCCAAAACCGGTCTCGCAATATGTGACAAATACGAAACGCTTGCTTTCCCTTTAGGAGTTATAAAAGAAACAGACATGGCTTCTCTTACCGAGAAAGTAGCGGTTATTGCAGCCGAGAATTTTGCCCGGATGATTGTTATAGGGTATCCGAAAAATATGGACGGCTCCGAAGGATTTAAGGCGCAAGCAATCAAAGAGTTTATGAAACTGTTGCAAGATAAAACCGATTTACCTCTTGAACTGTGGGATGAGCGACTAACGACAGTATTAGCCCATAGGTTTTTAAGTGAAAACAATGTAAGAGGAAAAAACCGCAAAGGTGTGGTAGATGCAGTAGCCGCAGTTATCATCCTACAGGATTATATCGAATACAGGAAAAACAAGATATAATATAAGGCGGTTCATCTTGCTTTCGATGAACCGCCGTGTACTAAAAATATTAGCTACTGCTTTAATGCAAGCTCAAGAGTGTCTTGCGCTATAACAAGCTCTTCATTAGTCGGGATAACGAACACTCTCACAAGGGATTTTTTACCTGTAATTTCTCCTTGCACACCCTTTACGCAGCGGTTGTTTGCCTCGTCATCAAAATCAATACCGAGAAATGATAAGTTTTCACAAATATCTTTTCGGTAATCAACGGTATTTTCCCCGATGCCGCCCGTAAAGACTATTGCGTCAACACCGTTCATCGCGGCTATAAAGGCGCCTATGAATTTTCTTATTTGATATTTTTGCATATTTCTAGCTAACAAGGCTCTCTCATTTCCCTGTTTTATGGCTGCTGAAACATCTCTGTCATCCGAGGAAACACCGCTGATTCCCAAAACACCGGAATTCTTGTTAAGTATATAATCGGTTTCGTCCGCAGTCCAGCCCTCTTTCCTTTGAAGAAAGGTTATAACCGAAGGGTCGAGAGTTCCGCTGCGGCTTCCCATCATAAAGCCGTCAAGAGGAGTAAGACCCATACTCGTATCAATAACCTTTCCGTCGACCACTGCGGATATTGAACAACCGTTTCCTAAATGGCATGTAATAATCTTAGTGTGTTCTGTTCCGAGTAATTCGATACATTTCCCGCTGACATACCTGTGGGATGTTCCGTGAAAGCCGTATCGGCGTATGTTATATTTCATCGAAAGCTCATAAGGTATGGCAAAAGTATATGCTTCCGGCGGCATGGTACTGTGAAAGGCGTTATCAAACACTACAACCTGCGGAACAGTTTTTCCCAAAACATCAATACAGGCTTTTATACCCTGAATATGAGCGTAGTTGTGCAGGGGAGCGAGCTCGGCAAGCCCTTCAATACCCTTAATAACCTCATCATTTACGAGAACGCTTTTTGTATATTTTGCACCGCCCTGAACTATTCTGTGACCAACCGCGCCAATATCTGAAAGTGAGTCAAGAACCTTATTTTCTCCCTCGGTTAGAATACCTTCTATAACTCTAAACGCATCGGTGTGGTTGTCCATCTTTACATTAAAATCATATTTTTTGGTTCCCGACGAACCCTTAGCATTGCCATCAATTCCTATTCTTTCACACACGCCCTTTGAAAGCATCTTATGCTCATCCATATCAAAAAGCTGATACTTCATTGACGAACTCCCCGCATTGATAACGAGAATTTTCACTGTTATACCCCTCCGAATTACCCTTAGAATATTTTTAGTATAAACATACCAACTTAATAATTATATCATAAATAACAACTTTTACAAGTAAATAATAAATTTATAGGATATTTTGAAAATGAGTACTTTTGGAATAGTAGCCGAATACAATCCCTTTCACAATGGTCATAAGCTCCACCTTGACATGACGCGCTCAAGCGCTGATTTTGTTGTGGCAATAATGAGCGGCAACTTCGTTCAAAGAGGCGAGTGTGCGATTATGCCGCAAAGGGCAAGAGCAGAATGCGCACTTAAATGCGGGGTTGACCTGCTCTTGTCCTTACCGCTTACTGCTGCTGTTTCAGGTGCCGAAAACTTTGCGTTTTCAGCAATTTATATTTTAGATGCTCTTGGAATAGTTGACAGCATATCATTTGGCTCTGAGAGCGGTAATTCAAGCTTATTAAAGGAAGCGGCAAACTCACTTTCGGACAAAAGATTAGACAGTATAATTAAAAATGAATTGAAAAGCGGTAAAACATACGCAAAGGCCCGACAAGCGGCTGTTGAAGCATTGTACGGGAAAACAATCGCAAGCTTTCTTTCGACGCCTAACGATATTCTTGGAGTTGAATACATTAAAGCAATTAATAAAATCGGAAGCGATATGAGCTTTATATCAATAAAAAGACAGGGCGCTTCTCACGATGGCGTATCCGTGGGAAAATATAAATCGGCCTCTCAGATACGCAAAGAGATATATGAAGGGAAAAGCATATCTGAAAGCATTCCACAAGAAGTCTTGCCGATATTTGATAAATACACGAAACTCTGTAAAATGCCGCCTGATTTATCCAAGCTTGAGATTGCCGTTCTCAGTGAGCTTCGCCGTAAGACGGCTGATGATTTTAAAAAGATTGCAGACATTTCGGAAGGCCTTGAAAACAAGCTATTCCGCGCTGTAAGAGCTTCTTCTTCCCTCAAGGAGGTTCTTGACAACGTGAAATCAAAGAGATATACTCACTCAAGGCTTAGAAGGATTTTGCTTTGCTCATTTCTCGGAATTACAAGGGAATATACCGACCTTGTGCCCCCGTATGTAAGAGTTCTCGGTTTTAATGATAGGGGTCAAAAGCTTTTAGCCGAAATAAACAAGAAATCAACCCTTCCGATAGTGACAAGGGCTTCGCAGGTTGAGGCGCTTTCAACCGAGGCAAAAAATCTCTTTAAGCTTGAATGTAAAGCTACGGATTTGTATTCGTTGCTTCTTCCTAAACCTGATGAATGCGCAAAAGAAATGACGGACGGAATTATTAGAATTTAGGAGTATTCGCGTGAAATCTGTATTGGTGATAGGGGGAGGAGCGTCGGGGCTTATGGCAGCCGGATTTGCGGCACAAAAAGGCTGCAGTGTGACGCTTCTTGAACGAAATGAAAAATTGGCAAGAAAAATCGTTATAACGGGAAAAGGCAGGTGCAACCTGACAAATAACTGTACCCGGATTAATGATATTATAGAAAACATTCCTGTAAACGGCAAATTTATGTTCGGTGCCCTGTCACGGTTTATGCCTTCGGACACAATAAAATTTTTTGAAGAATTGCGTGTTCCCCTAAAAACAGAAAGAGGTAACCGGGTATTTCCCGTCTCAGACAACTCTTTTGATGTTGTTGACGCGCTAAATCGTTTTATAACTGAAAATGGGGTAAAAAGAGTAGTATCAAGAGCTGTAAAGCTTATTGTCGATGAAAATAAGGTTAAAGGCGCTTTATCTCAGAACGGTAAAAAGTATTTTGGCGACTCGGTGATTATTGCAACGGGAGGTTTATCCTATCCCCAAACCGGCTCTACAGGCGATGGTTATGAGCTTGCAAAACAAGCGGGGCACACGATAATACCGACAAAGCCGTCGCTTGTCCCCCTCGAATGCCATGAAGGCTGGTGCAGCGAAGCGGCAGGGTTAACACTTAAAAATGTATCCCTTTCTGTACTGGATACACAAGCTAATCAAGTGATTTATAAGGATTTCGGCGAAGTATTGATAACACATTACGGAATATCGGGACCACTTGTTTTAAGCGCTTCCTCACATATGAGAAATATTGAAAGCAGTAAATACGAAATTTATATTGACTTAAAGCCCGCCCTTAGTTATGAACAGCTTGACAGAAGGCTGCTAAGCGACATTGCCGCGTCCCCGAAAAAAAATATTTATAACCTTGTGTCGTTGCTTTTACCCGGGTCCCTGGTTCCCATAGCCGTTAAGCTTATCGGTGCAGACTCGGTTGTAAAAGCAAATTCGCTTACAAGGGAAACAAGAATTAATTTGATAAATCTCTTAAAGAGTTTAAGGCTGACTGTAACCGGCTTTAGACCGATTGAGGAGGCTATTATAACTTCGGGCGGTGTTTGTGTAGACGAAATAAACCCGAAAACAATGGAAAGCCGTCTTTTAAAGGGGCTTTATTTTGCGGGTGAGGTTATTGATGTTGACGCATACACAGGAGGTTTTAACCTGCAAATCGCGTTTTCAACGGGAGTGCTTGCGGGAAACTCGGCAGCAAAACAAGGAGGCTGAAATATGATAAACATTGCCATTGACGGACCTGCAGGCGCAGGCAAAAGCACGGTTGCCAAAGCAGCAGCGTCGGCTCTCGGGTATATCTATGTTGATACGGGTGCCCTGTATCGTGCTGTCGGTCTTTTCATAAAAGAAAACGGAAAGAACACTAAAAGTGAATATGAAATAAAACCGCTGTTAAATGACCTTAAGATTTCACTAAAGTTTGTAAATCTGGAGCAAAGAGTCTTTTTAGGGGAAAGAGACGTCACTTCATTTATCCGCACTCCCGAAATTTCGATGGCCGCTTCAGATGTTTCGGCTCACCCTGCAGTGCGTGAATTTCTTTTCGATTTACAAAGGAGTATAGCGCGAAAAAATAATTGCATTATGGATGGAAGAGATATCGGAACTGTCGTTCTTCCCAAGGCTCAAGTCAAAATATTCTTGACTGCCTCGCCTGAGGAAAGAGCCAAAAGAAGATATAACGAGCTTTCCGAAAAAGGTCAAAATATAAATTATGATGACGTTCTGGCTGATGTCATTAGAAGAGATAATCAGGATTCAAACCGCAAGATAGCGCCTCTCAGACCTGCCAAGGACGCGATAATATTAGACACAACCGATAATACACTCAGTCAATCAATAGACCTTCTTTTGAAAATAATTAAGGAGAACATATAATGGCGAGGATAATACTTGCCCAATCTGCGGGCTTTTGCTTCGGGGTTGACAGAGCCGTTAAGTTAATAAACGATTTGCTCGATGACGGTAAAGAGGTTGCAATGCTCGGTCCGGTTATTCACAACCCCGGCGTTATCGAAAATTTTAAAAACCAAGGAGTCGAAATAGTCGATTCCATATCGGAGGCAAAGGGGAATAAAATATTAGTGCTTCGCACTCATGGCGTAGAGAAAGAAATTATGTCCCGGCTAAAAGCAGACTCTGCTCAATATGCGGACTCTACCTGTCCCTTTGTCAAAAAAATTCAACGAATTGCAGACGAAAACTCGGAAGATGCCACTTTGATTATTTGCGGCGATCCACAGCATCCGGAAGTGAAGGGAATAAAGAGCTATGCGCATAAGAAAGTGTTCGTTGTAAGCAATGAGCATGAACTTGAAAATCTTATAGAAAGTCATGAAAATTTTAAGGAAACACCTGTGGTTTTAGTAGCACAGACTACTTTTTCCATAAAAGAATGGGAAAATAGTGTAAAAAAAGCAAAATTACTCTGTACAAAATTAAAAATATTTGATACAATATGCTTTGCAACCGAAGAAAGGCAAAAAGAGGCTTACAAACTTTCGCTGAAATGCGATGCTATGATTATTGTCGGCGGCAGGCAAAGCTCAAATACGGCAAAGCTTGCTAATGTCTGTCGAGAAAACGCCACAACCTTTCTTGTCGAAGATGCGCGTGAGTTAACTAAGTACGACTTTCGCGGCTTTGACTTAATCGGTATATCAGCGGGCGCTTCGACTCCTGCCGATATTATTAAGGAGGTACTTGAAACCATGTCCGAAGTATTAAACGAAAACAACACAATCGAGCAGGAGAAGGCTCAGGAGTTTGTAGCGGATTTTAACGATGAAGCTTATGATTATGAAGCCGCACTTGAGGAATCACTGAATAATTACGGCAGTGATAAGCTCGTTGTGGGAACAGTCATCAGCGTTACTCCCACAGAAATTCAGGTGGATATCGGAAGAAAGCAGACCGGCTATATTCCTTATGATGAATATAGCAGTGATCCTAATGCAGACCCAAAAAGCGAGCTGAATCCGGGGGACAAGCTCAACCTTATCATTATGAAGACAAATGACCTTGAGGGCACGGTTGTGCTTTCTAAGCGCATATGTGATGCCGCAAAGGTCTGGGATGATATTGTCGCCGCACAGGAGAGCGGAGAAATTATTGAGGGAACCATCTGTGATGTTATTCGCGGAGGCGTCCTTGTAAGGACTAAGGGCATAAGGGTTTTTGTACCCGCTTCCTTAGTTGGTGCAAGCCGTGATACAGATCTTGAAACTCTTATTCATAAATCGGTAAAACTGAAAATAATCGAAGTTAACAAGCAACGCAAAAGAGCTGTAGGCTCAATTAGGGCAGCTTTAAGAGATTCCCGTAAGGAAGCGGAAGAAGCTTTTTGGGTCCAGGCGCGCGAGGGTCAGATTATTACCGGAACTGTCAAATCTCTTACTAATTACGGTGCGTTTGTCGACATTGGCGGCGTGGACGGTATGATTCATATTTCCGAGCTTTCCTGGAAACGCATTAAACATCCGTCCGAGGTACTTAAAGTAGGCGAAACGGCTGAGGTTTACATTAAAAATCTTGACCATGAAAAAAGGAAGATTTCTCTCGGTTATAAGAAGACCGAGGACAATCCTTGGGAAATTCTTAAAAGAGATTATCCTGTTGACAGTGTTGTCAGTGTAAAGGTAGTAGGCCTTACGACATTTGGGGCTTTTGCTCAAATTATTCCGGGTATAGACGGACTTATACATATTTCTCAAATTGCAAACAGACGAATTTCCAAGACCTCCGACGCTCTATCCGTAGGCGACTTAGTCACTGCTAAAATAACCGATATAAACTTTGAAAAAAGGCGCGTATCTCTTTCTATTCGTGCCCTGCTTCCTCCGGATGTTGAATCCGAAAACGAACCCGACTTGACAATTCAGGAGGCACCTGCAGATATACAGACATCAGCCGACTCATCAACTCCGGCAGCCGATGCTGCTCCAAAAGAGGATGGGATACATTCAGTTGAAACACCCTCTGAGATAAGCGAGGAAGACTCCGAAATTGAACAGTCTGCGCAACTTGAAATTGCCGAAGCGTCCGAGAAAGAACCAAATGAGGACAATAATACCGAAGAAGCTGCACAGGCTCAGGCAGAGGAAAATCAATCCGATGCCGAAAAGCAGGACAACACAGAAAAAACTCAAGACATTATAAAGGACGAATAATTAGATGTTATGTACTGTGTGAATTGTCACAAGGAAACCCCCGAAAATTTTGATACTTGCATTTATTGCGGTACTTCATTGCAGCCCGAGAAGAAAGCGGGTATTTTGAGGTACCGCAATTCCTTGCGCCAAAAAGTAACGCCTATTACAATCTTTTCTTGTTTTTTTACTCTTTGTATATTGGCGGGGGTAGTTTTTTCAATTTTTGTCTTAAAAGAAAGAGAACATCCGGAAAAGGTCGCTTTTAATTACGCTGTTTGCGTTAAGAATAATGATGCTTCAGGCTTAGCTTTATTGCTCCCGGAAGAATACATAAACTTCCGGCTTAGATATGTTTATTACTCTCGGGAAGACTTTAATGAGTTTTTGAGGGGGCTTTTATCTGAGATTAACGGCTTTTACACTAAAAAATGCTCAGAGGACTTTCGCATACAATGCAAGGTAAAAGAAATACAATATGCCGAAAAAAATATTGTAAGTAAAATAAACTCATTTTACAAAGAGAATTTATTTTTTGAAAAAGAAGTAGAGAAGGCGGCAAGGCTCAAAGTAATATTCGATGTGAAGGGAAAAACAGGCGAATATACCACGGTTATCACTGATTTTGTTTGCCTGAAAATAGGCGGCGCCTGGTGTTATGCGCTTGAATTCCCCAATAACCTTTTTTAGGAGTATTTTATATAATAAATCCATTTAAGAAATTGACTTGAATTAATTATTAAACTATGATTAAATTTAATGGCAGGTGAGTTTTTATGTTTGAAAAGAGCGAAACGATTGATGTCTCGTTGATAAAAGATATACTTGAACAGTATGCTTCTCAACCGGGAAGTCTTATAACGATTTTGCAGAAGGCGCAGGATATTTACGGATATCTTCCTGAGGATGTCATTTATGCCATATCAGATAAAACAGGTATTCCGCCCGCCAAAATAATCGGTATTGCAACATTTTATGCCCAATTTAGATTTACCCCAATCGGTAAATATTTGATAATGCTTTGTGAGGGGACGGCCTGCCATGTGAACGGCTCAAAATTAATACTCAAAGCAATTCACGATAAGCTTGGTATTTCTGACGGGGAAACATCAGAAGACGGACTTTTCTCATTAAAAACCGTTGCCTGTCTCGGATGTTGCTCTCTTTCTCCGGCTATGATGATAAACGGGGAAACTTATGGAGCGTTAACACCGGAAAAGGTCAGCGTTATATTGGAAGAAATTCGCTCTAAAGGCGGCGATTAAATGAAAATTTTAGTAGGAGAGGGCAGCTGCGGTATAGCCGCGGGAGCAGGAAAAGTGTTTTCTGCTCTTAAAAAAGCTTTGCCGGAAAACGCTCGGCTTGAAATAACCGGTTGCATAGGAATGTGCTGGCTTGAACCGATAGTTGATATATATATAGGAAATAAACTTATTGAACGGCTTGTAAATGTCAGCCCCAAGGATGCTTCTTTAATAGCGCAAGCTATAAAAACAAATGACTTTTCCGTTGTTTCTGATTTGCGTATTAGCAGCAGTGAAAGAGGCTTCTATGAAAAGCAAACAAGAATAGCGCTTCGAAACTGTGGAGTAATAAATCCCGAAAATATTGATGATTACATAAAAAACGGCGGATATGAATCTCTAAAAAAGGTTGTTTTAGCAATGACTGCTCAAGAGGTCCTTGAAGAGATTAAGCTATCGGGTCTTAGGGGACGCGGCGGAGCAGGCTTTCCCACATGGTTTAAGTGGAACGCCGCGAAGGATGCTGTGGGAGACGAAAGGTATCTTATCTGCAATGCGGACGAGGGAGATCCCGGGGCATTTATGGACAGAGCCGTTATTGAAAGCGATCCCCACAGCTTGATAGAGGGAATGCTCATAGGCGCGTTTGTGATAGGAGCTAAGGAAGCAGTTGTTTATATTCGCGCCGAATATCCGCTTGCAATAGAAAGGCTAAAAACTGCTATTAGGCAGGCAAAGCAAAGAGGTTTTTTAGGCAAAAACATTCTTGGCTCTGATTTTTCATGCTTAATTCGGATAAAGGCGGGCGCCGGGGCGTTTGTATGCGGTGAGGAAACCGCTCTTATTGAATCACTTGAGGGAAATCGAGGTATGCCAAGGATAAAGCCGCCTTTTCCGGCACAATCGGGCTATTGGCGTAAGCCTTCCAACATTAACAATGTCGAGACATTTGCCAATGTTCCTTGGATATTGCTTCACGGTGGCGGCAAATACTCCGCTTTAGGCACCGAAGACGGTAAAGGCACAAAGGTCTTCGCTTTGACGGGTAAAATAAAAAGAGGCGGTCTTGTAGAAATACCGCTGGGCAAGACTTTGCGTGAGGTAATATTCGAAATAGGCGATGGAATAAGAGACAACAAAAAAATTAAAGCGGTTCAATTGGGCGGTCCTTCAGGCGGCTGTATTCCCGAAAGCCTTTTTGATACCGTTATAGACTATAAATCGCTTTCCGAAACCGGAGCAATAATGGGAAGCGGCGGAATGGTAGTCATGGATGAGAATACCTGTATGGTAAACATGGCTAAGTTCTTCCTTGATTTTACGGCAAAAGAGTCATGCGGCAAATGCACTCATTGCAGAATAGGGACAAAACGCATACTTGAAATACTTGAGCGAATTACAAAAGGGGAAGGACGCCTTGAAGATATTGATATCCTGAAAGAGCTCTGCTTCGCCGTTAAGGACGGTTCCTTGTGCGGACTCGGGCAGACCGCTCCCAACCCCGTGCTTACAACGCTTAATTACTTCCTTGATGAATATGAGGCTCATATTGTAGATAAAAAGTGTCCTGCCGGGGAGTGTATCGCACTAAGAGCATACGAAATCAAACCTGAAAAATGCACCGGGTGCACATTATGCGCTAAAAAATGCCCCGTAAATGCTATCAGCGGTAAAGTAAAGCAAACACATATAATAAATCAGGATTTGTGCATCAAATGCGGCGAATGTCATTCGGTATGCCGTTTTGACGCAGTAAAGGTGAGGTAAGAAATATGTCAAAAATTAATCTTACCATAAACGGAAAAAAGGTAATTGCCGACGAAAAAGATACGATTTTAAGTGCCGGCGCAAAAAATGGGATAGAAATACCGAACCTATGCTTTGACAAAAGAATGGAGGCATACGGCGGGTGCGGAATTTGTCTTGTTGAAGTTCAGGGTGTTGCAAAGCT
>MWBL01000058.1 GCA_002069015.1 Firmicutes bacterium ADurb.Bin300 | reverse complement strand
CGATATGGGAACGGCCGTTTTCGGGTAAGCTCTCCAAGTCATAACCGACTCCGTCATCTGCAACAGAAACATAAAAGTTCTTTTTATCCTCAAAGGACGATATTGTTACGGTACCGCCGCTTGCCTTCTGATTCACCCCGTGTTTTATCGCATTTTCAACGAGAGGTTGAATGGTAAGCGCAGGCAGCTTAAATGACTTACACCGAATATCGTAAACTATATTCAGCCTGTCCTCAAATCTGAGCATCTCGATGTTTACATAATTCTTTATATGATTGAGCTCGACCTCAAATGGAACCGGTTCCTTTTTAGACAGTGAATCCATATTTGCGCGAAGAAATTGAGAAAAATCTACTATTGCCGTTTCTGCGGTTTTAGGGTTCTTTTTAGTCAGATATTTTATAGTGTTGAGGGCATTGTAAAGAAAATGCGGCTGAATTTGGCTGAGCATAAGAGACATATTTATTTCGGACAATTCCTTTGATAGCTCGGCGGCTTTTGATGATTTATGGTAGCTGTCAACCATCAACAGAACATTAATGTAAATTGCAGTAACGACAAAGAAAACAAACATCAGGGGCATAAACCAGGAAACTCTTGCATTAATGAAACCGTTGACATATAAAACATCAACATAAGTACCTATCAAAACAGTAATATATCCGATAGTATATAACAGCGCGTTGCGCGCCTTATCCGCAATAGCAGCGCAAAGATGGTAAAGAATATACAAATCAAAAATAAAAGTAGACATTTGTAGGAGAATAAACGAAGACGGGTCAAATATGCTGCTTGTAAATAAAATGGGTACTGCCGCATAAACAAGGAAAAAAACTCCGAATATCAAAATTAAGCTTTGCGGCAGCTTTAAGGAAAGAGATTTACTTGTATAAATAAACAGCAAAAGCTTATTTATAAAAGTTGAAACATAAATCAAAAAATACATCAGCTCAACCGTAAAACCGGAAAACAAAATCCTTGACGCCGTAAAGCCCTCATTGGAAATCAGTATCCTGATAATGAGGAAAAGGCAAAGCAAAGACAGCCACGCAGAATAACTGTTATCCCCCTTAATTTTCTTAGACATAAGAAAAGCAAAAACACCCACAAGCATAATAATCCCGACGAATACGTACCTTAAGGCAAGCATAAAGATAGCGTTAAGAGAATAAGTATCGTAATTGACAAGCACCGGAGTTAGTGTTATACCGCCTGAAAACTGGCAAGAAACCTCAATAACAAGCTCCGCCCGGTTTCCGGGCATTTCATTTGTGTTTAAGGTAATCGGATAAGCGGTAAAACTCGGTACCGCCTTTGTCTCGTCGTAAGTCTTGGAAATCTCGCCGCTTTGGAATATCAATTGCCCGTCAACAAATACTCTGTAAGCGACAGGAAGGTTCGGAACAAAAACAATAAACGGCTTTAAAGTATTGATGTTTTTTAAGCCCAGCCTATAGCTTGCGTATCCGCCCTTATTCAGCTGCGTTGTGTTAACAGAATAATCGCTCCAGTACGAGGGAACTTTTATATTAAAATCAGGTTGTGCTTCTGAAATATTGTCAGTAACTATAAACTTATGCCAAAAAAACTCCCATTCACCCGAAAGATAGACGTAATCACCATTGTCGATATCCTTGCCTGAAAGATCGATAACTCCGCTTTGAGCTGTTTTCCCTTCATAACGGCTTGCAAGATAATTTGTAACCAAAGGAAAATCAAAGATGCCGACAGTAATTACTATCATTGCAATAAGAAAATAAAGTAAAATTTTCAGTCGTCGTTTCATATCAATCTCCGGACAACGGTTACGTTTTATTCTCATTTTATTATATATTATGTTAAGAAATAAATCAATGTATTTCTCTCCGGTTTTAATTGAACATTCAATATTTTTATGCTATACTCTTTTCATTCAAGATATGAAGGTGATTATTATGTCAAAAACCTGTGCAATAATTCTTGCGGCAGGAGAAGGCGTAAGGATGAAATCTAATCTTCCAAAAGCACTTCTGCAGGTCTTGTTTAAGCCTATGCTCACATGGGTAACAGATGCCGTTAAAAAAAACTCCGTTTCGGATATTTGTATAGTAGCGGGATATAAAGCCGATAAAATAAGTGAATATATTAAGGACGAATGGGAAATAGCAATTCAAAATGAGCGTTTGGGAACAGGTCATGCCGTAAAATGTGCTCTTGATTTTTTGCATCGCCACAAAGAGTCCCAGGTTCTTATTGTCAGCGGCGATGTGCCTTTTGTTGACAGTGACACAATCAACGAGTCGCTAAATACTCACCTGTTGCAGCACAATTCCGTCACTGTTATTTCTGCCGTGCTTTGTGACCCGCTCGGTTACGGCAGGATAATCAGAGACGATAACAACTGCATTGAAAAAATCGTTGAGGAAAAAGACGCCACTGCAAGCGAAAAAGAAATCCAAGAAATAAACTCGGGAGCGTATTGGTTTAGCGCCGCGGCGCTTATAGACTCTCTTTCAAAACTAACAAACGATAATGCAAAGGGCGAATACTACCTTACAGATACGATTGAAATAATCAAAAAGGCAGGGAAAAAAGTCGGCGTTCATGTTGCAAAGGGCGAG
The DNA here is from genome assembly GCA_002069015.1 of Firmicutes bacterium ADurb.Bin300. Lineage (GTDB taxonomy): Bacteria > Bacillota > Clostridia > Oscillospirales > Acutalibacteraceae > DTU089. The sequence goes on along the minus strand of MWBL01000058.1, from coordinate 9,072 downwards.
GAAATAGCGCTTGGGGCGAACACTCGTATTCAGCTTAACAAGCTCAATGAAATTGCACGCAAAAAAGAGCTTGAAAGGCAAATGCTTCAGGGTGTGGATATCCCCTGTACCGACGGTGTTATAATATCCGCAAATTCGAAAATCGGCAATGATACTACCATCCTCCCAAACACAATCATAAAGGATAATGTAACGATAGGTCAATTCTGCACAATAGGGCCAAATACCGTTCTTGAGAATTGTACAATCGAAAACGGCACGTCCCTTTCGAATACTGTCGTTAAAGACTCCCATATAGGGAATAATGTTTCCGTCGGACCTTTCGCTCATATAAGACCCGACTGCGATATACGCGACAACATTAAAATAGGCAACTTCGTTGAAATTAAAAACTCTATAGTGGATGATGGTTCAAAGCTGCCTCACCTGATTTATGTCGGGGATTCGGATGTCGGTAAAAAGGTGAATTTCGGCTGCGGCTGCGTAACCGTAAATTATACCGGAAAGTATAAGTATCGTACCGTTGTTAAGGACGGGGCTTTCATAGGATGCAATACAAACCTCGTCGCCCCAGTAACCGTAGGAGAAAAAGCATATATTGCGGCGGGTTCCACAATAACGCGCGATATTCCCGAATATTCCCTTGCTATAGCTCGTTCACAGCAAATAGTAAAGGAAAATTGGGTAAAGGAAAAGGACCCATATAAATAATTAAAAAGGAAAATTTAATGTTTGGCAGATTTAAATATTACTCTAAATCCACCGTTTCACCCGAATTTCTTGTGGCAGGCTTGGGAAATCCGGGTCCAAAGTATGAGCTAACACGCCATAATGCAGGATTTTTGTTTGTTGAAGCTCTTGCTCAAAGATATAATTTTAAAATTAAAAAGATAAAATTCAAGTCCTTAGTAGGCGATGTAACAATCGGAACTAAAAGAGTAATTGTGATGAAACCGCAGACATTTATGAACAACAGCGGGATTGCGATTCGTGAATGTGCCGAATTTTACAAAATCCCGCCGGAAAAAATAATTATCGTTTTTGATGATACTTCGCTTCCCGTGGGGAAAATAAGAATAAGACGCGCCGGGTCTGACGGAGGTCACAATGGGATAAAAAGTATTTTATATCACCTTAATAGCGATCAATTCCCCCGAATTAAGCTCGGAATAGGTCAAAAACCTCATCCCGATTACGAGCTGAGGGATTACGTTCTCTCAGCCTTCGGGAAGGAAGAGGCGCATCTTATGAAAGAAGCTATTGAAAGGGCTTGTGAAGCTCTTGATTATATACTGAGCGGCGACATTGAAAAAGCTATGGCCGCTTATAACTGACGGAGGAATCATGTCCTGTTATGTCAGAGCCTTAAAAAACTGCGCCGAATATCAAAATCTTATCGGTTGTTTAAAAACTAAAAGAACACCGCTGGGAGTTTTGGGATTGCCTCCCGTGGCAAAGGCGCATATAATTTTTTCGCTTTGCCTGGACTTCGGTTGCAAGGCGCTTGTTCTTATGCCCGACGAAGCCTCCGCCCTTAAAGCGTGTGAGGATGTAAATGTGTTTTCGGGTGGCAGTAAAAAAGCCGTATTTTATCCTGTTAAAGATTTTTGCTATACCACCCTGCAAAGGCAGTCAAAAGAATTCGAGCATTTAAGGATAGCCGCTCTTCACCAAATAATCAGGGGTGATTATGATTTCATCTTCTGTGCGGCTCAAGCGGCTTTACAGTTTACAATACCACCGGAAGAAATGATATCCCGTACCTTAACATTTAAGACTAATAGTTCAATTCAATATGATGAATGTGTGCGTTTGTTAACCGGCGCGGGATATACGCGTTCGGATATGGTTGAAGGTCCCGGGCAATTTTCGCTGCGCGGCGGAATACTCGATATTTTTCCTACTAATGAGGCAAATCCTGTAAGAATTGAGCTTTGGGGCGACGAAATCGATACAATCAGCGAATTTGACGTATCGACTCAGCGCCGCACCGAGCGCAAAGAAAGCATCAGTATCGCTCCCTCAAGCGAGGTATTATTTAACAGCGATAAGGATCTGGCGGCAAAGCTGCGTTCATTCTGTGATACTCTTAAAGGAAAAGGTTTTATAAAGGCACGCGAGAATATATTAAGAGATGCCGATTTTGCTGAAGGCGGAGCTCCTCCCCCCTGTCTTGACAAATATATTAATATAGCATACGAAAAAAACTCAACGCTGTTCGATTATTTAGATGACTGTGTTTTAATAGCATGCGAAACATCAAATCTTAAGAATAATCTATCACGCACGGCAAAGCTTGAGGATGAAGACATTAAGTCCCTGTTCGAGGACGGAACGCTCACAAAGGGTCTTAACCGCTTTACATTAAGATTTTCTGATCTGCTGTCCTTTTATGAAAAGAAAAGAACATTATATTTTGATAACTTTCCGAGAGGAAGTTTTGATACCCCGATTAAGGAGCTTATCTCCTTTAATGTTGTACAGCAACCGCCTTGGGGAGGAGCATTAAGCGTACTTTTAGATGATATTCGCCCGGCTATTCGCTCCGGGTATACTCTCGTTATAACTGCCTCAACACGGTCTGCCTCATCATCTCTTGCCCGAACTTTGGAAAATGAAGGCTTACCCTGCATTTATCTCGCCATCCCCCCTGCCGAATTCCCCAAAAACAAAATCACGGTTTTCTCCGGCGCTTTAAGCTTCGGGCTGATGTATCCAAACGAGAAGCTTATGATTATAACCTTGGGCAGAATAAGTGCCACAACAAAGTTAAAAAAGCGCTCCTCCTTCAAAGCTGCCGATGCCGTCCAAAGCCTTGAGGAGCTTTGCAAGGGAGATTATATAGTACACGCTTCTCATGGTATAGGCATTTTTGACGGCATTACAAAGATGAATGTCGGCGGCTTGATAAAGGATTATATAAAAATAAACTATGACAAGGGCGATGTCCTTTATATTCCAATTACCCAGCTTGACCTTGTTTCAAAATACATCGGGCAAATCAGCGAGGATAAGCCTCTTAAGCTAAGTCGCATAGGGAGCAAGGAGTGGGAAAAAACAAAAGAAAGAGTCAAATGCTCCGTCAAAGATATTGCCAAGGAGCTTATAGCGCTCTATTCTAAAAGACTTAAAACCGAGGGCTTTGCTTTCTCACCCGACATAGATATGCAAAACGATTTTGAGCGCCGTTTTATTTATGAGGAGACGGAGGACCAGCAAAGAAGTGTCGATGAAATTAAGAACGATATGGAGCAAATCTACCCGATGGACAGGCTCTTATGTGGGGATGTCGGGTTCGGTAAAACCGAAGTAGCTTTAAGAGCTGCTTTTAAGTGTATAGCTGACGGCAAGCAGTGCGCATTTCTTGTTCCGACGACAATTCTTGCTCTTCAGCATTACCAGACAATATTAAAAAGGTTTGACGGATTTCCCGTCTCTTGTGAAATGATTTCCCGCTTTAAAACCGCAAAAGAGCAGGTCAAAATTCTAAAGGATTTAAGGCTCGGGAAAATCGATTTTCTTGTGGGAACTCACCGTCTGATTTCAAAGGATGTCAAGTTCAGGGATTTGGGGCTTCTTATTATCGATGAGGAGCAACGCTTCGGAGTTGCTCAAAAGGAAAGGTTAAAAGAGCTGTTTCCTACCGTGGACTGCCTTACGCTTACGGCAACACCGATTCCGAGAACTTTGAATATGGCTATGTCGGGAATACGGGATATGTCGATAATAGAGGAGGCACCGAGTGACCGCTTTCCCGTCCAGACATATGTTCTTGAATATGACCGGGGTATATTACATGAGGCAATAAAAAGGGAGCTAAGGCGCGGCGGACAGGTTTTTTACCTCCATAACCGAGTTGAAACGATAGAAAGAGTCGCTGCGGCAATCAAGGAGGATATTCCCGAAGCAAACGTCGCCGTCGGTCACGGTAAAATGAGCGAGGAGGAGCTAAGTTCAATTTGGCGGTCCTTGCTGGAGGGAGAAACAGATATTCTGGTTTGCACTACAATTATCGAAACGGGCGTTGATGTTCAAAACGTTAACACTCTTATCATAGAAGATGCCGACAATATGGGGCTTTCCCAGCTTCATCAGCTCAGAGGGAGAGTCGGACGCAGTGCAAGGCGTGCTTTTGCATATTTCACATTCCGCCGTAATAAGCAGTTAAACGAAACGGCATCACGCAGGCTAAGAGCTATAAGGGAATACACACAATTCGGTTCGGGCTTTAAGATTGCTATGCGTGATTTAGAAATCAGGGGTGCGGGAAATCTTTTAGGCGCACAGCAGCACGGTCATTTGGAGTCCGTGGGATACGATATGTATATGAAGCTTCTCGTTGAAGCTATTAGAGAAGAAAAAGGAGAAAAGCCCAAACCCGTTCATAAGGAATGTCTTGTTGACATACAAATAGATGCCCATATCCCGCAGGAATATATTGAAAGTCTTGCCCAGCGAATTTCCATTTATAAAAGGATAGCAGACATCGAAAACGAAGAAGACGCCCTTGACGTTAAGGATGAGCTTATAGATCGATTCGGAGAACCTCCTGCCTCAGTTTTGGGACTGATTCAAATATCATTGCTCAGGAACACGGCAAGCGCCCTGGGAATATTTGAAATAGGGCAAAAGGGTTATAACCTCCTCCTTTATCAGCGTGAATTTGATATGAGCGCCGTATCCGCTTTAGCTAAAAATATGCGCGGAAGAATACTTGTTTCGGCAGGTACAAAGCCATATATATCAATTAAAAAGCTTCATAATCAATCTCCTCTTGAGGCGCTTAATGAAGCTCTCAAAATAATGCAGGACTCGCAATCAGGGAAAGGGGATATTTAGCGATATGAACTACAAATATAAAACGCACGGAGTCTGCTCAAGGTCTATTTCCTTTGACCTTGAGGATAATATTGTCTCAAACGTGATGTATGACGGCGGCTGTCACGGAAACCTTCAGGGCATCGCAAAGCTCGTAGAAGGGAAAGATGCTCGGGATATTATCAATCTCCTTTCGGGTATCAAGTGCGGTTATAAAATGACGTCCTGCCCTGACCAGCTTTCAAGGGCTTTGCAAGACGCCTTAAATGACACTCAAAAGGACGGTGAAGAGGAATGAGGTATCTGATTCTTATAGCGGATGAAGACGAGTTTAAGCCGCTTGTAAACGGACTTAAGGGCATCATGGTTAAAAAGGATTTATTCTTTAATCTCCCCTATGCAAAGTTTTCTGTATCCGATAATGAGGTGCTTGTTCTATGTACTTATATGGGCAAGGTCAATTCAGCCTTTGCTTGTACTCTTGCCCTTGCAAAAGAGAGCTTTGATGCGGTTTTCAGCATCGGTTATTCGGGAGCAGTTTCAAGGGTTTTGAAAAATGATATCGTTGCGGGTGAAAGCTGTGTTGAATGCGATTTTGATTTGAGCCCCATAGGATACAAGCCCGGCGAAAAGGTAAAGGGTAAGAAATATATCTTTGAAGGTGACGAAAATCTGCTGGCGCTTGCTAAAAACAGAATTCCCGAATTAAAAACAGGCAGGCTTGGAACAGGTGACTTTTTTCTTACAGATCCCGTAAAGCGTGATTGGTACAGAGAAATGTTCGAAATATGCGCATTTGATATGGAAAGCGGTGCCGCGGCAAGCGTATGCCATTCTCTTTCCGTTCCGTTTTTAGCAATCAGGAAAATATCAGACGATGCAGATGATACCGCATCGTCCGAATACCGTGAGAGCTTGAAAAATACCGCGGGATCCTTCAGTGATATTGTGCTCTCACTCGTTAAATCTATCTGAAGCGAAGCTTTTTCAAAGAGCTATTTTATAGACGCACAAGGCGCCACTCTTTGCGGCAACGCTTGTTTAATTTAACTAAAGCATTTTATGCCGAAGAGGGCGTCTATGTAACATTGTTCTTATTGTTTATTTAAAAGTGACAAATATTTTATCCGCCTACAAGGTCACGAATCAACAGCTGTATTTTCTCATTCATTTCCTCATCGGAGAATTGGCAGGTGCCGACAGCCTTGTGTCCTCCCCCGCCGTATTTGAGCATAAGGGAGCCCACGTCGATATTTGAGGTTCTGTTTATAATAGAATACCCTACCGCACAGCTGCAGCCCACACCGCCCTTGCCGTTAACAATCCATATTGATATGCTCTGTTCGGGAAACAGACTGTAAATTATAAATCTGTTCCCCGAAAAAATCGGGTCTACATTACGAAGATCTGTTATTATCACATCTTTTTCGGTTCGGGTATGCTTTAGAACCATATCCTTGAATTTTTCCGATTGCTCGGTATAAATCACAATCCTTTCCTGTACGTCGGGAAGAGTAAGAATTTCCTGTGTATTCATTGTGCGGCAACAATCTATCAGCTTTTCCATAAGCTGATAGTTAGATATTGTGAAGTTTCTCCACCTGCCTAACCCTGTCCTCGGGTCCATGATAAATCCTATTAAAATCCAGTCCTTGGGATTTAGTATTTCGTCAATTGTAAGATTTCCGGAATCAACCTTATCAACAGCCTGCATAAGGTCATCATAATGGGAAAACCTTTCTCTTCCGCCGTAATACTCGTAAATAATCCTTGCACATGAAGGGGCAAGCCTGCTTTCACCCTCATATTTACCCTTGAGCTTGAGCCTTTCGTGTTCACTTGAGTGATGGTCGAACCATAAGCCACAGCCTTCAACGTAGGGAACATTTGCTAAACAGTCATTTTTTGTGATTTCGATTTTACCGTCCTGCAAATCCTTAGGATGGGCAAACTGCCAAGTGTCAATAATTCCCGCATCCTTAAGGAGAGCACCACAGGCAAGCCCGTCAAAATCCGACCTTGTTACAAGTCTCATATTCTCATCCTTTCCGATTATAATATCCTTGAATAATATACCTTTTTTTTAACCGCAAGTCAATGAAACATAATAAATTGTTATAAAAGTGTTGCATTTTATCGTCTCAAATGCTATAATTCCATAGCCTGTAATGTTCAGGTAAAACTCACGCGCGGGAGATTCGCGTGCCGGTGCATAATTTTATGCGGTGCGACGGAGCCAAGACTGCGCGGTGGTTTAACAAAAGGAGGAAAATTAATGTCAGTAGTATCAATGAAGCAATTACTTGAAGCGGGCGTCCACTTCGGTCACCAAACCAGGAGATGGAATCCCAAAATGAATCCCTACATCTTTACCGAACGCAACGGTATCTACATTATTGACCTGCAAAAAACCGTAAAGAAGCTCGAGGAAGCATATGCATTTCTCAATCAAATTGCGATGGACGGCAGAGAAGTTCTTTTCGTCGGAACAAAAAAACAAGCACAAGACTCCATCAAAGAAGAAGCTCAGCGTTGCGAAATGTCTTATGTGAATGCGCGCTGGCTCGGCGGTATGCTGACAAACTTTAACACTATTCAGCGTAGAATAAAAAGACTCGCTCAGCTAAACACAATGGAGCAGGACGGTACATTTGAGCTTCTTCCGAAAAAAGAGGTTATTAAGCTGAAGCTTGAAAGAGATAAGCTTGAAAAATTTATGGGCGGTATAACGCAAATGCATAAAAAACCCGCCGCTATCTTTATTGTAGACCCCCGAAAGGAAAGAATTGCGGTTCTTGAAGCTAAAAAGCTCGGTATTCCCATTGTTGCAATAGTTGATACAAACTGTGATCCGGATGAGATTGATTACGTCATCCCCGGCAACGACGATGCTATCCGTGCCGTGAAGCTCATAGCAGGCGCTATGGCAGACGCAATAATTGCAGGCAAACAGGGCAAACAAACTCTTTCCTCCGCTTCCGAAAACGAGGGTGACGAAGACTCTGACGCTCAGAAGGTTTCCGAAGCCTCGAGCGAAATTACACAATTAGTCGAAGAAGACGCAGGTATAACAGATATATCTTAGAAATATAACCTCAATTAAGAAGAAAGGATTAAATTATTATGGCTTTTACGGCAAAAGATGTACAGGCTCTTCGAGAGAAAACAGGTGTAGGTATGATGGACTGCAAAAAGGCTCTTGTTGAGACTGATGGTGATATGGATAAGGCAATAGACTACCTTCGCGAAAAGGGTCTTGCCGCAGCTACAAAAAAAGCAAGCAGAATAGCTGCCGAAGGCGCTATTATCGCTTACACGGACAGTACTTCAAAGATATCCGTGCTTGTTGAAATAAACTCGGAAACCGACTTTGTCGCCAAGAACGAGGAGTTCATAAGCTTTGGCACCGCAGTCGCAAAGACTATTGCCGACAACGCTCCCGCCGATGTTGACGCTCTTTTAAGCTTAATGCTGAACGGAACAGACAGAACGGTTCAGGAAAATCTTAATGATAAAATCTTGTCTATAGGAGAGAACATAAAAATCCGTCGTTTTCAGCGCGTTGAGGGCACTGTTTCATCATATGTCCACGGCGGCGGAACAGTCGGCGTTATGGTTCTTTTCAATACCGACAAGCCCGATAACGAGCAGTTCAAGGTTATGGGTAAGGATGTTGCGATGCAAATAGCCGCTATGTCACCCCAATATGCAAGCGCAAAGGATATTCCGGCAGATGTTTTAGAGCATGAAAAAGAAATTTGCATTGCTCAAATCAAGGAAGACCCGAAAATGGCATCTAAGCCCCAAAATGTTATCGAAGGCATAGTAAAGGGCAGAATCGCGAAGTATTTCAAGGAAGTTTGCCTGCTTGAGCAGGCCTTTGTCAAGGATGACAGCATTTCCGTTGCGAAATATATTGAAAACACCGCAAAGGAAACAGGAGGTACAATTGAGCTTGTATCCTTCGTTCGCTTTGCAAAGGGTGAAGGACTTCAAAAGAGAGAAGATAATTTCGCTGATGAAGTCGCAAATATGGTTAATTAAACTGTGAAAGAAAATAAAGCGACAGCTGGCGGCATTTGCTTGCAGCTGCCGCTTTGCATTATCACATTTCAAAAGCGATAACTGTTCAAAAGGCTCTACGATTTAATAATGTTTTCCTCACAAATTTTTCTTTTTTGTAGGTTTGTCAATGATGTGTTACACATTGATCAAAAAATAATTTCGCCAGTTTGGAGGAAGTCTTTAAGATAT
>MWBL01000057.1 GCA_002069015.1 Firmicutes bacterium ADurb.Bin300 | reverse complement strand
ATATCTTAAAGACTTCCTCCAAACTGGCGAAATTATTTTTTGATCAATGTGTAACACATCATTGACAAACCTACAGAATCGACAGAGTTTTTACTGTAAAAGATTGAGTTTTTCAAGAGGCATATTTGAAATATACCTTTCATCCACGGCGGGTACATAAAACGATCCGTATTCCTTCATCCCGTCCTCACTTTCATTTTTTGGAAGCTCGACGAGAAAATGATAAAAAGGCATAAAATATTGATTTGAAATACCCGATTTGTAAATCAGCTCGACCTTCGACACATAGCTTGCAATCGGAAGTGTTAAATACTCGTTTGGAACCGAGGTTATATAATTGCCGTTTTTCAGCAGCTCTTTTGCCTTATCTGCTGTGATGATAGGATAATCGCCGACTTTATGAGACAGATCATGCCTGTATACCTTGGCGAGAAACAGCTTTCCGTCCTCATCACAGGCAAACGTGACATTGTTAAAATTGTAGTTTATTATCTGACTGACGTTGTCTGCGGCCGCTTCAAAAAAACTGATATTAAAAATTTGTTGCTTCTCTGTTGTATAATAGCCGCCAAAGATATTTATCTCGGCATTTTGCATAGCGATTAAATCTTTGTATTCCTTTTGCAGGTATTCCGCCAACGCCCTCATGTTATTATGGGTGGGGCAGATCTCGGGTGTATTGCTAAACGTGTATTTATCCGGAAGCGTAACGTTTACCTCAAGCTTTATGTTTCCTCTTTCGGCAAACACTCCGGTCACGCTAAAAAAGTCTTCGGGGACGTTTCCGCCCGGTTTCTCGACTATTTTCTTTTTTTGCTCCTTTTCGGGTTTCTCGTCTGTTATTACAAGCTTCTGCGTGTCAAAACCCATGCGTCCTGCTATTTCTGTTAAAAAATCCTTCATTTCGTCTATGTTGGCACGGGGGTCCTGATAATTGCCGTCATAGGAAATTGTATTCTCATATACGGGCAAAACTGTTATGTTCATATCCTCGGTCCACGGATTACTGTTAACGATTTCAAGAATATCATATGCCCAATACCCTTCGTAACCGTACGATTTATTCTCCTGTGTGATGGTCAAAGTGGGAAGCTTGCTCGACTGATACTTTGTGTTTATTATCATGACCGCGAGCACGGCAAATGCGAGGCAAGCCGCCAAAGTCCCCCATTTTATCGGGACGGCGCGGTGTTTGCTGTTTTTTTCGCTTCGTACAAGAAGCTCGTCGTCAACGTCTCCCGCTGCCTTAAAAAGCTGTTCCTTTTTCATACGACATAGCCCTCCTTTCGTAAATGAAGCCTTAATTTCTGACGCGTCCTTGACAGTATAACCGTTATATTGCTCTCCTTTAAGCCGTATCGCCTTGCTATTTCAAAAATGGACTCCACATAGAAATATCTTCTTAAGAATATGTTGCTTTCGCGTTTCGGCAAAGCGTATAAAAAGCCGTTCAAGCTTTTTACAAGCTCCTGTTCATAAAACTCGAATTCCACATCCAAGGCGCTTGAAACGCACTCCCCCAATTCCTCGAGCGCGAGCGTTATTTCACCGCCTCCGCGTTTGTTTGCGGCTTTTAATCTGTATTTATCAAACGAAAGATTACGGGTGATTTTTGCTAAGAATATACGCAATCTGTCAGGGCGGCTCGGAGGTATTGCGTTCCAGGCTCTGAACCATGTGTCGTTCACGCATTCCTTTGAATCCTCCGTGTCGGAAAGAATATTGAAGGCTATCGAAAAGCAGTATTGACCGTATTTTGTTTCCGTTTCCCGTATAGCGCTTTCGTCTCTTTGCCAGTAGAGTTCAACTATATCAGCATCGTCCAAGCCTTCTGCCTCCCTTCATTTTTATTAAAGGTCTTCACTTAACAAGACGTAAAAAAATCGCATTTCCAACATTTAAAAATTTTCAGGCGTTCGCAATAGAGCGGACGCCTAAGGGGGAGTTATTTTTCAGTTACAGCTCTATCCGGTATCTTTCCCGAAGAACTCCGTCTGTATTGACAAACTCTTCAAAAAGGACTGCCCCGTTTGCCTTCATTGTCCGGGAGGACGCCGTGTTTTCCTTATCGCATGTGAGCAGAATTCGATTTATCCCGAGCTGCCTGCATTTGTCAAGGGCAAGACGCAGCATTTCCTTGGCGTAGCCCTTTCCTCTTTCACTCGGGGGAACGCTGTAACCGATGTTTCCGCCCGAAAAGCGAAGAGCGTCGTTTAACTTATGGCGGATAACTATACATCCCAAAATTTTATCCCTCTTGTCATTAAACAGGAAATATACGGAACAAGGGACAAGGTCGTTTGGTAGGTTTTTACCCCTTTCATAATCCTTAACTTTTTGCAAATATTCGCAGTATTTTTCACATCCGAAGCTCAGGGCGGCGGGAATTATTTTTTCGCCGTTTTCGATAAGCTCGCCGATAAAATTTTCCCATAACACACTGTCATTTTCCCCGGGCGGCTGTAAAAAAAGCATCAGTTAAAAATTTCCTCCTGTTTTATGATTTTTACTCCGGCTTTACTTAGCAGGGAAAGGGCCTTTTCCCTGTCATTCACTCTTAAAATAACATATGCCTTGCCCGGTTCTCTTGTGATAAAGGCGTAGGCGTATTCTATTTGAACATCGCCATCCTCAAGAAGTCTCATGGCATGCGCAAACGCCCCGGGAACATCAGAAACGGATATGCCTATAACCTTTGTAATCGTTACGGTGAACTCATTAGCCTTAAGCGTTTGATGGGCCTTATCGGGATCGTCAACAATTAATCTCAGAATACCGTAGTCGGTTGTGTCCGCGATTGAAAGAGCGCGAATATCAATTCCCGCTTCGGCAAGTATTTCCGTAATTTTTGCGAGCCTGCCCTTTTTATTTTCTAAAAAAACAGATAGCTGATTAATATACATAAAGCTCCCTCCTTATCAATCCTTGCGATTGTCAATAACCCTTACTGCTTTGCCCTCGCTCCTTGGAAGAGTTCTGGGCTCGACGAGCATTACGCCTGCCGACACGCCCAGCACCGACATAAGAGCCGCTTTGATTTTAAGCTCAACACTTTCGATTTCACGCACGGAGTCCGAAAACATAGAGTCGTTCATCTCAATTTTTACCGTCATAGTGTCTAAGCTGTTTTTGCGGTCGACGATAATCTGATAATTCGGCTCTATACCGCACGAGAGTATAACATGCTCGACCTGTGAAGGGAAGACATTGACCCCGCGTATAATCAGCATATCGTCCGTTCTTCCCTTAGGCTTTCTCATCCTGACTAAAGTTCGTCCGCATTCGCACTTCTTTCGTGTTAAGGCTGTAATATCCCTTGTGCGGTAGCGTATCAGCGGCAAAGCCTCCTTGCCTATACAGGTGAAAACAAGTTCTCCGTATAAGCCGTCGGGCAAGGGCCTAAGAGTTTCGGGATCGATTATCTCGGGATAAAAGTAATCCTCGCAGACATGAAGACCGTTTTTTTGCCTGCACTCAAATGAAACTCCCGGACCTGCAATTTCCGATAGGCCGTATATATCATAAGCGTCTAAGCCTAAAAGCTCTTCAATTTTCAGCCGCATATTTTCGCTCCACGGTTCCGCCCCGAAAATGCCGGCTCTAAGCTTCAGTGAGTCCGGTGAAATACCCGCCCGGTGCAGAGTTTCACCAATATATACAGCATATGACGGTGTACAGCATAATATGTTTGACCCGTAATCCTGTATTATCTGAATTTGCCTTGACGTATTGCCCGAGGAGACGGGAATTGCCGCCGCACCTATTTTTTCGGCTCCGTAATGAAGCCCTAAGCCCCCCGTAAAAAGACCGTAACCATAGGAAATATGTATATAATCTTCGTTGGTAGCACCCACCGCGACAAGTGCCCTGGCGGTGCCGTTGCTCCATGTATCAATGTCCTTTTTAGTATATCCGACTACGGTCTGCTTTCCCGTAGTGCCGGACGAAGCGTGAACTCTGACGATTTTTTCTTTGCCTACAGCAAAAAGACCGAAAGGGTAGTTGTCTCTCAAATCCTGTTTTTCGGTTAGGGGCAGCTTGGAAATATCGTCAATCGACTTTATGTCTTCGGGCGACAGTCCCATTTCGTCAAATTTTTTCTTATAAAACGGAACATTTTCATAACAAGATTTTACGGCTCTTATAAGCCGCCTGCTTTGTATTTCCCTTAATTCTTCCCCGGACGCCGTTTCAATCTGAGCTTGATAGTAACGGTCAATTTTTTCAGCCATAATATTCTCCTTGCTCTTATATAGTATAAACTAAATCGTTTTTTAGCTTAACCAAGTGTGAAGTGTCATTTGAAAAGGACAGCTTTGCGCTCTTGTCGGTATAAAATTTTATCTTAGTGATTCCCGTATTAAAACAACTGAATCTTAAGCTGTCCCTGACTGCAATTTTGAGAGCGGCGCTGATGAAATACCTGAAAAACGTCCCGTGTGAAAATAATGCTACGGTCTCGCCGTTGTTATATTTTTCTGTCAAAAAATCGATTATTCGTTTTGCTCTGAGCTCTCGCGTTTGGGTTGTTTCGTCACCCAAGGTGAGCAAGCCCCCGGTGGGCGTGGGCTCCGAAGTACACGGGACTGCAAGCGGATATTTTTGCCTTAAAGCCTTCTCGCTTAAGCCGGGATAGTCTGCCGACGTACCCGCTTCCATAAGGTCGGGAAGGAGATTGACAGACATATCGCCCTGTCTTTTTGCGGTTTCACAGGCAGTAGCAACAGCTCTTTCAAGAGTGCTTGAATAAATAGCATCAAGCTTCCCTTTCGACAGCCTTTCCCCGAGGAGTACCGCTTGCTTTATACCCAAATCGGTAAGGGGCGGGTCATCCTTTTCATAAGTTAGGTCAGAAGAAAAATCGAAAGGGATATTCCCATGAGATTCACCGTGGCGCACATAAAACAAGGTTAAAGCAACTTCATCGGACATATCGCTTAGAATGCATCAGAGCTTGCATTATTCCTTTCCTGCATTGAAGAGTGATTGTAATTACATAGTCAATCAAATATTTCTCCAAATACATCTTATATCAATATTACTCTAATTTCAACAGTTTAAGTGCTGTTTTTGTGAAATTCTGTTAGTCTTGATCCAAAGAGAATGCCTGTAGCATAAAGAAAGCCCCTTCATATAATATAATATTATAACATTGGAGGTATTTAAAATGCACAGGGAGGACGCTTATATAACAATGAGGGAGCTAAAGAGGGACTTTTATTATGATGATATCTTAATGATATCCTTTTCGTCATCTTATCCTCAATTGCGCTACAGACGGAAAGAAACGGAAAAACGGGTAAATTCATGGTATCTTTTTAACGTGCGAAGATTTCTGCGATATACTGAAAGCGTTCTCTTTCGTATGGCGGTTGAGCAATATAAGGAAGCGATTAAAAACGATTTTCCTTTCCGCACCTTTTCCGCGGTTTTAAATTACACGATTACATATAACAGTGATAAGCTTTTAAGCCTTTACGGTGACAGATACGAGTATACGGGCGGGGCGCACGGAAGCACAAAAAGAATATCAGATACATGGAATCTTACAAAAGGAAGGCTGTTGCCTTTGTCGTCATTTTTTCCGCTGCGTCCGAATTATCAGGAATACATAATTAATCAAATAATCGAACAGGCAAATGCCGATATGCAGGAAAACCCGTACATCTATTTTGATAATTATCAAGAGCTCATTAAGGAGAACTTCAACCCGCAAAATTACTATTTGACCGGGGAGGGAATAGTAATTTACTTTCAGCAATATGAAATAGCACCGTATGCAACGGGAATACCGGAGTTTACCGTAAAGCCTTAAAAGCTTTACAGCAAAGAAGACGGCATCACACTACAAGCCTTATAACACTTGACAGATACACTTATTATGTGTATTATTTTTTTAATATTGTATTTAATTTGTCAAGGGGTTATAACGTGCACCATGTTTGTAACGCCTGTAGTTAACCAGCCCTGCACATAGCCCTGAATCTGCCCGATAAAAAACAGCATGGCAATCATAACATATTGAGTATACGGCTGATTTATGTCCCTTACCCGCTCATAGGGGAGCCACAAAGAAACTACGGTAAGGATAGTTGACGGAATGGCAAGCCTTATAAAAACTCTGTATCGGAAAAAGAAACATAAAAATTGCAAAGAACATTATTCAAATATTTCTTATAGCGTCTATATTCCTATTTTATAAAAACAAGTTTTCTGCCATAGGGTTGTTTATAGTCAACACTATTGACCGCTTTATTGACTGCGGAAACGTTATAGACAGTGCCATGGAATCCGATATGCGCGATAACCAGCAATACCTAATAGGTGAGCGTATTGACGGGGCGTTTGGGTTTATACGCTCTTACGTGGGGAGCATAATAGGAGCTGCCACGGGTCTTTTTATTCCCTGGGTATATAAAAGCAAAGGCTTTGACGGTCAAGACTACTCCGTTCTTGATGTCTATGTAAATTATAATGAGAAGCTGCCCTTGTCGCAGCAGATTAAAAACCCAAATTGCGTGCTTTTTTCCCTTATGGATACCCTTTTGACTGTTTCGGTTATCGGTGCGGCAATAGATGTCCTGCCGTGGTTTGCGTATGATATTACCGAGACGGGACAAAAATCAATGATTAGGGTTGTGCGTATACGAACGTTGATAGAGGATTACAGCTTAAAAACCTCGGATGATTCAACCTACATCGAAGGCTGTGAGGCAATTATCAACGCGCGAAAATTCTATGGATTGGAAAAGCAGGAAAAGCCAGACAAAGCCGTTTTAAAAAGAGCAAAAGCAATGCCATCGCGCACGAAAGAAGAAAAGGATTCACGCCATCTTGCCATTAAGGCGGCAAGGCAGCAGGCAGAGGATGTTCGTCAGTTTAACGAGAATATTGAAATAGCTGAATTTGTTATGCATGAATTAACCCGTTTCGAGAACGAGTTTGGACAAAAACAATTACAGCTGTGCAGCTTAATAGTTTCGGCAGGTCCGCAGCATTTTTTTGAGTACAGTGATGAGGCGATAAAGCTTGCCGTTGAGCTTCCCCTGACAAATATAAGAGAAGAACGCACCTGGCGCAAGCAGGAAATACGCAACGCAAGGGCGTTGATTAAATCAAAAACAATTGCTTCCCGGTGGTATCCGGAGGGTATAGTCGAATTTGACCCTCAAGCTTACGAGGACGCGTATAATATGCCTGACGAAACACGACAAGAGGCAAAGCTAAGGCGTATTGCAATGAGAAAAGCAAATAAGGAGAAAAATTTATACGCAACCGTTGCCTCGCCGTATCTCGCCGCGGTGCGAACACTTGAGCTTGCAAAAGGGTATGCTGACCTTGAGGGGATAATTTCGGATTATGACGAGATTATTCGAAAGAGGGACGAACGCCATGATAAGGAGCGTATGGAATTTGAGCGTATTGCACAAGAGCGCGAAATCGACAAGCAGCGCAAAAATTCTCAAAGAAAAATGGGAAGAGGGTAAGACTGACCCATAAAAAGAAAAGACCCGGAAGCAGCTTCCCGGTCTTTTTTATGTCGCTCTATGTCAGAACCCTGTTTATAAAAGGGTTACAAAGGTGTATCTCGGCAAGCTCTTTACACATGGCGTAGCGGCTTTTGGCTGCCGTAAGCTCGTCAGACGGAAAGCAAAGCGGCTGATAAAACGTAAGCCTGTCAAAAGAGAAATCTTTAAGAACAGCCGAATACAGAAAAGGCAGAATTTCGGCATTTGAATTTGTTTCATAAATTAATAACTCTTTTCCCTTTTGCCCCAAGAGTATATATCCGTCATCTTTCCCTTTTAAGTCAAAAAGGAAAGCTTGACCGCCCTCTCTTTCAAGCTCCTTTATAAAAAAGCAGTTTTGTTGTCTTGAGAGTACTACACATTCAGGACCGAAAAAGGGGCTCTTGATATAGGCGTTCCAGATTTTATTACAATCTGCCTTTTTCAGTAAAAGCTCTTTTTCACCGGAGGCCGTCCTTCTTATTTCGGAAAGATGCTTTGTGATAGTCGTACGAGAAAAGCATTCCTTAAAGCCGAACCTCCGATAATAATCAAACAACGAGGCTTCCGACGGGATTAGTACGCACAGCTTATAGTCCCTTTTAATGCCGATTTCAAAGGATTTTTCAATAAGACGAGACATTATTCCCCGTCCTCTGAAAGCGGGCTCTGTAGTAAGAGCATAGAGATACGCTATTTTGATTTTATCTGTTTCAAGAGGAATTTCATATTCAATAATATAAAGGACGGACACAATCGTTTTGTCTTCAATGTAAACGAGTGTGTTTTCGTCCCTATACATATTATCAAAAAAGGAGTTTATATAAGCAGTGCTGTCCCCAAACGTTTTTTGCCACAGCGATTTAAGCTGCTCTATATAATCATATTTTCCGCAAGAGATCATTGTGTCTTCCTCCGCGTTTATTTTCTTTTCAATATACCTTTTTCAACCATGAATGCCGGATAATAGGACTCTTTTGCCTTTCTGAGCCCTTCTATTCCCAAATCCTCTTCACGGTTAATGTATTTATAGCCGGACAGCTCATGAATTATAAACTGCTGATTAATCATCGGGTATGCTCCCAAAACATCGGAAAACGCTTTTTCAAAATGTATGACGAACATATCATCTGAGCATTTTTCACCCAATGTCATTGCCGCAATCTTTTCGTTTACTCTTATAAGACCGCCAAGAAGGTTTAGTTCTCCCACATGCTTTAACCCCTTTGTGACGACTAATACCTCCTGAGATTTCTGCTTCTCATCAAGGCAGTTATTGCGAGCACACCATTCCTCTACCATTTCGATACATTCTTCGGTATTTTCATTGGAAATTCTTTCATATGACCAGTTCTTATAATGCTTTAAGAACTTGTTTATATGATTTTTCTTTTTATGGTATTTTCTTCCGCTCAACTCCTTGAGCTCTTGTGTGTTATAGACATAATCGGCATTGTTTCTTTTATATGAAATCTCAAATTTACCGGGAAACATTTTCTCGACTTTTTCAAACATATGGGGCTCTATAATATTCATCTTAAACTCTTTGCCGTTTTGCTCGCAATATGAAAAAAGCCACTCGAAAGCTGTTTTCAAGTCTCCTTTTCCCATAGGGAAAGCAAAGTAATTCTTGTTGTCATATGTGAATTCAATAAACAGCATATCGGTTTCTACCGTATAATGGGTGTTAAACATATCAGCCCAAAGGATTATGTTGCCTAAACAATAATCACACGAATAATGCTTAGCGGAACCTAAATATTGTGAGAGAATATCCCTGTCGTCTATCGTTATTTTCTTAAAATTCTGCATAGTTTCTCCCCGTTTTTACATCTTAGATATATTATAATCGTGCAAAGAAAAATGTCAAACAGAAGTAGTCTTTAAATAAAAGAAAGATTGACTTTTTGCTATTGTGTGATATTATTAACACAAGGCGATTCTTGTCGCCTTTAATAGCGGATACTGTTTTTTTATTAGTTATTGTTTTTTAAATGTTTAATATGTATTCGAAAGGGATGCAAATAATGAATAAAAAAATACGCACCGAAAGTGATTCGGTGGGTACGCTTGAAGTTCCGTCTGAGGCCTATTACGGCGTTCAGTCGCTCAGAGGGTATCATAATTTCCGGATTACCGGCAGGGCAATACATAAAGATTTAATCTTTAATATTGCAAAAATTAAGAAAGCAGCGTCTTTGGTTAACGCCCGCTACGGTTTTCTTGATAAAAAAATAAGCGAAGCTATCATTGTGGCGTGTGATGAGATTATCCGCGGTGAGTTTACGGATGAATTTATAGTCGATGCCATTGAGGGCGGAGCAGGCACTTCTGCGAATATGAATGCCAACGAGGTCATTGCCAACCGCGCCGAGGAACTTCTCGGTGGGAAGAAAGGTGAATATAAATTATGCCATCCAAACGATCATGTTAACATGGCACAATCTACAAATGATGTTATTCCGACGGCAGCTCATTTGACTGTTCTTGACCTTATGAAACCGCTTTTAAGCGCTTTAGAAGAGCTTGCTCAGGCTCTTGGGGAAAAATCGGAGGAGTTTGACCAAATATTAAAAATGGGGCGCACGCAGCTGCAGGATGCTGTGCCTATGCGCTTGGGTCAAAGCTTTAGAGCGTTTGCTTCGGCAGTATCGCGTGATATAAAACGCTTAACGGATATTCAATCACAAATGCTTACAATAAATTTAGGCGCGACCGCAATCGGAACCGCGCTCAACGTAGAGCCTGAATATTTTCACAATATAACAAAGCAGCTTAGCCTCATCTCAGGCTATGAGCTTGTTCAGGCAACGGATCTATTTGACGCTACGCAAAATGCGGATTGCTTTGTTGCCGTTTCAGGTATTTTGAAGGCATGCGCCGTTAATTTATCGAAAATGAGTAACGACTTGCGCCTTCTTTCAAGCGGACCGCGCACGGGCATAGGTGAAATCACCTTGCCCCCTATGCAAAACGGCTCATCAATTATGCCCGGTAAAATTAATCCTGTTATACCCGAGGTTGTCTCTCAGGTAGCGTTTTTGGTTATCGGACACGATGTCACCATCGCTATGGCCGCAGAGGCAGGTCAAATGGAGCTCAATGCCTTTGAACCTGTAATTTGCAATGCCTTGTTTGAGTCGATTACTACTCTTACGGGAGCTGTGAAAACGCTTACGGAAAACTGTATTCGGGGAATTGTCGCCAACTTTGGGCGTTGCGCACAGCTTGTTGAAGCGAGCGTAGGAGTTGTGACGGCTTTGTGCCCGTATATCGGCTACAAAAAGTCTGCCGCTATCGCCAGGGAGGCTCTTGAGACAGGGGTAAAGGTGCGAGATATCGTCAGACGTGAAAAGCTTATGGATGATGAAATTCTTGATAAAGCTCTTGACCCTTATGCAATGACCGAGCCGCGAACCTTGTCGGAAAACAACAAAAAAACCATTTAATTGATAAGACAGTATGCGTCCGGCTTATACGCATACTGTCTTTTTGTTATACTGAAATGGATGTTATAGTGGATTTTATTGCAACAGCAAGAGAAAGGCTCTTGCACTTTTAAAATATTAAGGTAAAATTATAACAGAACGAAAAGCTGATGATGCCTTGAAGGGAAGTTCTTATATGTCATATGATTTGTTGTTTTCTCCTCTTAAAATCGGAAATGTTATAATTAAAAACCGCATTGTAATGGCACCCATGGTTATGGGAACCGGATGCCCGAACGGGACACCGAGCGAGCAGATGATGAGCTATTATGAACAGCGTGCCAAGAACGGAGTAGGGCTGATTATTACCGAGGCAACAAGAGTCGATGACATAACGGGTGTTCTTCATCCCTTGCAGCTTGCTATGTCAAGACAGGAACATGCAGCCCCCTTTTCAGAAATGGTTGAGCGTATTCACAGGCATGGAGCGAAGGTATTTTGCCAGCTTCACCACCCGGGACGTCAAAGCTATTCAATTCTTATCGGGACAATGTATCTCAGTCAGCCGATTGGTCGTATTTGGAAGGGTTATTGGAAAATGTTTTTCAAAATCGCCAAGCTTAACGGCTTTCTTGAAAAAACAAGGTTGTTGCCTTCGGTTGTAGCCCCGTCTGCGGTGCCTTGCCGCCATCAAAAGCAAAAGACAAGGGCGTTAAGTGAAAAGGAAATCAAGAAGATTATTGCAAGATTCGGGGATGCTGCCCTTCGCGTTAAAAGGAGCGGGGCAGACGGCGTTGAGCTTCACGCAGCGCACGGCTATCTTATTGAGCAGTTTTTAAGCCCCTATACGAACAGGCGCAAGGACAGCTACGGGGGCTCCTTTGAAAACCGTATGCGCTTTGTTTCCGAGATAATTCAGGATATCAGAAAGAAATGCACAGAGGATTTTCCGATTGCAGTTAGGCTTTCCGTTGACGAATTTTACAGCGCTTTGGGCGAAAACGGTCAAGGGATTGAGCTTGCTCAGGGAATAGAAATTGCAAAAGCATTGGAAAAGCTCGGCGTCGACGCAATTGATGTCAGCAGCGGGACATACGAAACAAAAAATCAGTGGCTT
>MWBL01000056.1 GCA_002069015.1 Firmicutes bacterium ADurb.Bin300 | reverse complement strand
CTATTCCTGATTGTTGTATTTCATCAACTCATCGAAGGTAAGACTGCTGTCCTTGCCCTCGTCTACAATTAAACCGTTGTACCTGCCTACCCAATAGGGAAAAATCATATTGTAGCACTCGTGAAGGCTTCTGTTGTAAGTTCCTTGTTTTGCGTGGAAAAAGTTGTTTCCGAGACTGCCTCTTTCGTCCATTGAAACCGCATAGGGAACGTTTTTGTTCCTTTCCCACATAAGTCCGTCCTCCTCACGAAGGTCGGGGCGGTCGGAATTGTCAATAAAGAACTGTCTTGCGCAAACGGGGAAGTGTGACAGCTGCCACTTGAGCATATCCTTGCATTTGCGAGAGAAGCCGTCAACAACATCTTCCTCGTTATAGCACAGCTGGTATATGAGCAGCCATTCAACATCTCTGCCGTATTTTACAAGCCTCCACCAGCTGTCCGCACCCTTTTTATACTTATCAAGAAGAACAGCGTCGGTTTCAAGCTGAAGCAGCGTATAATAGGCAACTGCGGCCATTCTGATATCCGAGTAGTTCATCATTTTCGCTACTTGGGCGAAAACCTCCTGCTCGTCATCCTCATCATCAATGAATGTTTTTGCCAGCATGGCATATCGACCGTAATGCTCCGCGGCAAGGTCCGCATAGCGATACGGCTCGTCAAGAGCAAGCTTTCTGTATTCGTCGTCCCACTTTTTATCACCCGTTATATAGTGTGCAACCTTGTACAGCTGCAGTAATATCATAGTACCCAATGGGCCATCTGTAAAGCCGTTGCTGAAGGCATTGAGATAATATTCACGGCTCATTCTTGCCCAGGAGGTCGGTTGACCGCCTGCATCGACAAGACAATAATTATTGTCGGTAAAATGCTGAGCGTGAAGCGTTACTGCGTTTTTTATTATTTCGGCAAGCTCGGGGTCCTCCTTCCCGAAAACATCGTAAGCAAGATGCCAAATGGCATAGTGAGCGACAAGCTCATCATTTGAGGTGTCGCATTTATATATAATATCCGCATCGGTAAAGCTCTTGCCCGTAGCGGGGTTTATTCCGTCGGTATAGAGCTTCCTTAACCTGTCGGGAATGGGCATGGAGCTGTCAACATAAAGAGGGGTGTCGCAATCGTCTCCCTTTTTTGTAGACGAGGGAACACGGAAGGATATAAGCTTGCCCGTATCGTCATACATTTTTCTGAAAAATACGCCGTCACCCCACGGCACGGGATCATTTTCGGGGTCGTTTACATGGTAGGAGCGTGCAATAAATCCCGAGAGGTTCACAAACTCAACTTCAGGCATACCCTCAGTTGCCCAATTTTCGGGATGATTGGGACCTAAGCTGCTCAAAATATAACCGGCGGGACCCTTTTCGGGAATGTTTAATGAACCGTCCTTGCCCTCGAGCAGATACTCTTTAGATGCTCTGTTTGTGCCGGGCTTGTTATAGCGGACAAACGCAGGCACCTTGCCTTTTCGTCCGGGTATGTAGGCAAGCAGTAAAATAGCCTCTGTCCAGCGCATAGCGTGCTCTCTTGCCTTGGCGATTTCCTTTTTATCTGCGTTATTACTGTCACGAAGCACGGCATAACGGCATATATCGCCCATGGCGACAAGCGACGTCCAAAGGCCGTCGTTATCGGATTCGCGTCCCTTCCAGCAGTTGTTTTTTTCATCCCGGCGGGCACCGCTGAGCATCCCTCTGCGTTGAACATATTTAAAATCCATTTCGGATAAAAATGAAGCTTTTTCTTTGGCGGACATCAATTTCATCTCAATATGGGATACGCTTGTGTCCGTAAGCACAAATACGCCGTTGTCACCGTCGCCGCATACGGATAGAACGTTGTTGTCAAGCATATACGCGCTCGCTCTGAAGTGCTGTATTACATCAAGAGGCTCATCCTCACTTTCGTTAATGCGCCACAACCCCTTATCGGTTCCGAGCCAGAGGACATTGGTTTTTTCATCCTCATAAACACAGCTTATCATATCGGCAGTCAGAAATCCGGGTAAGCGGGATATTTGAGAAGGGGAGAGCTTTGTCTTCGGCAGCTTCATTAGCTTGCTTTCAAGCTCCCTGTTATCCTCTCTTTTTTGTCTTATGCATAGTCTTTGCAGGGTTTCCTTCATTATGACGGGTTCGCCTTTGAAATTCCTCTTTGCCACATGCATTCCTCCTGTAACTCCTGTTTTTAATAAAACAACAATAGCTTATACTGCCTAAATAGTCAAGTGCCGCACGTAAAAACGCACGGCACAATTAATATTGAAAATTTACCGCTTACCGAATGTCAGTATACGTATTTAGACCCATAGCCTCCAATTACTCCATCAGCGAAGTAACTGTTTGAGGACTCGAACTCCTTGACTTTTTTAGCAATACTGTCTTCCAACATTGTATAAGGTACAAACATTGTTACCCTGCTGTTGCCGTCTTTTGATATAAACCTTACATAGTATCCGCTATCGGAATTGTTATAATACAAAAACCTTGATGCCTTGAAAATTTCCGATACATCGGCAGGGGAGGAAGTCGTATATTTGTTGATTTGGTCAAACTCGCTGTAAATATACTCTTCCTTTGATTGCTCCGGTTTTTTTGTAAAAGAGCCGCAGAAAAAGCGAACGACTGAATTCACGCCATAGTTGAAATACTCGTGATTGCTGTTATAGGTGGCGGTGGAAATGATTTCTGCCTGTGTATAGTCCGATTTGTCCTCAAGTTCTTCAAAAAGACCCTTTGATTTAAGGAAATTAATCGTGTTTTCCATATCGTGCGTAAGGACTATTGATAAGGCTTCATTGAATTTTGAAGTCTTATAAGCTCTTAAGGTAAAGGTAGAGTAAGTTTTAACCGCTTTATCGAGCACTTCTCCTATTTCACCGTTTTGAGGTTCGCTCGAGGGGTCTGTAGTTTCGGGAACCTTTGTGTCCGGCTCAGAGAGATCTGTTTGTGTTGTATCGGTTACGGGAGAAGCGGCTTGCGTGGCTTCGGTAGTGGTTTCGGTTGTCGGTTCTTGTGTGGAATTTTCCGTAGTATTTGTCGAGGCTGAGGCGGAAAGCGGAGAAATCTTCAGAGGAGATTTTTGTGTTGCGGAAGCATCGTCTGAGGACTGTGTATTATCCGAAACATCGGATGAACCGCTTGAAGAATCCTCATCAGAAACTATATCCGTTCCTACTATTGAATCAACAAAAGGAGCTGTTGCATACGGTAAAGCGGGACCGGAATCGCTGAAATAACCCATAAATTTGAAATCAATTATGCCCAGCGGATTTTGTGCCGGGAAATACTTTTGCGCAGGTGTTCTTTTAGCTAAGTCCTTATAAAGACAGCGTGCAAGTTCGGCTTTTTCCGCCATATTAAGCGTAAGGTTAAGAGTGGAAAGACCGTTTTGGGTTACAATGGATATAGAGTTTTGCCCGTTTCTGATTGCCTGTTTCGTATACTCTAAAACAGCCTCGTCTTTAGCCTCATAAAGTGTAGCTTTAGATGTTTCGTCGGATAATTTTTCGTTAAACACCTTATAAAGCCGCTCCTTATACAAATCTGTGTTTTCAAGTTCTAAAAAGGCTTTGAGTATGTCGGATGTTGCGGCATCATAACTGCGCATTACAGTTCTGCCGTCCTTAAGCGTGTAAACAAACTGAAGTGTTACAGGAAGAATACGCTCGTTACCAAGCACTTCCTTTTCGGTGTATGGAGTGACATCAACATTACCGAGTGTAATAAGCCTTTGATGAAGGTCTGATATAGCCTTGACATCGTTTTGAGAGGTAAAGCCGTCTACCAAACCGAGAATAGAATTATACGAGAAGTCCTCGGAAGCAGAGAGAGAATTTCCATACCCGCCCGATGACAAATATCCATATTCCGTACCCGTTCCCACAGCGGAAACAGCTACCTTTGAAATATCGGAAATATCGGGCATTCTTGAGGAATATCCGAAAAGACCCGCCATAAATACGGCTATAATTATACCCGCTGTTGCCATTTCGACGGGAAGCTTATAAAGCCCGCGAACGAAGGCCTTGAAGTCCCTCAATAACAAAAGTTCAATAACGATATACAGAACCGCAAATAACGCAAAGCCTATAACGAGCGTCAGGGTGGTTGACAATACTTCGGACGCAGAGTCGATTATTACATTAAGGAAGAAAAACCCTATTGTAAAGGTCGCAAATGAGTTAAGAATTTTATTTGTTCCGATAAAGCCGCAGATTTCGGCTTTTCTTTTTTGAAAAATATATGTGCCGATAAACATAACTGCTATTGATACGCCTATCCAGCACAATGACCTTAATATTGAGGGGTACCATGATAAAACTTCAGAAGAGTTAAACCCAAGACCGGAATTTGTCCTGCTCACACCCATGACAGCCCACTTTGAAAGAGCCTTATAATCAAACAAAAGCGGATTAAGATAATCAAATTGCCAATACAGTTTTTCGGTAGATGCACGATAAAAATCATCTGCTGAATTTGTGTAGAAGAAGGAAGCGCCGAACGGCGAGCCGTTTAGAAATACCCTCATAAGAGTCTGAAGGCAGCTGAAGAATATCGTCGGGAAAGCGAGCGTGACAGCGGAAAATATACTCGCTTCAAATAGCGTTCCGACAGCGGAAAACGCGGCGGCGGTAACGGAGAATACAACCAGAGCCACAGCGCTGTAGCTTAGCATATAAAACACGACCGCTGCCAAAAGCTCTGTAGAATAGCCGATAAAGATTATGTTTGAGATAAACGAAAAAAGGAAAGGAAGAGCTATTGACAAAACCATTAACAGTGCGCCCGAGAGATACTTTCCGAAGAAAAGTTTGTCCCTGGATATTCCGAGACTGTAGTAAACATTAACGGTTTTTTTGGAGGTAATAAACTTAAACGAAAATACTGCAGCAATAAGACTTGTGATACAAACACAAATAAGGAGAAAAACCGATAAAATGTCGCCTATATTGTAAATATAGTAAATATATAAATCCGAAGCCTTTTGAACAATTGTACCGCCTTTATCATCCATGGAGGGCATGTCACGTGCGATTGTTGACAAAGGCTCAAGAAGCACAAGCAGGGAAATTACTATAAAATTTATTGCTGCAGGGGCAATTGCGGGTCCTTTAAGACCTGTCAAAAATGTATAAAGTAGGGGCTTAGCTAAAGATTTTTTTGAGGTCATAATCTCCCTCCTCCATTTCTTCCATAAATATTTCTTCAAGGGAAAGGTTTATGCGCTCTATTACGGCCGGTTTCAGAGCTTTAATTTTCTCTTGAATTTCATCCGAATCGCCCATAACAGTAAATATTGCAAGCTGACCGTCCTTACGCAGACCCTGAGCTTCAATGCCGCTGAATTCATCAAGTGAAAAGGGTCTGTTAAATGCAAGACGGTATTTTGATTTTCCGAAGCTCAAAGAGGAAACCTTGCCTGAAATAACGATTTTTTTACCGTTTATAATACCGATATCCGTGCATAAATCCTCAAGCTCCGTCAAGTTGTGAGACGATATAATTACAGATGCCTCAAAGTCGTTTATATATTCTGTGACCAAGCCTTTTATCAAAATACGCTTTTGAGGGTCTATCCCGTCAAAGGATTCATCAAGCAAAATAACCTCGGGGCGGGTGGAAAGGGCAAGGACCATTTCCGCCTGTCGCTGCATTCCCTTTGAAAAGCCGTTGATGCGCTTTGTCGGGTCAAGCCCGAAAGCCTCCGTCAGACGCTTAAATGTACTGTAGTCGAATTTGCTGTAATAGCCGTTGTAAAAGGCGGCCATCTTGTTCATATTGGCATAGGTGCCGAAATACAGGTCATCGGGAATAAAAAAGATTTTCTCTTTTATCTTCGGGTTATCAAAAACAGGCTTGGAGTTATAATAAACACCGCCCTCTTCGGGCTTGTAAACGCCTGAAATGTTTTTGAGTAAGGTGGTTTTTCCGGCGCCGTTATACCCTACAAGACCATATATATCCCCTTTGTCCACTGATAGGGATATATCTTGCAAGGCGGTAAAAGAGCCGTATCGTTTTGTCAGGTTTTTTACTTCAATCAATTCATTTCCTCCCGCTTTCAATTTGTTTTTATACTATATCCATAGATTGGTGTTGTCAACCTTTATCTTATATCTTAATTGTTTATGCGTAAAATCATAATAAATTCTTAATAATTTATTTTATTTCCTATTAGGTAATCTTTATTGGTATCGAAAATTTTTACTCTTACAAGCTCGCCGCTCTTAAACCCTCCCCCTTGTATTTTTACCGGGAAATAGTTTCTTGTATAGCCGTCAAAACCTTCCGGGGCAGAGCTTTCGACAAGTATTTCATGCTCCTTGCCGATTTGCAGGCGGAAAGCTCTTTGCCGAATTTCATCTGCAGCCTCCGCAAGCAGGGCGGCACGCCGCTTTTTCTCGGCATTCGTAATTTGATTTGACGACATAGCCGCTTTTGTTCCCTCCCGTTTCGAATAAGGAAATATGTGTATTTTTTCAAAGCGTGCCTTTTTTGCCAAATCAACCGAAAGAGAAAAATCAGGCTCAGTTTCTCCCGGAAAGCCAACCATAATATCAGTAGTCAAGGTACAATCGTGAAACATAATCCTGAGCTTTTCACAAAGCTCGAGGTATTCGCCCGATGTATAATTTCTGTTCATCGCTTTTAAAATTCTATCGGAGCCGCTTTGTAAAGAAATATGAAATTGAGCGCAAAGCTTTGACGATTTTTTAAGCTCCGTGAGCATTTCATGTGAAATATGGTTGCTTTCAAGAGAGCCTAATCGTATCCTGTGTATTCCCTTAATATCCTCGGCAGCAAAAACCGCATCGGCTAGAGTTAGCGAAGAGCCTTTGCCGTAGTCGGACAGATTAATTCCGACAAGAACAATTTCTTTATAGCCTGCGTCTGAGAGAGCTGCCATTTCATCCTTTAGCTTTGATATATCCTTCCAGCGTGAGCGTCCCCGTGAATAAGGAATTATGCAGTAGCTGCAAAAACAGTCACAGCCGTCCTGTATTTTTATAAAAGCCCTTGTGTGACCCTCGAAGCTTGA
Source organism: Firmicutes bacterium ADurb.Bin300 (assembly GCA_002069015.1). Classification (GTDB taxonomy): domain Bacteria; phylum Bacillota; class Clostridia; order Oscillospirales; family Acutalibacteraceae; genus DTU089. Next base: position 5,012 of record MWBL01000056.1, on the reverse strand, counting down.
AATGCCCTCGCCCGTAAAGGGGTCGCCCTTTTTATGGGCCGTGATATCTACAACCCTTTTGCACGAGCTTAAGTATTCGGTGATTATATCGGGAAGTCTGTCGCTTGACCTGTTCCCCGTGACGATATCCACATTCGAATAATCGGAACACAAATCAGGTCTTGCCTGAGGCAAGCAGCCGGTAAGCACTAAAATACTATCAGGCTTATCTCTCCGATGCTTTTGAATTGCGTTTCTTGTCTTCCTGTCACTTTCAGCAGTAACGGTACAGGAGTTTATAATAACTATATCGGCATCGAGGGGACTATTTGTCCGCTTGAAGCCTTGTCTTTCAAGTCCTTGAGCCATTTCCTGAGAATCGTACTGATTAACCTTACACCCGAAGGTATCGATATAAAAATTCATTCCGTCTGCACCTTAAAAAAGGGGCAGTCTTACCATTATGACAAGACTGCCCTCATTATGATTTGTTTAGAACTTGATATTATTGAAGCAACGGGAGACCTCTGCTTTGCCAATCGGAGAAGCCTTGCGCGCCGTATACAATGTAAACTACGTCGTTAAGGAATTTGCATATAGCCTCAAGCGCTTCTTGTTGGGATTTGTCCTCGGGCTGGGGTCTTACGCCGACTCTGCGAAGAGCGTTTAGCACTCTCTCTGTGCAAGCCTCGGTCTGAGCCTGGTTACAGACTGTATTTTCGAGCATCAGATTTGCTTCGTCATAAGCCGCCTGAACCTCGGCAACGTCATTTGGATTATAATTGCCTGCATTTGCGAGAACTTCCTCGCATTCGGGCAAATATGTTTTGGTAAGAGTTTTTGTGTTCCTGTTTCCGTTAAACTGCGGAAACGCTTCAGCTTGGTCTGCTGTCGTTACAATTTCACCTATAATAATCTGACCGCACAGCTTAATGATAGCGTCATTTCTGCCCACCTCATGGTGTTGGTCATAATAGAACCAAACATTATCGGGGAACAGACATGTTGAGGCGTCAATATTGCCGTCCGGAGACATATAACCGGGCGCCGCCGGCACGTAGTCCTCGGGCAAAGAGGTGTTGGCAGGAGCATAGGTTGCTCCAAGGGAGGTGGAGTCAATGTCAAGGATACCGTCGGAGCTTGTTGTAAGGGTGGACTTCATAATACCGAAGAAATTATAATCGTAATCGGAATAAACAAGGTCATATCCGCAAATGTTGCTGATATTAACGCCTTTTTCATTCTTCAGCTTTAACAGATTATCCTTAAGGTTGCACTGGGCTAAATAAAAGCGATCCATAATTTCACGAAGCTCTTGATGTTCGGCATCATTAAGATATCTGTCTGCAATTTCCTCATATCTGTCTTTGGCAATCATCGACCAGAACTGCGGACAATTGAGTATAAGCGTGTCAAGTATTCCGTCTACCGCTCTTGTCAGCGTTTTTTCAAAAACATCCCTGGGAAGAAGACGAAGCGCAATATTGATTATATAGCCCAGCGTGCCGTATCCGTTAGATTCCTTAAGAATCATCGGGATATACTCGGAGTAAATAAATTCGTCGTCAAGAATGAAATTACGGGCGAAGAAGTCGCTCATAAGGTCGCAGCCTTCAAGCACGGAAACCACGTTGATTATTTGGTTTATATCACTGCCGTCAACATGGTCAAGGTCAAGATATGCGGTGAGAATGGTACCGCCTAAGCTAACGGAAATGATGTTAACCTTATCTACACTTTTTTGCTGTTTGACCATTTGAATGTAATCGTCAAGCTTTTGTGCGGATTCCATAGGCTTGCCTATAAGCGGGAATGAAAAGACATAAAGATAGTCTTCGCCGATTAAATCTGTAACAGCCTCCATGGGAATGCCGCGATAAAATGCGTTTCTGTCTTCAGGGGTCATGTCGCTGACAGGGCAATCGTATGAAACAGTTTGGAGATTGTTAACAGGGTTGCCGCTTAAGTCGGATGCCTGAATAGAAAAAGCCTCGCAAATCGTATCATAAACAGCATCGGTAAAGCCCATATCCTTTTGTAATATTAAAGTCTGGCATAAAGGACCCATTAGGTTCTTAAGCAGGGTCTCATAAATAGTGGATTCATCAATTATCAAAAGACCGCCGGAAAGCTCCTTACCGTCCTTATTGATATACGGAGTCCCGTCTTCGTTGGCAAGGTAAGAAACCGACTGGCTGATACCCGGGAGAATGATAACCGGAACCTTTTCTGACGGCAACTTATCATTGCCGAAAACCTCGGGATTTTTCTCGATAAAAGCTACGGCATCCTCTACCGTGTCAACCTCGGCGTAGTTGCCGCCGGCAAGAGTTAAGGCAGAGGCATTTGTTTTGCTTGTGTAATTTACAGAACCTGAAGTGCCCGCAAAAACAAGAGAAAAAACAAATGTGCAGGAAAGAATAACAGCAATCGTTCGAGAGAAGCTTCTAATCATATTATAGACCTCCTTATGTGTTTACCTGTTAAATATATCATATCTTACATAAAATTACAACAACAAGTCCTAATTTTAATTAACTTTTTTTGTTTGCCTTTTTTAACGGGTGAATTGATGCTCGTACAGCAATTAACAATATAGTGTTTTTCTTGACTTCTCGGTTGAGGCGCCTTATAATTTGAAACAAAGGGAGTGTTTTTTGCTTGATAGATTTTGACGCTTTGCTCACCGCTTATATTTCGTTCTTACTGTTTATTTTAGGGACAGTTATAGGAAGCTTCCTGAATGTACTGATTTACAGGCTGCCGACGGGAATGTCTTTTCAAAAGGGTCGCTCATTTTGTCCGTCGTGCCGCCATGAGCTTACCTGGAAGGACCTTTTTCCGCTTTTCAGTTGGGTTTTTCTCAGGGGGAAATGCAGATACTGTAAGGAGAAAATATCAAAAAGATATCCGATTGTCGAGCTTCTCACCGGTACACTATATGTTTTAGCGTATTTATTTCTTGCGGGCGGTGACTGCTTTTCGGGATTAAACCTCTCACTTTTGGGTTGGTGTACCGCTCTTTCGGCTCTGGTGGTTATTTCTTTTGTCGATTTTGAGCATCAGATTATACCGGACTCCATGTGGATTACGATATTTGCGGGAGGAGTTTTTGTTGTTTTGGGCGAGGTTGCCGCCGGTAAATTCAAATGGGAGAGTCTTGTCGGCAGGGTGATAGGAATTTTCGCCGTTAGTTTTGTTTTCTTTCTTATCGGAGTTATATCAAAGGGCAGAGCAATGGGAGGCGGAGATGTTAAGCTGATGGCGGCGGCAGGCTTTGTTTTAGGTTGGAAGGCTGTTATTCTCTCCTTGTTTTTAGGAGCGTTTGCAGGAGTTATATATTCGATATTCTCACGGATTATTAGGAAAACCGAGATGCGCGGTGTCGTTCCCTTCGGACCTTTTTTGGCAATCGGAATAGCTGTTACAATGTTTGTCGGGGACAGAATTATCGAATACTATATTTCTTTCATTAAATAATTTTTTTTAAATTTACATTTTGTACGGCTCTTTGGCATATCCATATCTTAGAAAGGAGCTGTTAAAAATGTTTGTAATGTCAATGCATTCGTCAAAAGTAAAAATAATCTGTGTGATTGTAATAGTAGCGCTTTGTTTAGGCGGAGCAGTCATTTTTGCCGTAAAAAAAAGTGAAAGAGCGGATTCGAGGTTCCCTGTGAATTTGAGAGGCTCCACCGAGGTTGAGAGAATGGATTTCTTAAGAAGCTGCGGAATCGAGGTCGCGCAGGAACCCCTGGAGATTTCCGAAATTATAATACCTGCAGAGTTTGACGAGGTTTATAAGGATTATAATGAAATACAGGTTTCACAAGGGTTTGACCTTTCGGCGTACAGCGGGAAAAGGGTCAAGAGATGGACTTACAAGGTAACAAACTACCCCGGCTACGCTGAAAATTCCGATGCCATACGCGCTAACCTACTCGTTTATGACGGGCTTATAATAGGGGGCGATGTTTGCTCTGTAGAGCTAAACGGCTTCATTCACGGCTTTATCAAAGACGGTAAAAACACACAGACCTCGGATTTGTCAAGCACGTTGAATGCCTCAAGTTCAGGGAGCAACACAAATAATAATTAGGAAGTGTTTGATTGAAAGCGGAGCGTATCGACAAAATTCTGTCGATTTGTATGGGGCTTGCGCGAAGCGAGGTAAAGAAGCTCATACGCGAAGGCTGTGTAACGTTTGAGGGCAAAACGATTTCGGACGGGTCGTTCAAGATACCGTACGGCTGCCCGGATATTGAGGTTTCAGGTTCTCCCTTAGATTTGAAAGAACACGTTTACATTATGCTCAATAAGCCGCCGGGAGTCATTTGCGCAAGTGACGGAAAAGGCGAAAAAACCGTGATAGATATCTTGCCCGAGGGATATAAAAGGCGGTCACTTTTCCCTGCGGGACGGCTTGACAAGGACACCGAAGGCTTTTGCCTTATAACGGACGACGGCATTTTTGCTCATAAGATTTTATCACCCAAATCGCATGTTCCGAAAACATATCTTGCCCATCTTGAAAAACCCATTGATATCGAGGAAGCGGCGGCGCTTTTTGCAAAAGGCTTATACCTTGGGGGTGAGCAGCTGTTGCCCGCTGCTCTCAGGCTTGTTTCCGGAGGGGATAAACCCTTGTGCGAGATTGTTCTTAACGAAGGGAAGTATCACCAGGTTAAGCTGATGTTTTCTCAGCTTGGGAATACTGTGCTCGAGCTGAAAAGGACGCATATAGGGAGGCTCAAGCTTGATGAAACACTTGCCTCCGGAGAGTGCAGATACTTAACAGACGAAGAATTGTTACTTATAACCAAACGGTGATTTATATAAAATAACTAATTGGGAAAAGGTCATATTTCAGGAATAACTGTGATATTCTGAATATATGACCCTGTTTTTTCGATAAAATTCGTCTTTTTAAATAAATAAAAGCTCAATTAGAAAAAAATTGTACATTTGTAAATGATGTGAGACAAAATATTTAAAAAATAAAAGAAGTAAAGTTAGCAAGTTTATTCATCTAA
>MWBL01000055.1 GCA_002069015.1 Firmicutes bacterium ADurb.Bin300 | reverse complement strand
CTGGAGAGACCATTTAGCCAAGAGGGTAAAGGAGGCTGTGAAAATACCCGTGCTGGCGGCAAATCTGACGAGAACTCCTGCCGAAGCAGAGGAAAAACTCCGGGCAGGAGTGCAGGACTTTATAAGTCTTGGAAGACCTCTCCTTGCCGACCCTGAATGGGCAGGCAAAGCAAAGAGGGGTGAGGAGGCAACGATTAGTCGTTGCATCAGTTGCCTTTGGTGTTTTGAAAGTATGTTAAAGGGAGGCTTTACCGGTACGAGCGGTTTATGCGCCGTAAATCCCTGTACCTGCCGTGAGTATATTGTCCCTGAAGCTCTTCCGGGGGAAAAAGACGGAAAAACCGTGGTAATCATAGGAGCGGGACCTGCGGGTCTGTCCGCAGCGGAGGTGCTTGCAAGACGCGGCTTTAGGACTGTTGTTTTTGAAAAGGAAAAGACGGTAGGAGGGCAGCTTGTGCTAGGCAAAGCGCCGCCTAACAAGGAGCGTCTTGCCTGGTGCTATGAGGATTTGGCATATCGAGCGAAAAAAAACGGTGCTGAAATCCGCTGTAACACAACGGCTACAATACCGCTCATAAAAAGTCTTAATCCGTATGCGGTTATTTTAGCCTCGGGCGCAGCCCCCGTTATACCAAAAAGCATAGAGGGTGCATCGGGTGACAATGTTTATATCGTTGATGAAATATTAAACGGCAGCATTAAGTTAAATGGAAAACACATCGCCGTTATAGGTTCCGGGATGACCGGACTTGAAACTGCGGAGCTTCTGTGTGAACAGGGTAACGAGGTAACTGTTGTAGAAATGGCTCAAACAATCGCACCCGGAATTTATCACCAGCATACGGATGATATAATTCCAAAGCTCAAATGCTATGGTACAAGGTTTTTTTCGGGTTGCTGCCTGACGAAAATTGAAAAGGACTCCATAACGCTGAAACAAAAAGAGGATACAATAAAAACGATACCCGTCGATTTTGTCGTTCTTTCTTTAGGTGTAAAAAGCAGAAATGAAATGGAGCAGGAGCTTAAAAAAACCTTTGAACGCGTTTATACAATCGGAGACGCAAAGGAAATAGGAAGAATTGCGGGGGCGGTACATAGCGGCTATAAGGCGGCATCCGAGATACAATAAGAGGATAAGGCTCTCCCCGAGCTATAGGGCTCGGGGAGTTGTTGCATTTACTATACAATATTTTGCTTGAAAGGTCAAAGCGCTATCATTCCGGTAACAGGAATTCCTGAAGTCCCACCGCAACTCTAAGCAATAACCGAACATCAGCGATATTTATTTTTTGGTCTGAATCAACTACGTTTGCGGCATATTCAAAAACCACATCGTCAAAACTTTCAAGACCTACGGCTACACGCAAGGCTTTTCTAACATCGCTTATATTTGCTTTTCCGTCACCGTTTACATCGCCAAGTATCACTAAGGTTAAGGAGTCATGAATTTCGTCCGCCACCATAAGGTTTACTTGACATCCTGTGCCTGCCGTATCGTCTTGAGAAAGCTGTTCGCCGTTATTCATCAAAACAACATCAGTTGACGAAAAATCAGAGATTATATCAGATACAGTGAGGTTATCATCAAAGGAAACAATTACACCATCATCCCTGTCAAGCATTAACTCTGATTGAGGTACAAGCATAAACTGTTTGCGAAAAACAGCCGAAATTTTATGAGAAGTTTGTATATTTGTTAACTCAAATCTGCGAATTGACCCTTTGCTGTAATTATCAATTAATACGTCAACTATGGAGTATCCGTAATTGGGCGTTAACGAGTAATTTGCAACGCTACCCGGGGCGTACACCAGGGTTTTATCGGGGCTGATTGTCCCGCCGGGAGACTGTGTTGTTATTATGCTTCCGCCCAGACCGAGAGTCGGAAAGTCATAAGCAGAGTCTAATCCTATTCCCCATGTGGTATCGAAGTCCCATCCGATAAAACTTTCTTTATCGGACATTTGCTCATAAGTCCTTGCGCCCCAATAACCCGGAACACTGTTATCGGAAAGGTAATAACTGGCATTGCATGTTCCTGAAACAGATACTCCCCATATCGGACTGTCAAAATCTCCTGTTATTTTACACGAGGTATAACAATACGTAATTTCTCCGCAGTTTTCTCCCGTAATTCCGCCAACATAAGAATGACCGGTAACATTGCCTGTGGAATAGCAATATTTTATTTTTCTAATTGAGGAGTTATACCCCGCAAGCCCCCGATACATGTGGAATCAACAGCTGTAGCCCCAACATCACATGACGAATAGCAGTTGGTTATATTGGATCTATAATTATAGCCTATTAAACCTCCGCAGTAGGATCGTAATCCTTTTACCTCACCGGCGGAATATGAGCGGGAAATTTCACAAATACTGTTGTGGCCGACAAGTCCTCCCACATAGGTATAAGAATCAGTGCCGGTAACACTGCATGTTGCCGAGCTATCGGTAATAACTCCGGAGGCAGCAGAGCCAACGAGACCTCCTACCTTGTATGTGCCGACTACAGCACCCGTTACGTGACATGAGCTGATTGTGGCATTGTCAAGGCACCCTGCAAGAATTCCCGTAAAACCTGAACCCGAGATATCAGCATTATTTATTCTTATATTTTTAAGCTGAGCACCTGTACTTATTTTTCCGAAAAATCCTGTGTAATCGGTTGTTTGAGAACAACTCAGACCTGTTATCTCGTTGTTCCCGCCGTTGTAAATGCCGCAAAACTCCTTTATTGGTGTCCAGTTTCCGCTAAGCTCAATAGATCTGGTTTGTGCAAAATATATGCCCGAGCATTTTTCTCCCCCGGCAGATAATTGACTTAGCGCTTCCAAATCTTCCTTAGTTAAGATCAGATAAGGGGATTGCTCGCTTCCGGAGCCTCCGGAAAAAGACGGGAAACCATTTGCTTGTGTGTTTACGGTTGCTAAAGTAGGTAGCAAGACAGACAGAATCATCGTTAATGCCAAAAGCTTAAGCAAAGTGTTTTTTGGCCGCATAGTGTTTTCCTCCATTTAAGAATTTGTTATAAATATACAATTATGTATATTTTATGAACAATATATCATATATGGAACAGAGTTTCAAGTATATTTATGATAGTAAGATTATAAGTATATGATTACAAATGATTGTTGCAAAAAGCAGTTGCAAGGTTTTTGTATTTATTGACACAGAGCATAAATTATGATATATTTCTATAATAGATATTAGCTGAATAAATTGTTTGTTTAATGTGAAAAACAAGAGCTCAAACGTAATTATGTCAATAGACGAAAAAATTTTGAGATGAAAAATGCGAGAAGGATGTAATTTGTGAAAAATATTCTTATTGCCGGGGCAAACAGTTACTTAGGAACGTCATTTGAGAATTATATGAAAAAATTCAGCGACGGTTACCTGATTGAAACGGTAGATATGGTTGACGGTTCCTGGAGAAATAAGGACTTTTCACCCTTTGATGTTGTTTACCTGGTTGCAGGCATCTCTCATATAAAAGAAACGTCCGAGAATGCCCGGTTATATTACAAGGTTAACAGGGATTTAATCGTTGAGGTTGCCGAAAAAGCAAAGGTCGAAGGGGTAAAGCAGATAATATTCCTCAGTTCGATGAGTGTTTACGGCAAGTCCGAGGGTGAAATTACCGAACAAACCATACCTATCCCGGTCTCAAACTACGGTAAGTCAAAGTATCAGGCAGAAGAAAAGCTGATAAATATGAGTGGCAATAATTTCTTTGTAGCCGTATTAAGATTACCCGTCGTATACGGAAAGGGCTGTAAGGGAAGTTATCAAACACTATCAAAATGGGCAAAAAGAATGCCCGTGTTTCCCAAGGTTAATAATACCAGAAGCATGCTTTTTGTCGATAATTTATCTGCGTTTGTCAAAAAGCTGATTGATAAAAAAGCACAGGGTTACTTTTATCCCCAGAACCGTGAATATGTTTGCGTAAGTGAGATGGTGCGTGAAATTGCATGCGCTGACGGACAAAAAATTTGGATTACATCGCTGTTTAACCCCTTTGTTAAAATCGGAATAAGGCTGGGACTCAGTTATTTTACAAAGGCGTTCGGGAATTTGGTTTATACATACAGGAAGGATAGTATAGATGAGGTTGACTTTAAGACGTCTGTAAAAATGTCTGAAAGGGGAGGTCGGGAAGCATGGAAAGCGAAGGAAATTTAAAAATCAGTGTTGTTATGCCCGCCTATAACGCCGAAAGCTTTATTGAGGACGCCGTTAACTCTGTTTTAGCTCAAACCTTCGAGGATTATGAATTGATTATCATCGACGATTGCTCAGGGGATAATACATATGAAATGATTGAAGGCTTTGCCCGTAAGGATTCAAGAATAAGAGTATACAGAAACGAAAAAAACTCGGGAGTATCTTTTACGCGCAATTTCGGGATATCCGTCGCAAGATATAAGTGGATAGCTTTTTTGGACAGTGATGATATGTGGAGACCGAAAAAGCTAGAAAAGCAGTTAGAGCTGCTCAAAGAGCATCCAAATGCAATAATTACGTATACAGGCTCATCGTTTATTGATTTTGAGGGAACTCCTTTTTCGTACAACCTCCCGGCGGTGCCTGTAATAACTTATAAAGAACTGCTTAAACACAATCTTCTTTCTTGCTCGTCCGTTATGGTAAAAAAGGATGTAATTAAGCGCATAAAGATGGCTCACGATAAGATGCATGAGGATTATTCCGCTTGGCTTCAAATCTTAAGAGAATACGAATATGCCTTTGGGATAAACGAACCGCTTCTGGTTTATCGGATATCAAAAAATTCAAAATCAGCTAACAGAATAAAGTCTGCGAGGATGATTTATAACTCATACAGATATGTAGGTTATAATTTCATAATCGCGGCACTTTTAATGCTAAGGTATTCAATTTACAGCATTAAAAAGAGAAGGCTGATAAAGCGCGGAGAGTGAAAATGAAGGTAACGTTTATTAATCCTCCCTTCAAGACGGAATATGGGAAGTTTTCAAGAGAGTCGAGGAGTCCCTCAATAGGACACAGCGGTGTGCTGAATTATCCGCTCTGGATGATTTACGCGGCGGCGGTAGTTAAACAAGACGGTTTCCCAATCGAATTTTATGATGCGTGCGCCAAAAGAACAGACGCCGAGGCTACGCTTTCTCTCTTGAAATCAAGAATAGAGGATACTAAGCTGTTTGTAATAGGGACAAGCACACCCTCCATATATAGTGATATTGCCTTTGGAGAGCTTCTAAAAAAGAGTTATCCGCAGGCGTTTGTGCTTTTGGTGGGGACTCACCCTTCCGGAGCGCCTGACGAAACAATGGAGATAAGTCCCCTGATAGACGGTCTTGCCCGCAAGGAGTACGACTATATCGTAAGGGAGCTTGCCCGCGCCTTAAAAAGCGGGGCAGACCTCAGCACAATAAAGGGCTTGACCTTCAGAAGGGACAATGAGGTAATTAATAACCCTGATGCCGATTATATAACCGAGCTTGACGAGATACCCTTTGCCGCACCGTTCATTAAGGAGTATTTAGGAGTACAGGATTACTTTTTTGTTGCCGCGGCGCATCCGTCTATACAGCTTTTTACCGGACGCGGCTGCCCCGCAAGATGTAACTTTTGCGTTTATCCGCAGACCATGCACGGACATAAATACCGTCTGAGAAGCGTTGATAATGTAGTTGCCGAGTTTGAGTATATAGTTAACAGTATGCCCGAGGTCAAGGAAATTGTTATTGAGGACGATACCTTTACGGTAAACAAGCAAAGGACTGTTGAAATTTGCAACCGTCTGATAGAAAAGGGTCTTAACAAAAAAATTCGTTGGCTTTGCAATGCGAGAGTTAATCTCGACCTTGAAACGATGAAGCTGATGAAAAAGGCGGGCTGTCATCTGATTATCCCCGGCGTTGAGAGTCTTAATCAGACTATTCTCAACAACATTAAAAAGGGGACTACCGTGGAGCAGATTAAGAAGTATATGGCTAACGCAAGAAAAGCGCGCCTTATGGTGCATGCGTGTTATATGGTCGGAAATAACGGTGAAACAAGGGAAACCATGGAGGAAACTTTACGCGCGGCTATGAAATTCAAGACCGATACCGCGCAGTTCTTTCCGCTTATTCCTTATCCGGGGACAGAGGCTTATGATTGGGCAAAGTCAAAAGGCTATATAAACGGAAAGTATGATGAATACTGTCAGGAGGACGGGACGCTTAACTGCATTATCAATACGCCGGCTCTAAAAGCGAGTGAGCTTGTGGATTTTTGTGCGTATGCACGAAAAAAGTATTATCTGCGTCCTTGGTATATTCTGCATCGTATTTACAGAGGTTTAGGTGATTTTGAGGATCTTAAGCGTTCGCTGAAGGCGTTCGGGCGTTTGAAACAGACTTTATTCAAAAAAATATGAGGATACATTTTATCAGTACAATTAACGGAAGCGAAAACGAGGGGATGCGCAATGTTGCAACTCACCTTGCTAAATGCCTTGAGGAAAAGCACAAGGTAGTTTATTCCTCCTTAAAAGACATTATGTCGATTATTATTAATTCTAAAAAAAGCGATTTAACGGTAATTTGCGTAAGGCTTAACGCCAAAACATATTATATCGCAAAGCTTGCCCGAACGCTTTGTAAAAAGGTATATATAATAGCGGTTCAGCGTCCCCAGGCTGATTTTTTGAAAAAAATTAAAAGAAAACCGCTCAGGTGCGAGTATTTTACGATTACAAGTGATGATAAGGAGTCCTTAAAAGCAATTGAGGGAACAGTTGTCCGCAAGCTGTATATAGGCATAAACAAAGAAAAATTTTCTCCCGTTTCTGAAAAAACAGCAGAAGGCTTAAGGAAAAAATACGGTTTTTTGCCGGATAAGCCCCTTGTCATTCATGTCGGTCATTGCTCCGAAGGGAGAGGGCTTGAGGACTTTTCGGTAATCAATAAGGAAGAATACAGCACTTTGATAATAGCAAGCGGAATGTTCGAGTCACAGCACGTTATATCGTACCTTAAAAAAGCGGGAGTAAATATACGAACGGGCTATTTGTCCGAAATAAATGAGATTTATCAAATGGCGGATTGTTACCTGTTCCCGACGCGTTCCTCGGAATATGTAATCAGCATTCCCCTTTCAGCTATGGAGGCGCTTTCCTGCGGTGTACCGGTGGTGGCGTACGATTGTTTCGGCGGTATCAAGGAGATACAGGTGAAAGAAAACGCCGTTATTTATGTTTCAAAAGCAGATGAAATACCCTTGGCAATCAAGAAGGCTTTAACCGGCAAATCCGAAAAATCCCTTTTACTAAATCCGAAAAGCTGGAGCGAAGCCGCCGAGGACTTTATCGGTCATTTTGGAGAGTAATATGAAAAATCCGATTATTTGTTTTATGGGGCTTGACGGCTCGGGAAAATCCACAAGCATAGATTACGCTTATGAGCAGCTGAAAAAACGCGGTATTAAGGTTGAGATTGTCAGAGCCGCTTATGTTGTTCAAGTAATGTCGCTGTTTATTAAGCTCGGTAAAAAGATTATTTTAAGGGAAGAGAGCGACCCGTTCAAAGGCGATTATAAGGCATATCTTGAAAATATGAGAAAGCAGTCGCAAAAGGGTTGGACTTACGAGATATTCTCCGCGCTTACAAAAATTGAATTTGACCTTCAGATATTTTTTAGAATTAAGCTAAAGCACCTGCGGGGAACCGTTCTTCTTGTGGACAGATACATTTACGACAATGCCGTTACCTATGCCGCAAATTTAGGGTTGGGCAAGGAATATATTGAGGAAACGATTTCGAAAAAGTGGAAGCGTGCGCCCAAACCCGATGTAATAATATACATAAAAACCCCTGTTGAGGTTTGCCTGTCCAGAAAGAACGACATTCCCGACCCGTTGTATCTCCAAATTCGAGAGCCGCTTTATCTGGAGACAGCAAAAATGTACGGTGCCGTTACCATTTCGGGAGAGGGCGACAAACAAAAGATGCTTGACGAGGTTATGAAGACTATTGACGCATTATTTGAAAGAGATTGATTATGATTAAAAAGCTCATTGTTATCGGCGTTGACGGTATGGATTATGACGTTGTAAAAAAATATGAGGAGCATTTGCCCAATCTGTCAAAAATGCTGAAGGCAAACGGTTATAACGCTCTTCGTTCCGTGTTCCCCGCGGACACGACACCTGCCTGGAGCACTATATTTACCGGGCTTGACCCGAGTGAGCACGGAATTATCAACTTCGTAAATGTCGGCGACAAGGAGAATAAATATAAGCCTGTTTCCTTTGATGATTCCGCTTTTAAGGGGAAAACATTCTGGGACAAGCTGAACTCTCAGGGCTTCAGCTGCACGGTTTTATTCCCCATGAATATAAAAGAGGGCTGGGAGATAGACGGTCTTATGATTACAAGACCGTTTGAGGGAAGGATTAATGTCTTTCCCGAGGAGAAAAGGAGGCTTTACAATCCCCGGTATGAAATAATGGGGACAGACGCAAAATTTACCTCCGAGGACAAGCTCGGGGCTTTAAGAGATGAGTTTTTTAATAAGGCGCATGAGGAATTCAGGGTAACAATGGCGGCAATAGAAAATGAGAGCTGCGATATGCTGTTTTCTTATTTTTCAACGGTTGACGGAATTCAGCATGACTTTTGGAAGCATTGCGATGAAACTCATCCGGAATTTCCGGGTGAAACCGAGTTCCGATATGTTATACGCGATATGTATGGGAGAATTGACGAATATTTAGGCGAGATTATCAAAAAGTGTCCGGACACGCCCTTACTCGTTATCAGTGACCACGGTCACGGTGCAAGACCCGTCTATGTTGCGAGAATTAACGAGATGCTCCGCAGAGAGGGTTATTTAACTCCCAAATCATCAGGCGGCGGCAGTTCAGAAGGCAGGAGCGACGTAAAAAGACTGATTAAAAGGTCTGCTCTTTTGTTCGTCAAGAAATACGGTTTGCCTAAATGGGCTGTTAAGATAGCCAAAAAAGTTCCTGTTTGGAAGAGCATTTTCGCCTCCTCAAGCGATTTTGATTGGGACAAAACACTCGCTTACCTTAGCGACTTGTCGGCGCTTAAGAATTACAGCTACGGAGGCATACGCATAAAAGAGGGCGTTGAAAATGAAAGAGAGCTTTGTGATCAAATTATTGCGAAGCTTAAAGCGATTAAGCTTGAAGACGGGAAAGACGCTTTTTTATGGATAAGGCGGGTTGATACCCTGTATCACGGTCCCTTTTTGGATAAATATCCTTCGATTATTTTTCAGCTTGACGAGCGGTATGGCGCAGAGTGGAGCCTCGGAGAGAATTTGTTTGAAAAGAGCGGCTTTATGCATACGCTTTCACCGGGCTCTCACAGATATGAAACCGCGGTAATAGCCGCAAGGGGCATTAGCCTTCAAAAACCGCAGTACGAAATGACCGATATATTCGATTTGATAATTTCAACAGTCTGCAAATAGCGGGAGAGAGAGAATGGCTGAGAAAAGTATTCGTTATTACGAGTTGGATATTGCAAAGGGATTGGGAATTCTGTTCGTGGTTTTAGGTCATTCATTCCCGAATTCACTTGAGCTTTCAGGGGCTTCTTCGATTTTGTATAATACGTTATATTCCTTTCATATGCCGATGTTTTTCTTTTTTTCCGGTTTGGTATCAAAGAAATTACTGACAACAATAAGAACGAAAAAATTGAAGCTTTAAAGAATCGGTTTATACGTTTAATGGTACCTTACTTTGTCTTTGCCGTTATTTATATTCCACTTAGAATAATTATGGCGGAGTATTCCCGTTTCAGCTATGATTTTACAAAACTCTATACTGTTTTTCTCGGAAACAATCCAAACGGAGAGCTGTGGTTCCTCTATGTTTTGTTTTGGTTCTCGATAGTTGCAATTCTCTTTGCAAATAAGAAAAATATCAAGTTTATTACTGTTTTTGCCTTAGCAGTTACTCTTTGTTCTCCGTTAGTCCCGTATGCTTATAACGGAATTAGTGCGAGCAACTCATTGTTTCAGGTGTTTTTCTTTTTTCTCGGCATTTTTACCTCAATCTATTACGAGAAGGTAAGAACAATTTTTAAGCTTCATTGGTTTGCTGTTTTTACAGCCGCATTTATCGCATTTGAAATACTTCTGCAAACTACAGGCATCTATGTGTTTAAGATTTTTACATCACTTTTTGCTACACTTGGCGTTTTATGTATATCGTCGGTTATCGCGCGAAGTAAAGCAATGCAAAAAATTAATGTTGAAGGCTATTTTTCTCAGCTTGGTCAATACTCGATGGACATTTATATTTTTCACAGTCCCGTTGCAGTTATAATGAGGATTTTACTGTTTTCATATTTAGAAATCGGAGGAGCGGTATATACGATATTAACCTTCTTTATATCCACTGTGATTTCTTATTTTGGATCAAAGCTGATTGTCCGTAAGGTTAAATTACTTAGACTTTTACTTTTAGGTATGAAATAGCCGTAAGGGGAAGATTATGAAAAACATTCTTGTGTGGGAAACACTTTCCCTCGTTTCCGGCGGTCAGAAAATGACTCTTACCGTTATGGACCTTCTGAAAGACGAATATTCCTTTTATTGCCTTTTACCCGAAAAAGGTGAGATGGCAGATGAACTTGACAAACGGGGCATTCCCTATACACTTATGGGCAATCAAACGATGCCCACAGGGGTTAAGGGAAAATCGGTTTTATTTAAGTATGCATTTCTTTCCTTTAAGGCAATCATTAATGCCTTAGCGATTATACTCAAGTATAAGATTGATTTGATTTATGCTCCGGGTCCCGCAGCCTTGCCGTGGAGCGCAGTATGTGCGGCGCTTACGGGTAAAAAAGCTGTCTGGCACCTCCACCATATTTTTGAGGATGAAGCGACAAAAAAGCTCTTGAATATATGCAGCAAGCTAAAATCGGTAGAGCGTATAATAGCCGTTTCGGATTGTGTCAGATCTCAAATCTTTGCACCCAAAGGTGCGAAAAAGTCGTTAACCTTATATAATCCGGTTGATTTTGAAAGATATTCACGTGGGGATAAGGAAAAGATATTAGCGGAGCTTAACGAACGCGGCGATTCTAAGGAGAATGTTTTTATTGCCGTAATAGGGCTGCTTCAGGAGCAAAAAAAGCAGGAAAGGGCAATTGAGATACTTGAAAATCTTTGCAATACGGGCTGTAAGACAAGGCTGCTTTTAGTCGGCTCGTCCCGCCCCGGGGAGCAAGGCTATGAAATAATGCTGCATGAGCTGGTAAAGCAAAAGGGCTTATCCGATAAGGTGCTTTTTTTAGGTCAAAGAGATGATGTGAAGGACATTTTACAGGTGTTATCGGCGCTTATAGTTCCTTCTTCAACAGAGGGCTTTCCACTTGTGGCGCTTGAGGCAATGGCCGCCGGCGTTTCGGTACTGGCGGTTGCAAATGGCGGAGCGGGCGAGCTTGTAAGTATCAGTAAGGGCGGAGTGACTTATAACGATAATGAAAGTATTGACGTTATAGCTCAAAAGCTGCTTAAGATTATGGATGATAAGGAGCTGATAAAAAACGGCAGAGAGTTCACAATGGCGCAGTCACCCGCAGAATATAAAAGAAAATTACTCGAAATTTTCGGTTAGGGGCATTTATGGGCGGTTTGCGGAGTAAACCTTTGGTTTCAATAATAATTCCGGCTTATAACGCTGCTGAGTATCTTGCCCGGGCAATTGACTCGGCTCTCAGTCAGACTTATAATAATATTGAAATTATCGTCGTAAACGACGGGTCAGCAGACAATGGTGAAACCGAGCGTTTAGCACTGTCCTACGGTGATAAGATTCGCTATTTTTACAAAGAAAACGCCGGCTGTGCCTCTGCATTGAACTTCGGTATAGATGTAATGAAAGGTGATTGGTTTTCCTGGCTTTCGCACGATGATTTATATATGCCCGAGAAAGTCGAATCTTTGATTAATGCCCTGGAGGAGAACAAGCTTGATAGTGACAGAACTGTTTTAGCCTGTGACTCTGTGCTGATAAATGAAAAAGGGAACGAGGTCCCTTGCCCCTTCAAGCAGACGAGAGGACTTTTAACGCCACAGCAGTCATTTGCCGAAACGCTTTTGATAAAAACCTTTAACGGGTGCGGCCTGCTGATTTCTAAAAGGGTTATTGAGCGAAACGGGTACTTTCTTCCCGAATATAAGCATCTGCTTGACCGGGAGTATTGGATGCGGCTTGCTTTGGATGAGTGCAGCTACTTTGTGGTGCGGGAGCCTCTTGTAAAAAACAGAGTACACAGCAAGCAAATTACGGTACAGCAAAGCGCTGTTTTATATGACGAGGAAAGCAGGCTGATTGAGGAATATATAAGTAAAATCGGCAAAGATAAGTCAAAGGATTGTTTTTTATTCTCTCTTTGCTGCTTTGCATACAAAAGAAATCATTATGACCACGGCAAGAGGATATACAAGCGCTTAAAATCCGACGGTTTCGTCGGGCTTCACGAAAGAGCACAGCTTTATAAATACATTTTAATAGGCAAAACAAAAAACACGCTTGGCAGGCTTTACAAAAAAATTATAAGGAGGTGAATCGTATTTATAACGCATTGAACAAAAGGCAAGGCGTTTTACCGCTTTTTCTTCTAAGTATAATTTTTATATACAGCACATGTACATTACTGCAAAATTACTATAACTTTTATTTTAACTTTGTGCTAATGGCGG
>MWBL01000054.1 GCA_002069015.1 Firmicutes bacterium ADurb.Bin300 | reverse complement strand
ATATCTTAAAGACTTCCTCCAAACTGGCGAAATTATTTTTTGATCAATGTGTAACACATCATTGACAAACCTACATGATTGAAAATGAAAAAAATGCATATAAGAAATATTATGCGGAAAATCCAGCTGCATTATCTCTAAAATTTTGTAATGAGCTAAAAGAATTAGGATATGAGTTTGAAGTACCAAGTCAAACTAAAGGCTTTATGCCAAAGCATAAAGAAACTATTTTACCTATAGCAATCCGGTATTATCAGCAAGCAAAAAAAGATGAAAAAAACTTTTTTTTGGATTTTTTTCATTTCAAAGGGTTTGATGAAGTGATCCCCATGCTTTTAGAGGATTTTTATTCGCCAGATACACCTAGCCTCACCCGTGAGTTTATTGGAGAAACTTTTCGGCTAATTTGTTCAGAAAAATATATTGATGATTATTTAAAAATACTGGCAAACACAGAATTAGGGGGTCAACGCAATAGCATTATAGCGCTTTTAGGTAAATTGAAGTCTGACACTGCAATTCCGCTTCTTATAGCTGCATTGGATGAAGGAAAAAATATTACAACGAACGCGATATCGGCATTGGGACAATACAAACAACCGGAATTTCGCCCATATTTCGAACGATTTCTCGATCACGAGAATAGTTATTATAGGCGAGAGGCAAAGACGGCCTTAAAGAAATTGGACAAACAGCTTGAAAAAGAGAAAAAATCCACTTAAATTAATGAGACCGGCTTTCTATTCTTTTAAAAAGCGTAAGGGAATGCTTTTTGTATTTCCTTGCGCTTTGGCTAAATAGTATATATAACCGCTCAAACTCCATGCACACCGCGGAATACGGCTACGACATGATGAACAACGTCAGCCGGTTTGTCAACTCAGCCAACGGTGTCACCATTACCCACCGACCAATTACCATTTTTAGCAATCACGGGAGCAATCGGAGCGGTTATCGGCGCAGTTGCAGGCGGAGTTATTGCTAAGAAAACAGGTCGAAGTGTTTGGAAAGGAGCTGCGATTGGTGCAGCGGGCGGTGCATTGCTTGGGTTGGGTGTCGGTGCCGGATTAGGAATGATATCCGGTGCAGGAGCTTTAGCAACTGCGGGTAAGGTTGTTGCTGGGTTAGCAACACTTGCAACGACAGCAGGGGATAAGATTACAGCAGGCTTAGGCAAAATATCAAATGTTATTTCAAATATAGGCAATAAAACAACTAATATATATCGATCAGTAAGTCAAGCAGAAGCAATAAGTATAAAATCACTTGGTAAGTTTACAACACTTCCTGGGCAGATGGAAGTTAAACAATTTGGTTTTTCATTACAGGAAACAATAAAATTTGGTCAGATATATGGGCAAAATATTATTGCAAAAGCCAGTGTGCCAAACCGTGTGCTTAGTCAACTGTATACTGGTGGAATAGGTGGGATAGACAATCCCATTTTTAGAAGCGGAACGTTAACCGTCTATGGAGATATGCTTGATGCATTTAATCAGGCTGTTGCTGGGTCTATTCAAATAATGCCATAAAGAGGTGAATGAATGAATAAAAAATTTAATTTTAAGACAATTTTTGAGCAAGGTCCTGATGTTGAGGTGATTTTTGAATTTATTGGCACAAGAATGAATCCTGCACATGATGGATATAGGCCAGACCATTTATTAAACGATACCTACTTAACAACAGGACTTCATCATTATTATAATTTAACTGAAGTACCGCCGGATGGAACAGCGAAAGGGACAATAACTTTTCTTTCCCCGGAAGCGTACCCATCCTGTTTGTGGATTGGGAAAAAAATCAATATACAAGAAGGAGCAAAAATTGTTGGTTATGCAACAATAACTAAAATATTTAATTCAATTTTAGAAGCGCAAGAGCATAATTAAAAACAAATCTCTAAAAACAAAATCATAACCGCAAATGATTGGACGGTATGAGACTGTTCTACACCTACGACGCCTGGGGACTGATTCTCTCGATAACCGACGCAAACGGCAATGAGATCTATGATGAGATGCATATAGGCAAACTCAACCCCTTCCGCTACCGTGGTTACTACTACGACACAGAAACCGGCTCCTATTACCTGCAAAGCCGCTACTACGACCCCGGCGTAAAAAGGTTCTTTAATGCGGACAGTCAACTGAACCCCGGCACAGGGTTAACCGGTACGAATATGTTCGCGTATGCAAATAATAACCCTGTAATGTATTCTGACCCGGACGGACACTTTATCCTGCTGGCCTGTATAATTGGCGGAGCTATTATAGGCGCGGTAACAGGCGCGCTTACCATGGCTAAGGTCTCAAAAATTGAGACAGGAAAAGTAAGCGCCAAACGGGTCGCGAAAGGTACTGCGGTCGGTCTTGGTATAGGGGCGGTTGTCGGAACAGCGTTTGGTCTTGTCGGTAAAGTCGTTGCCGGTTATATCGGCGTAACTACTGCCGGAGGCGGGGGCACAACCGCCACCGCTACCGCTAATAAAATGACAGAAAAAATGGCGGAGGTGGTCTCGAAAGGTAAAACAGGAGAAGCGTTGTCAGGGCTTGTTAAGAATACGCAAAGAATCACAATGCCAGCGGGTAATTATAGAATACCAGATGGTTTGACAAATACTGTTTTAAGCGAAGTTAAAAATTATTCCGGGACATTGTCTTATACAGCACAATTGAGAGATTTTGTTTCTTATCCGCAAGCAAATGGATTACAAATGTATCTCCATACTAATGCGGCACTCTCAGGTCCCATGCAACAAATGGTAGATAGTGGAACGATCCAGCTATTTCCGTTGGGTTAAGGAGGTGTGAAAAATGAGCAATTATGATATAAACAGTAATCCCGCATTAGTGAGAAGGATGATTGAAAATGAAAAAAAAGCGAATAGCAAGTACTATGAAAAATATCCGGATTCATTAATTCCGTTGTTTGAGCAGGAACTACGCGAACTTGGATATGAATTTGAGGTACCAAGTCAAATCAAAGGATTTTTGCCAGAACGCGAAAAAATCATTTCACCGATTGCTACAAAATACTACAGAGAAGCGAAATCAGATAGGGATAAATCTTATTTCGTCTGCTTAATTACCTGTAGGGGCGACGACGAAATAATAAAAGAACTAATTGAGGATTTTCAAAAAACAAATACAGAGAATTTTTTGCGAGAAATGATTGGAAATCAATTACGCAAAGCCAAATCCCCAAAATTTATTCCTGATTATTTGAAGATTATTCAAGAGCCCACATATGGGGCGGTTATAGGGCATTTTACAGATTTGCTTGCAAGTTTGAAAGTGGAGGAAGCAATCCCTATTTTTATTAAAATGTTGGATGAGGAAAAGCTTAGAACACATGCTATTTGTGCTTTGGGTGATTACAAAAGAGAAGAACTTCGACCATATTTTGAGCGATTTGAAAATGATAAAAATAGTTATTGGAGAAAGTACGCAAGGGCAGCACTTAAAAAATTGGAAAAGCAACTTGAAAAACGGAAAAACTCTTCTTAAATAAGTGGAACCGACCTTCTCACCCTGATTCAAGGGAAAGCGCAAGTGAAACAATTTGCTTGTGCTTTATTTATAATGTATTCGGAAATATCCTGACGATGCAGAAAAGGCAAAAGCCTTTGTTTTGCCCCTAAAGTTGTCCGATATTAATTAGTAAATGTCTTGTTCTTGCAATATCATTTGCAATCTTAGCGTCAATGTTTTTGACAAGAGCAAAAAAAGCGATATAATTGTTAAAGAATAATCTTTCAAGGAATTATAATGCTAACTGCGTAATTTTAATATTGAGGGGATTTTATGAAGTATATATTTATTGTCAATCCTTTTGCAGGAAAAAGAAACATTGAAACTGAGATTCGTTCTGCAATATCCGCCATCCCCCAAAAAGCTGACTGTGAAGTTTATATAACAAAGGCTGCGGGGGCTGCAACAGCATTCGTAAGAGATCGGTGCGATTCTAACCCCGGTGAACAGGTGCGTTTTATTGCATGTGGCGGAGACGGTACAATCAATGAAGTTTTTAACGGAGCTGTCGGTTATGAAAATGTTAGTGTAAGCTGCTATCCCTGCGGAAGCGGTAATGATTTCGTGAAGGTCTTTGGAGGAACGGAGAGGTTCAAAAATATTGCAAAGCTTCTTCAGGCACCTGTAAGAAAGCTTGATTTACTAAAGGTTGCAAACCGATACAGCAATAACGTAATAAATTTCGGGTTTGATACTACCGTAGCCATTACCATTAACAAGGAAAGGGAAAAAACAGGTCACGGCAATAAGAATGCATATACAAAGGGAGTTATATTAGCGCTTATAAAGAGCATGAAAAGCGACTGTACTGTTATTGCCGACGGGGAAACTCTGAACCCCGACGGACAGGCGCTGCTTTGCACTCTGGCAAACGGTCAATATGTCGGCGGTTCGTTTAAGTGTGCTCCTAAAGCAAAAACTGATGATGGTCTTATTGAGGTGTGTCTTGTAAAGCCAATATCAAGGATTCGCTTCTTTAAGCTTCTCGGGCCTTATACAAAAGGCGAACATTTAGAAAAAGAAGACAGCAGGGATGTTATAATTTACCGTCAGGCAAAGAGGGTTGAAGTAATAGCAAAACCCGGGTTTGCCTACTCTCTTGACGGCGAAATCATATATTCGGACCACTTTATTGCAGAGATTGCCGAAGGTGCGCTTGATTTTGCTGTTCCGGAATAAAAATCGGCATATCTTTTTGCATAGTAGTTGAGAATTTAGTTTCGGTTTTCCAATAATTTATGTTGAAATTTCATACGAATAGTGCTACAATTCGTTCTTAAATAAAAACTTTAAGCTTAATGACATAAGCTCCGGGTTTCGCAGTGTAGAAAAGCGTTAAAATACTATAAATTAAGGATTTTGAGGGTGTAACATTGGACGTCCGAGAGGATATAAGAAACATAGCAATAATAGCTCACGTTGACCATGGCAAGACAACGCTCGTAGACCGGCTTCTGAGTCAGAGCGGCATTTTCAGACAAAATGAGACAGTTGCCGATAGAGTAATGGATTCAAACGACCTTGAGAGGGAACGCGGAATCACTATCCTGTCAAAAAACACGGGAATATATTATAACAACGTTAAAATAAATATAGTTGATACCCCGGGTCATGCCGACTTCGGCGGTGAGGTTGAGCGCATTATGATGATGGTTGACGGCGCTTTGCTTTTAGTTGATGCTTTTGAGGGGTGTATGCCTCAGACTCGCTTTGTTCTTAAGAAGGCGCTTGCTTTAGGGAAAAAGGTGATAGTCGTTATAAATAAAATTGACCGTCCCGGTTCAAGACCGGCACAGGTTATTGACGAGGTGCTTGATTTATTCATTGAGCTTGGCGCCTCGGACGACCAGCTTGAGTTTCCGGTTGTATACGCATCAGCTAAGGACGGATATTCCTCTCTTTCATCGGATGAGCGTGAGGGAGATATGCGCCCGTTGCTTGATTCTGTTTTGGAGAGTATTGAGCCTCCTCGGGGAGAGATTGACGCCCCGTTTCAGCTTTTGTTTTCGAGTCTTGACTATGATGACTATATAGGTAGAATCGGGATAGGCAAAGTTGAAAGGGGTCGTGTAACGAAGGGGCAAATTGTCACGCTTTGCAAGACAGACGGGACTTTCAAGACGGCAAGAATAGTCAAGCTTTACCAATTCGAGGGCTTAAGGAGAATTGAAACAAATTCCGCGAAAATGGGCGATTTGATTGCGGTATCAGGTATATCAGATCTAAATATCGGTGAGACTGTCTGTGACCCGGAACATCCGCAAGCCCTCTCGTTTGTTAAAATAGATGAGCCGACAATTTCAATGAACTTCATGGTTAACGACAGTCCGTTTGCAGGTAAAGAGGGTGCCTATGTAACCTCCAGAAATATCCGTTCAAGGCTGCTTAAAGAGGTTGAAGCAAATGTGAGTATGAGAGTTGAGCAAACCGATACGACCGATTCCTTTAAGGTATCGGGCAGAGGCGAACTTCATTTGTCAATACTCATCGAAACGATGAGAAGACAGGGCTACGAGTTTCAAGTATCCCGTCCTAAGGTTATTTTCAAAAAAGGGAGTAACGGGGAGCTTCTTGAGCCCATGGAGCTTCTTATAATAGAGGTGCCGGGGAATTATGTAGGCGCGGTTATGGAGAAAATCGGCTTGCGCAAGGGCGAGCTTGAGAATATGGATGTAAGAGACGGAGGTTCAACGCATCTCGAATTTAATATTCCCGCAAGAGGGCTCATAGGGTATCGCTCCGAATTTGTCGCGCATGAAACAGGCGAGAGCACGGCGTACGGTCTGTTTGGCGCACAGGAGCGCGGCAGACTGTTTATCGGTCCCGGAGCTTCTGTTTACGAGGGAATGATAGTCGGTGAATGCGCTAAGAACGAGGACATAGTTTGCAATGTTTGCAAGAAAAAGCAAATGACCAATACAAGAGCTTCCGGAAGCGATGAGGCTTTAAGACTTGTCCCGCATTCGGTTTTGAGCTTAGAGCAATCTATGGAGTTTATAGGTGATGATGAGCTTGTCGAAATAACGCCTTTATCTATCCGCCTTCGAAAGCGTATTCTCTCCAAAGAGATGAGAATGAAGCAGCAATACAAAAAAGGTTAAGGACCGGAGTTAAAACCATATTTTAAGCTTTGTTGCATTAGCATATAATACAATGGGGGAGAGAGTAATGGAAAAAAAGCAAAAGATTAATGTTACTGTAAAAGCACCCTTAACAAATCCTTCTTCAGACAAGTTTAAGGTTGTAAAAATTCAGCGTACATGTGTACATGACGGCTCCGGAATTCGCACAACTATATTTTTCGCAGGGTGCAAATTGAGATGCCTTTGGTGTCAAAATCCGGAAACATTAAAGATAAACAATCCACATTCAAAAGACTTCTCCGTGGAAGACATAATGCGGATAGTTAATCGTGATAAGGATTATTACACAGCTACAGGCGGTGGAGTAACCTTAAGCGGAGGAGAACCGCTTTTGCAAAATCCGGATTTATTAATCAAGCTCCTGTCAGAGATTAAAAAGGAGAAGATTGATGTAGTCGTTGAGACAACCCTCAATGCGCCTTGGGAAACCGTGGAGAAGGTTATGCCTTATATAGATGTCTTTTTTGTTGACATCAAGACGGCAGGTGATGAAGAGCAGCACAAAAAGCTTACTGCAAATGACGGAAGGCTTATTAAAGAAAACATAGAAAAGCTTACAAACAGTGAAGCGAAAATCAGGTTCAGAATGGTTATGGTGCCGGGGTATAATGACACTCGGGTACAGATAGAAAAGGCTTCAAACCTTTTAAAATCCTTGGGATATGACACTATTGAGCTATTAAAGTACAATAATATGTACGAGGATAAGGCGAAAAAATTCGGACTTGAAGTCCCCGAGCTTAATATTACTCTGCAACAGGCAGAATCTGCGCTTGAGTGTGGACTTGAGTTGTTTCGGGCTTTTGGGATTAAGGCATTTAGTGTTAAGCTTAACATAATCGGAAGAACAGCCAAATATACGAAGAGGGTCAACGATATACAGCAGGATATTCGTGACGCCGGGAGAGCGCTGTGTATTGAGGCGAGCAAGCTTAAAACAAAGTATTACAGAAAGAACGGATTTAATAAACCAACTCATATTCACAGAACAGAAAGGCTTAAATATGTTCTGGAGAATAAATCCGTAATAGTATGGCCAAAAGAGCTTCTTGTCGGAAACTTTACCGCTAAGAGATGTGCGGGTCAGGTTTGGGAAGAGCAATACGGAGTTCTTGACATATCATTTTTATATAGAATTAATCGCCAGACCCCCGTATCTTTCAAATGCCCGAGAAAGGACAGATACTATTTTTATTTCCGTATTTTTCCGTTTTGGCTTTTTCACAGCGTTTTTTTTAAAATAAACACAAGGTTTTCCGATTTTCTTGCCATGCTCGGACGGTCTTCGGAAATGATAGCGGGCTTTCAAAACAATATGGCGGCAATTGCACACTTTATTCCGAATTATGACAGAATACTTGAGCTTGGAACGACCGGGCTTATAAATGAAATTGAGCAAACCTCAAAGGCTCACCCGGAGAACAACCGGGACTTTTATAAGGGGGCGATAATAGCGCTCAAGGCGCTTGCAGATTGGGCTGACAGATATGCAGTCGAGTTGAAAAATCTTGCGGGAATCGAAAAGGACGCAAAGCGCAAAGAGGAGCTTGAAGAAATGGCAGAGATATGCCGGAGAGTTCCGAGGTTCCCCGCGCGCACATTACATGAGGCGATTCAAAGCATCGTATTTATCCAGATAGCTTGCTGTATAGAAGCATATGAAAATGCCGTTTCGTTCGGTCGCTTGGACCAAATACTCTACCCCTATTATAAAGCAGACCTAGAGGAAGGAAGAATAACATATGATCGGGCAAAAGAGCTTTTATGTCTTTTCGTGCTTAAAATGGATGAGTGTATATTGGTAAATGACGGAGACTCCTTCTTAAACGTTTCAAAGCTTTTTGAAACTCTTTCGACTGACCAGGCGCTCACCTTCGGAGGCTGTGACAAGGACGGCAATGATGCAACAAACGACCTTACATATATGTTTATTGACGCTTGCGAGCTTCAGCCGCTTGCAATAAATATGTGCGCGCGCATAAATAAAAACAGCACCGAAAAGTATCTTGAAAGATTGGCCCAAATATATATCAACGGCTGCCCGATGCCTGAAATGTTCAGCGATGAGGTATATATTGACTCTATTATGAGAAAATACCCCACAACTGTTGAGAATGCGAGAAACTATGCGGTAATCGGCTGCGTTGAGCCGCCTGCGTCAGATGATCATTTCGGAAACACCGACAGTGCAAATGTTAACGTTGTGCTTCCGATGCTCCAGGCAATAAAGGGTCAAAAATACGACCTTTGGCATCATTCAAACAAGGAAAATCTTGAAAAGGTAATAACAAGACTGGTTGAATATGCCTTTGCCCCTCATAAAAAGTGCCCGTTCTGCCGCGCTGTTACAAGAAATAATGAAAGGGCAACAGAAAAACGCAAGGTCAAGAAGGGTTTGTATGAGTATAATCCTCCAAAAAGTATGGAAGAAATTCTCCGAAACTATCAGGAAAGGCTTAACGAGCTTACAACCTCAATACTTCTTGACCAACAAAAGATAATAAAGGTGCTTGAAAAAGATTTTACAACTCCGTTTGCTTCGTCCTTGTTCAGAAACTGTCTTGCAACAGGTAAGGATGCATACGAGGGAGGAACCCTTTATAAGAGCAGCGGAATTCAGGCGGTGGGAATAACGGATGTTGCTGATTCACTTTATGCAATTGACGAGCTTGTATTCAAAAGAGGGAAATACACGCTGCTCGATATTATTAAGGCAATTGACAGCAACTTTGAAGGGGCGGAAAATCAAAAGATAAGAGAGGACCTTCTTGCGGTTCCGAAATTCGGTGACGACTCTTCGCCCGAGGCGGCAAAATGGGTTTCTAAGGTTATGGAAATGTATTGTAATGCGCTCGCTTCTGTTCCAAGCTGTGACAGAGACGGAGTTTACTCAGCAGGTTACTATGCGCTGAATGTAAATGACAGATACGGGCTTAAAACAGGAGCGCTTCCGTCCGGAAGGCTAAAGGGAGTGCCGCTTGCCAATAGTGTCACCCCGCACTATGGAATGGAAGAGTCTGATTTGCTCTCATCGCTTAATTCAATGGCTCAGGTAAACTTTAAGGACTTTGCGCCAAACGGAACAACCGCAACTCTTCATATCGACGCCGCTCTTTTTCCGGGCAGGGAGGGAGTCAAGAATCTTGCCGCTTTGTTTAAGACGTTTCTGACAAAGGGCGGCATGCAATTCCAGCCCAATATAATAAGCAGAGAGATTTTAATTGACGCTTATAACAATCCCGACAAGTATAAGTATTTGATGGTGCGAGTTGCCGGCTATTGCTCATATTTCAACGAGCTGTCGGATGAGCTGAAGAAAGTTATAATTAACAGAACCTGTTATACATAAAACCTGTAATAAAATCGGAAAGAAAAATCGCGTCTTCGAAACGCGGTTTTTTTTGCCTTATTTCCAATAATACTGTATTAAATACAATTAACAATAAATACTCTTTTACAGGGTACACAAAATATTTATAAGGGAGGTATTTTTTTGAATAGGACAAATAAAGCTTGGATAAGCGGAATATTATTTGCAATTACTTTGACAATCAATACACTTGGTGCTTTGGGCGTAATAAACGGGCTTACACAAAAGCAGGTTTCCGATATGTATCCTACTTTGATAACACCAAGTCCGTTCACCTTTACCATTTGGAGCGTTATCTATTCTCTTTTGACTATTTCAATTATTGCAATGATAGTAAAGAAAAATGATAAGTATTATCAGAAAGCCATTGATAGTATCTCAGCTCTTTTTTGGATTTCTTGCGCCTTAAACACAGCTTGGATTATTTCTTTTTCATATGTCTTGATTGAGCTTTCAGCGCTTATTATTATTGGATTAGTCGTGGTTGTAGCTTTAATCTTACAGAAGCTTTTAGAAATTCAAGAGGAAAAGCGCCTGCTCTTACCCTTGAGCTTCGGGCTTTATGGCGGGTGGCTGTTTATCGCGACTGTCGTAAACATAGCGGCGGCGCTTGTCAAGCTTAAGTGGGACGGGTTCGGGATAGAGAACAGCACATGGACCGTCATTATCCTTATATTAGCGGCTTTGTTGGTTATTATGGTGCAGTTTAAGAATAAAAATGCCGTGTTTTCTTTGCCTGTAGCTTGGGCTTATTTCGGGATTTTCCTATCTCTGCGGTCTTCTGGACCCTTTAACTCAAAATACGAATTATTACAGATTATAGCCCTGGCAGGTATGGTTATATTAATTGTCGCTGCTGTAATCAGATTTTACAAAAATCGTTTTTGCCTGTTACCTTGTTCTTAAAAACAACTTAATACTCGAATTCTTTATATTTTCAGGTACCGCGGAAAGATTTGACGTATCTTTCTGCGGTATAGCTTTTGAGCCTTTTAGAGCCGAGAAAAAAAGAGTTTGTTTCTCAAAGAAAAGAAAAGAGAATAGAATAGAAATTATAAAATCAGCATAGGATTTTACATATGGACAAATTATATAGAAATTATAAAATCAGCATAGGATTTTACATATGGACAAATTATTGTTTAAGAAATAAACGAAATTTTAAAAAATCCAAAAAATACCATATAGGACGCTTTTAATTATGTTTTTGGTAATACCAAAGAAATAAAAGGAGGAATTATTAATGCGAACCGCAATACTCGGCGCAGGATCTATGGGGCTTGTTTTGGGAGCGTACATATCAAAGGCAAAAGAACAGGTTGATTTAATCGATATCAACCGGGAACATGTTGAGCAGTTGAAGAAGAACGGGGCATCGATAATAGGGACCATTAAAATGAATGTGCCCGTTAATGCGATGACCAATGACGAGGTCACGGGTAAGTATGATTTGGTTTTTTTAATGACGAAGCAAATGCACAACAAAAGCATAATAGAAGACTTTCTTCCGCATTTGAATGAGGATTCGGTGATTTGCACCATGCAAAACGGAATGCCCGAGCCGTCCGTTGCCCAAGTTATAGGTGATGACCGAGTTGTAGGCTGTACAATCGCGTGGGGGGCAACCTATACAGGTCCCGGTGTTTCGGAGCTTACATCGGAGACGGACAGTTTAACATTCGACATAGGCACCGTAACAGGTAAGCCCAATCCTAAGATGAACGAAATTAAAAGGCTTTTGGAGCTTATGGGTCCGACGACGATAGTTGATAACTTTGCCGGGGCACGCTGGGCGAAGCTGATAATCAATGCATCCTTCAGCGGAATGTCCGCTGTTATGGGGTGTACTTTCGGGGAGGCGGCTGCCAATAAGCAGTCGCGTCTTTGCATTCTGCGCATTATAAAGGAATGTATAGACGTGACCAAGGCTTTGGGGATTAAAATCGAGCCTATTCAAGGACAGGATGTCGTTAAGCTTATTGATTATAAAGATAAGATAACGGAGATGAAGTCCCTGTTTATTATCCCTATTGTCATTAAAAAGCACAATCTTCTTAAGGCAAGCATGCTGCAGGATTTGGAGCACGGCAGAAAAACCGAGATCGACGCTATGAACGGAGCTGTTTCCTATTACGGGAAAAAGGCGGGGGTTCCCACGCCGTACAATGACAAAGTGGTTGAAATTGTTCATTCCATTGAAAACGGCGAACGGACCTTTTCCTATGATAATTTAGAGTTGTTTAAGGGTCTGAAATAGTAAGTCAGGCTATTTTTGTTTAAAATTTATCAGACAGAAGGTGGTTAATGTATGGGTAAGTTAATGACTGTTCTGGAGGCAATAGCTCCTATAAAGGACGGCGACACTATTTTAGTCGGAGGCTTTGGACCGATGGGTTATCCCGGTCGCGTTATGCGGGCAATACTTAAACAAACCGAGCTTAAGGATTTGTTTTTTGTAGCGAATGCCGCAAATCAAAATTACTTGGTCGCTTTTGAAAAAATGCTGAGAACCCGTTCAAGAGGTATGATTGCAACGTTTACCAGACCCAGCGCCGCCGCTGAGAAAATGTATAATGAGGGAACTCTTGAAATTATTCCTCAGGGAACGTTTTCGGAAAGAATAAGAGCGGGCGGGGCAGGTATTCCTGCATTCTTTACGCCTGTCGGCTTTGGAACGGCTGTTGAAAAGGGCAAGACGAAAATGACAATCGACGGCAGGGAGTACCTGATGGAAAAAGCCATTAAAGGCGATGTTGCCCTAATCAAGGCGGCAAAGGTTGATTTGAGCGGAAATTGCTTTATGAGCGGCTGTACAAAAAACTTCGGCGCTTTAATGCCTGCCGCGGCAAAATATACGATTGTGGAAGCGGAGGAAGTTGTTAAGGTTGGTAAAATCGACCCGGAAATGGTTACAGTGCCGGGTATTCTGATTGACGCCATTGTAAAGGTAGGTGTTTGAGATGGCATTGGATTGGAGAAATTTTGTTGCAAGAAGAGTCGCCATGCTGTTTGAGGACGGCGACGTTATCAATTTGGGCATCGGCTTGCCTACGCTAATCCCCAACCATATTCCGCCGGGGCTTAATGTTACGCTGCAGGGAGAAAACGGCGTGCTTGGATTAGGTCCGGCGCCGCCTTTACATGAGATTAATAA
>MWBL01000053.1 GCA_002069015.1 Firmicutes bacterium ADurb.Bin300 | reverse complement strand
CAAACTGGCGAAATTATTTTTTGATCAATGTGTAACACATCATTGACAAACCTACAATGATGAACTTAAATAAATAATTTGAGGTGACTGTCTTGTCAAATGTCAGGTTTAAGGGTATTATACCCGCAATGATTACTCCTTTGACTAAGGATTACAAGGTTAATATGCAAGCTGTTAAGCAATTGCTTGACTACAATTACGGCGAAGGCGCCGATGGTTTTTACATCTGCGGTACAACCGGGGAGGGACCCGTGCTCACTGTTGCGGACAGGATGAAAACCGCCGAGAAGGTAATGGAATACAACGCAGGCAGGGGTGTAATAATAAATCATGTCGCAGCCGCCGGTGTAAAAGACGCTTTCACGCTTGCCCGCCATGCCCGTGAAATCGGATGCGACGCAGTTTCCTCTGTGGTTCCAAACTTTTACTTTAAGCACAGTGAGGATGAAATAGTCGAGTATTATAAGGCTCTTTCGGATGCGGCGGGAATTCCCGTAATCACTTATGCCCAGGGACTGCTCGGCGATACAGACGTGGTTAGTCTTATGGAAAAGCTAATGAAAATCGACAATGTGATAGGGGTTAAATTTACTCTTTTTAACTTTTATGATATGCACCGCATTAAGGAGCTTTGCGGGGGCGATATAAATGTAATAAACGGACCGGATGAAATGCTCGTGTGCGGACTTATGATGGGAGCGGACGCAGGTATCGGCTCGACATATAACGTGATGTGCCGCGAATACCGCCGCCTTTTTGATGCCTTTTCGGCAGGAGACTTCGAAACGGCAAGAAAACAGCAATTTAAGGTCAATAAGATTATCGAAGTTATTATCAGGCACGGAGTAATACGTACAATAAAATATATGCTCTCTTATGTTGGTATCGATGCCGGAGATATGAGCTTTCCCGCGGCCACGTTATCTCAAGACGAAAAAAGGACAATCAGGAGAGAGTTAGAAAACTTAGATTACTTTAACGAATTAAAACGATAACCTTGTTTATTAGTAGAATTTCACCAAAAATATAAGAATATTGTATGAAAAACGGAGAAGAAATTGACTTCCCGTTTTTTTATTTGCATAAGAGAATAAAATTTGATACAATCAAAGAGTTAAAACTACAAGGGGTTGTAGCGCATGAAAAAGTGTATACCGCTGATAGCGTGCATTATTTTTGTGCTGCTTATAGGGACTGCCGCTTCATTAAAAACCGAAGCCTCTTCCTTAAATTCCACCCTGCCGACCTACCTGATTCCGACTTCCGGGCTAACCGACATTCTCAGTGAAATTGCCGATGCGGCAGAAGGGGTAAGCGATATTATAGGCGGCATAGATACCGATGAAATAGGAGATGCTTTCGGCAGTCTGATAGGCGGACTGGTTGACCGTTTTAAAAAAGACCAAACAAGCGAAACTCAAACGAGTGATTTTCAAAAAAACAATAAGAACCCTCAAAGTTCAAGCCCGAATAAAGGGAATGACGGCAAGGTCGGATTTGTTTCGAATGAGCCGAATCAAACCGCGTCAGTGTCTTCGCGCGCTAATGGAAAGGAAGATACAAAGCCTGATAATAGCACGGCTTCAAAAAGCTCCCCCGACGATGTTGAAAACAATCAGAGCTCAAAAAGGGCGAAACAAATTGCTCTTAAGAGAGGGCTTATTATTACATCGTGTGTTCTGCTTGCGATTTCGGCATGCGTAATTTTGTTTCTTCTATCGAAAAGCAAAAAAACGGTAAAAAAAAGCGAGTATATAGATGATGAAGAATTTTTTGGCGAAGCCAATGAAGATAAAGACCGTAATATACTTAATTGATCTGAAGGGGTAATTCATATGGAAAAGTATTTAATTATCAATGCTGACGATTTCGGAATGTGCCACTCGGCAAACCTGGCGGTCATGGATTTGCTCTCCCGCGGCTTCATAACCTCATCTACCATTATGACGCCGTGTTCATGGGCAAAAGAAGCGGCGAATTGGGCAGGTGAAAATCCTCAGCATGCTATAGGAGTACACCTGACTTTTACGAGCGAATGGGGAATGTATCGCTGGGGTCCGATGAGCAGAAAGAACACGGCTTCTCTGCGTGATGAAGAAGGCTTTATGTATCACGGTTCGCGTGAATTTGAAGAAAAAGCCGACTTAGATGAGGTTGAGAGTGAAATTCTTGCCCAGATTGAAAATTGCAAAAAATACGGTCTTGTTCCGTCTCATCTTGATAATCATATGGGAACACTTTACGGCATCGAAACAGGACGCTTTGAGCTGCTCAATCTTATTTTCGACATTGCCGGGGAATATGGGCTTCCCTTCCGTTTCCCGTCAAAATTCCTTGCCTCTCAATTCGACAACGATATGCTTGAAATTAAGATTGACAAAAACGTTTTAGGATCTATTTTCGATAAATTTACAAAATACGCAAACGATAAAGGCGTTGCAATGCCCGATTATCTTATTCCCGGTGAATGGAACGGTCCGCAGAATGACAGCTACGAGAACTATAGAGATTATATGCATGAGTTCTATAAGACCTTTCCTGACGGAGTCACGGAAACATATATTCATCCCGCCATTGAGAGCGATGAGCTAAAAGCAATTACGAGTAACTGGAAAAAGAGAGTTTGGGAGCACAGGCTCTTTAGTGACCCGCAGTTCAATCGTTATATTGCGGATTGCGGAATACAGCTTATAAATTACAGAGACCTTGCGCGAATGAGAAGCTCCAGGTAACTGTTCCTAAATTAAAAACCCGTTAATCCGGTTTGGTTTAACGGGTTTATTTTTGGGTAAAGAGCTGTTGTTATTTCTTTTTTGATTTGGCGTTTTCGATTATCCTCTTCATCTTTTCAAGCTTTTGTTCTATATCCGCAACTAACGCGAACTGTGTACGGCATCTGACGAGATTGTGGTCGGGGAAATGGACCCTGAAATATTTGTCGCCGTTTATGTAATCCGTTAAAAAACGCATTCCGCATTCATAAGTCATAAGCTTGGCGGAAAAGGGAAGATAATTTATTTCCCTCTCGGTAAGAGAGTCTCCCGCCTGGGAGAGATAGCCCCTCACATAAAGCTCAAAAAGCTCAAGGTCAAGAGAGACCTTTGACAAGTCCCGCTCGTCCTCGGCAGCCGTGTTAGCCCCAAAGCGTATACTGTCTCCGAAGTCATAAAGCGAAAGACCGGGCATTACCGTGTCAAGGTCTACTATGCAAATACTCTCGCCCGAAGCCTTATCAAACATAACGTTGTTGAGCTTTGTGTCATTATGTGTTACACGAAGAGGAAGCTTGCCCTTATTAAGTAAATTGACAAGAACGTCAGCGTCAGCCTTTCTGGCTTTGGCGAATTCAACCTCGGGAAGACAGGTATCGAGCCTGCCGGACAAATTCTGCTCTACGGCGTTTATGAAGTCCGCATAGCGTGAGCTTGTGTTATGGAAGTTCGGGATAGTGTCATAAAGAGTGTCAATCGGGTAATCCGAAAGCATTTTCTGAAACTTTCCGAAAGCCTTGGCCGCATTCATAAACACCTCGGGTGAAGATATAAAGTCTATTGAATAGCTGTCTGAAATATAATTATAACAGCGCCAATGACCGAACCTCTCATCGTAAAAGAACGGCTGTCCGTCCTTTGTTTTAATTACGGTCAGGCACTCCCTGTCGGGATCGCCTCCGCTTTTTATTATTTTCTTTTTCAGAAAATCAGTGACGCCGAGTATGTTTTTCATAAGCTCATCAGGATTCTTAAAAACGCTTACATTAATTTTCTGGAGTAAAAATGAATTAATTTCACCGAACTTATTTTCAAATTCGATAACGAAGGTATCATTAATATGACCATTGTTGACAGGATAATAGTCGATGAATTCTCCCTCAAACGGGAAATTTACGATGATTGACTTAATTTCTTCCTTCAAAAAAATACGCCCTTTCAATAAGAGTAAAATCAAAAAAACAAGAGGGATTGTGAAATCCCAAAGCGGGTGATGTTACGGGTGAGAATGCGATATAATGAGGAATATCCGTTTCATCGCCGCATTTATATATATTTGCACGAAAATTATTAAAAGAGAGCTTTTCGGGAGGAACTGCAAACAGCTTTGAAATAAGGGACAGTGAAACAAAAATATTAACGCCCCAAAACTTCCCCGACTCGTCACAGCCGGAAAACGCAGTTACCTCCGGTCGCTCTTCACAGAGGGAGGAAACGAGAAGCCTGTTTTGTCTGCCTTTTCCAAACTCACACAAGCTGACTGCCAAGCTGTTACATTCAATATTAATATATTCCTCCCTGCCTTCAACAGGGGCGAGAAAAAACTCGACGCAGCTGTCGCGGAAAACGGGGGAATCATTTTCGGTAAAAACAGCCCTCGGATTTTCCTCATAACATTTCAAAACGCAATAAAACCCTTCTCGGCGTAAAAATGCAAGCTTAAAAAGGGTTTTTGGTCTGTAAGGGGAAAGTTGTTCCCAATGGTATGATTTTATTTCGGTAAAAGGGATATTGTCAAGCTCAGATGTGCTGCAGATAGAAGAAACCTTCAAATCCTCACCCCTTAAGGCAAAATATAAATTGCAAATGGCAAACGGGAAATTTATATTGCACGTTGCAAGTTGCAGGTTGCAGAGCAATGATCTTCGACGCCATTATAATTCAAAAACGCTTCGCGTTTTCCTTTAAATCTAACATCTACGTCTAATATCTAACATATATCATCTGACATCTGAAATCTGAACCGGCAAAGCGCGAAAAACCGCGCATCAAGATACATAGTGTTGACCTTTGCCAAGAACAGTCTTTTGTAATTATACTTAATCAAAGCGAATAAGTCAAGATTTAACTCGGGGCATTTTTTTGGTAAACGCTTTACATAGAGGAAAAAATAAGGTAAAATACTTAGGATATATTATATTTCGGAGGTAACGCTATGAAACCCGTATACGACAGAATTCTTCTTAAGCTCAGCGGAGAGGTGTTAGCCGGAAATGCCGGACACGGAATTGATTTTGGCATTGTTATGACAATATGTTCGGCTATAAAAAAATGTGCCGATATGGGAGTGCAAATCGGGATTGTCGTTGGCGGGGGCAATTTTTGGAGAGGTCGTGCAAACGGTGAAATGGACAGGAACAGGGCTGATCATATCGGTATGCTTGCAACAGTTATGAACGCTCTTGCGCTTGCGGACGGCTTTGAAAAGCTGGATGTTCCCGCAAGGGTGCAAACAGCAATCGAAATGAGGCAGATAGCGGAGCCTTTTATCAGAAACCGTGCCATAAGGCATTTTGAGAAGGACAGAATCGTGATTTTCGGCTGCGGGACCGGCAGTCCTTTCTTTACTACAGATACAGCCGCCGCTCTTCGAGCGGCAGAAATCGGGGCAAATGTAATACTCAAGGCGACGAATGTCGACGGGGTATACGATAAGGATCCAAAGCAGTCGCAAGAGGCTGTGAAGTTTGATGAAATCACACAATCGGAGCTTCTGAGCAAAGGTCTTAGGGTAATGGATTCTACAGCCGCTTCCCTTTGCAGGGACAACAGCATACCGATAATCGTTTTCAATCTGAAAAATCCGGAAAACATAGTTAAAGCAGTGTGCGGAGAAAAGACCGGCACATTAGTAAAGCAAGAATAAAAGGATTAAAGGAGGCAACAAAAATGAAGCAAGTATATGCTCAAACGAGAGATAGGATGGATAAAACCATTACCGCTCTCAATTCTCAGTACGCATCAATAAGAGCGGGCAGGGCAAATGCCGCTGTACTTGACAGGATTAATGTCGATTATTACGGAGTGTCGACGCCTATTAACCAAATAGCCGCAATTTCCGTAGCAGAGGCGAGAATACTAAATATCCAGCCTTGGGATCCGTCCGCGTTAAATCTTGTTGTAAAAGCCATTCAAAGCTCTGATTTAGGTATAAATCCACAAAATGACGGCAGAATAGTTAGGCTTATTTTCCCTACTCTTACGGAGGAGAGAAGAAAAGCACTCGTAAAGGATGTCAGTAAAATTGCCGAGGAAAGCAAAGTCGCCATACGTCAAATCCGCAGAGATTCTATGGAAAAGCTCAAAACAATGAAAAAGAATGTAGAGCTCACTGAGGACGATTTGAAGGAGGGCGAAAAGGAGCTGCAGGAAATAACTGATGACTTTATAAAGAAAATTGATGATATAGCTAAAGATAAGGAAGCCGAAATAATGGAAATATGACCCTTGGAGGAATTTGAATGCAACCTAATCCCGATAACCTGCCAAGGCATGTTGGAATTATAATGGATGGCAATGGCAGATGGGCAAAACAAAGGGGTCTTGACCGTTGGCAAGGTCATACCGAAGGTGCAAAGACCTTTCGCCGAATAGGTGAGCATGCAGCCGATTTAGGCATCAGGCACATGACGTTTTATGCTTTTTCAACAGAGAATTGGAATCGCTCGCCTCGCGAGGTTGCCGCTATAATGGACCTTTTCAGGGAATACTTAACGGAAGCCCGGGAGCGGAAAAAGGAAAACGAGGAAAAGCAAATACGCCTTCGATTCATCGGCAGGAGAGACCGTCTGCCCGCTGATATTATAAAGCTGATTGAAAAGGTTGAAAAAGGGACACAAGAGTGTGAAAGGTTTTTTATCAACATCGCACTGAATTATGGCGGAAGAGATGAAATAGTATCTGCCGTTCAAAAAATCGCCCTTAAGGTTAGGAACGGGGAGATTAATCCTGAGGATATTTCTGAAAATTTATTCAGTGATTATATGTATACGGCGGGTCAACCCGACCCCGATCTTATCATCCGACCCAGCGGCGAATTTCGCACATCTAATTTTCTTCTATGGCAAAGTGCATATTCGGAATATGTATTTACCGACATATTGTGGCCTGATTTTACAAATGACGATTTTGACCGGTGTATGGAGCAGTATGCGGGGCGAAACAGGAGATTTGGAAAGTAGAAAGGAAAATAGTAATGAAAGTTAAGATTATAACAGGGATAATCTCTACTATATTTGCAGTAGGTGTTCTTTTCTTTATGCATACGGTAGCGTTTCCGATAATCATCAGTTTTTTCACAGTGGTGGCTGTTTATGAGATTGAAAAGGCATCGGGGCTTAAAAATATTCCGATACTGATAGTAACCCTCGCGTTTTCGGCTATTATCCCGTTCTTTTTTCACTATCGAACGGTTTATATTAAGCACGTTTACATAACCTTTGCCATAGCTTATATTGTGACTATCCTGGTTTTGATGCTCCTTTTCTATAAAAGGACAAGATTTGAGCATGCCGTTATAGCAATATTTTCATCCGTTGTAATTCCCTTTGCGATATCAACGGTTATACTCCTTCGAGATATTTATATTAAATATCCCTCGTATACGAAGACGGAGGGAGTCTTTTTTATCCTGTTTGCCCTCTTTTCGGCTTGGCTTACGGATACCTTTGCCTTTTTTATCGGAAAAAGGTTTGGGAAGCATAAATTATGCCCGGAGATAAGCCCGAAGAAGACCGTTGAGGGAGCCTTCGGCGGAATAATCGGTCAGTTAGTGATTAATTTTGCCTTGCTTATTGTTTTTGAAAGGTTTTTCTTCGAGGGGGAAAGTCATATTAAGTATCCCATTGTGATGCTGCTTTCACTCTTTTTATCGGGAATAAGCATGTGTGGCGATCTTATCGCATCTTTAGTCAAGAGGAATTACGGTATAAAGGATTTCGGATTCCTGTTCCCGGGGAACGGAGGAGTTATGGACCGCTTTGACAGTGCCATATTGGTTTTCCCCGTTCTTTACGCTTTTGTAATCTGCCTTGCATGATTGTTTTTCGGAGGAATTAAATGAAGTCTATTAACCTGCTGGGCTCTACAGGCTCCATAGGAGTTCAGTCTCTTGACGTAGCAAGAAGAAACTCTTTTCGTGTCCGGTCAATCGCAGCCTATTCAAACATCGCGCTTCTTGAGCAGCAGGCAAGGGAGTTTAATCCTGATTTAGTCGCCGTTGTTGACAAGAAAGCCGCTGCTGATTTAAAGATTAAGCTTGCGGATACCGGAATCAAGGTACTCTCGGGGCTTGAGGGAGTTTGTGAGGCGGGCTGCGCAAAGGGAGAGATTACTGTTAATGCCATCGTCGGGATGGCGGGCTTAAGACCTACGCTTGCAGCGATTGAGGCAAAAAAGACCATAGCGCTTGCGAACAAGGAAACACTTGTAGCCGCGGGAAGTCTTGTAATTTCGAAGGCAAAGCGAAACGGGGTATCGGTTTTACCTGTGGACAGCGAGCATTCCGCTGTTTTTCAATGTCTGCAGGGCGCGCCGCCTAACAAAGCGCTTAAAAAGATTATCATTACAGCCTCGGGCGGTCCGTTTTTCGGCAAAACAAAACAGGAGCTTAAAAATGTAACGGTAAGCGATGCTTTAAAGCATCCAAATTGGAAAATGGGACCGAAAATTACCGTGGATTCGGCTACTATGTTCAACAAGGGACTTGAGCTTATTGAAGCGGTGTGGCTTTTTGATATGAAGCCGGAAAACATCGATATTGTCATCCACCGAGAAAGCATTGTTCATTCACTCGTGGAGTTTGACGACAATTCCGTCATAGCTCAGTTAGGCTATCCCGATATGCGCTTACCTATTCAGTATGCCTTGACGTATCCGGACAGATATCCTTCTGCCGAAAGGGAATTAAATCTTGCAGATGTGGGCACTCTAACATTTTATAAGCCCGATTACGATACATTTATATGTATTGATATTTGCCGTCGGGCAATAGAAAAGGGCGGGCTTTATCCGGCTGCGGCAAACAGCGCTAACGAACAGGCTAACAGCTTGTTCAGGGAAGGGAAGATTTCTTTTCTTGAAA
Source organism: Firmicutes bacterium ADurb.Bin300 (assembly GCA_002069015.1). Taxonomy (GTDB): domain Bacteria; phylum Bacillota; class Clostridia; order Oscillospirales; family Acutalibacteraceae; genus DTU089. The sequence goes on along the minus strand of MWBL01000053.1, from coordinate 4,399 downwards.
TCGGCGAGCTTGTTAAGGATGCGGCTTTTTCCGTACCCGACGTAGCGGAATTTACCGCACAGGATATTGAAAATATTGACGTGGAAATGAGAAACGCGGTAAATCTTCTTTTGAGGTGAATAATTTGACTGAATTTTTTACGAATACACTACCCTCGCTTTGGGGCTCTGTGTGGCCTTATTTTGTAGCAATACTGTTATTCGGAATACTCATAGCAATTCATGAAATAGGGCACTTTTTATTTGCTAAGCTTTTTAACGTCAGGGTCAACGATTTTGCCCTAGGAATGGGTCCTGCATTGCTTAAAAAACAAAAAGGTGAAACAAAATATTCTTTGCGGCTTTTTCCTGTTGGCGGATATGTCAATATGGAGGGCGAGGATACTGACAGTGACGACGAAAGGGCGTTTTTCAGAAAGCCGTGTTGGCAGCGTTTCATAATTGTAGCAGCGGGAGCTATCCTAAATCTTATTCTCGGTGTTATTGTAGTTGCCATTGTGCTTTCCTCGGATGATCTAATCGGCACAAAAACAATAAACGGCTTCTTTGAAGACTCTGTGAGTAATAATTACGGGCTTCAGGCTGATGATGAGATATTGGAAATCAACGGCACAAAAATATATTCATACCGCGGAATAGGGTTTAATCTTATTCGTGACGAGGACAGCAGCGTTGATTTTAAGGTAAGGCGTAACGGGCAGGAAACAGACATTACCGGTGTAAAATTCGACACCTTCGATTATGAAGGGCGTGATTATATCGTTTGGGACTTTCAGCTTGTAGGCGTTAAGCCTACCGCTTGGGGAGTCATTAAAGGAGCGGTGCTCGACTCTGCTTCAATAGTTCAGCTCGTACGGCTGTCGCTTTTTGATATGGTTTCGGGCAAATACGGTTTGAAGGATATTTCCGGTCCTATCGGTACTATTTCTGCTATTGCAGACACCACGGCACAAGCTAAAACCTTTAAGGATAAAATGCTCACTGCGCTTGAGTTGCTTTCATATATCACTATTAACGTAGGAGTTTTTAATCTTCTTCCCATACCCGCTCTTGACGGCGGCAGGTTGTTTTTTATTACAATTGAAGCTATCAGGAGAAAGCCCATAAGCAGAAAATATGAGGGATATATTCACGCAACGGGACTTATTTTATTGCTGCTGTTTATGGCGGTGGTGACAATAAGCGATATTATGAAGAAGTTTTAATATAACTAAGCTCGGGAGAAAAGCATGAGAAAAAGCAGAAGAGTAAAAATCGGAAAAACCGAAATAGGCGCAGGTGCGCCCGTTTTGGTTCAATCGATGCTCAGCGCACCCGCCGATAACGAACGGGAAAATATCGCACAGCTGAAGGCTGTCCTGGAAGCCGGGTGTGAAATCATACGAATGGCAGTCCCGGACGGGAAAGCCGTAAGTGTTTTTGCGCGAGTGTGTGAAGAGTCGTCAATACCGGTGGCAGCGGATATTCATTTCGATTACCGTCTGGCGATTGAAAGCCTTAAGGCGGGGGCATCAAAAATCAGGATAAATCCCGGCAACATAGGCTCGTTTGACAAGATAAAGAAGGTAGCGGACGAATGTCAAAAAAGAAGAGTTCCTATCAGAATCGGAGTAAACTCAGGCTCTGTTGAGAAGGATTTCCTTGAAAAATGGGGAGGACCTAAGCCCGAGGCGCTGGCGCAAAGTGCTATGCGCCATATTAAAATACTTGAGGAATGTGACTTTCATGATATTGTTGTATCCATAAAATCATCAAATGTCAAGGATATGGTAACAGCATATAAAATCGTTGCGGACGAATGTGATTATCCTTTGCATTTGGGCGTTACGGAGGCGGGGACCGAAAGAAGCTCCCTGATTAAATCCTCAATAGGCATAGGATCATTGCTCCTTTCGGGAATCGGCGATACGATAAGGGTTTCTATGACAGGGGACTGCGTTAATGAGGTGAGGGCGGGGTTTGACATACTCAAAGCTCTTGAGCTTCGCGTTACTTCTCCCATAATAATATCCTGCCCTACATGCGGCAGGACTCAAATAGACCTTGTTTCGCTTGCCCAAAGGATAGAGAAGGCCGTCAAGGATATTCGCAAACCGATTAAAATTGCGGTAATGGGCTGTATAGTCAACGGTCCCGGTGAAGCGGCGAATGCTGACATAGGCGTGGCGGGAGGAAAGGGCTGCGGTATGCTTTTCAAAAACGGAAAGATACTCAGAAAAGTCCCGGAGGACAAAATAGTTAATGAACTGATAAAGGAAATAGAACTGTTATGAGCAGTGGTTTTGGCGAAATATTCGGAAGGTACATAAGCAAGAAAAAGCATTTGCAGATGTTAGATAACGCAATTGTTCTTTCTTTGGATTTGGATAAGGAAAATATGACACTCGATGCGCTTTTAAGCGTAGACCGTTTCGAAAACATTATGTGTCTAAGGTCTGTAGCGGGTGAAATCAAGAGGGCGTTGAGACTTAAAAAAGCTGAGCTTGATTATGTTTTGCCGCCGCAGGAGCTGAGAGAGGAATGCTTTTTGACTCTCTTAAAGGTTGTCAAAGTCAATATACCTGTATCAAACGGATTTTTGGAGGAAGCAAAGGTCGTTTTTAACGAGGAGCATGCGACGATAGAGCTTAAAAACGGCGGCAAGGATATACTTATTGAAGCCGATGTATGCGAATTTTTAGAAGAATACATCCATTCTCATTTTAATAGAAAAATCACGGTTAGCATTGAAGGCGACGTTCTTAATGTTTCTGCGCTTTTTGAAATGCAAAGGCAGGCTGACGCATCGGTTGCAGAGCCCGATAATTCTTTAACGGACAAGCCTCACGAGATAATTGAGGGCTTTCCGCTTTATTTCGAGACCTTAAGACCGATTTGGGGTCCGAAAATCAAGGACAGACCTGTTCACATGAAGGATACCGCATTTGATGACGGAAGGGTCACTGTTTGGGGAGACATAATAAAAAAGAATGAAAAAACTACAAAAGACGGCAGAAGTCTGATACTTGAATTCATTATATCAGACTATACCAACTCATATTTTTTGAAATTCTTTGATAAAAAGGAGCTGCTTCAGGCTCTTAGCGAAAAAATGTCCCCGGGAGAAACTGTGGTGGTTAGGGGCGATATTGTTCAGGACGATTATATTAAAGACTATGTTATTCGCCCCATAGCGGTATCAAAAATTAAGAAATTCATTAAGCCCGACACTTCTTTGCAAAAGCGTGTAGAGCTTCATATGCACACTAATATGTCGGCAATGGACGCTATGACCGATGTTTCGCTCCTTGTGGAAAGAGCGGCCTTTTACGGTCATGGTGCGGTGGCGGTGACCGACCACGGAGTAGTCCATTCATTTCCCCAGGCTTTTACAGCAGGAGCAAAGCACAAAATTAAGATAATTTACGGAATTGAAGCTTATATGGTTGACGACGGGGGAGAGGATAACGAAATTGCCGACGCCGCGGAAATCAAAAAGCGCCCATATTATCATACTGTAATACTTGTCAAAAACAAAGTAGGCTTAAAGCATTTGTACGAGCTTGTCAGCACGTCAAATCTTGAGTATTTTTATAAAAAACCGCGTATGCCCAAAAGCCTTATAACCAAAAAGAGAGAAGGACTGATATTGGGCGGCGCCTGCTCCTACGGGGAGGTGTTTGAGAGTCTTTTAAGAGGCGAAAGTGCCCAAAGGTGCGAGGAAATTGCATCGTTTTACGATTATCTCGAAATACAGCCCGACGGCAACAATATGTATATGATAGGGAGCAGTGCAAGCGAATACGAAAATATAAACAGCGTAGAGGATATACATAGGATAAACAGGGCAATTATCGCACTTGCGGACAGCTTGGGAAAGCCGGTTGTCGCAACGGGAGACGTTCATTTTCTTGAGCCTGAGGACTGTAAATACCGTGCTGTTCTGATGGCGGGTCAAGGCTATGCCGATGCGGACCGGCAGGCTCCGCTCTATTTTAAGAGCACTGACGTTATGCTCAGTGAGTTTGAATATTTAGGAGAGGACGCGGCAAGGGAGGTTGTAATTACAAATCCCAATAAAATTGCCGATATAATTGAGCAGGGGATACGCCCGATTCCCGAGGACACCTTTATCCCGAAGGTCGAGAATGCAGAGGAAGATCTGACTCAGGCGTGCCGGAGCAGGGCAAGGGAGATTTACGGCGAGAATATGCCCGAGCTTGTTTCACAGCGGTTGGAGCGTGAGCTTAGCTCGATAATCAAGCACGGCTTTGCGGGGCTTTATATGATTGCGAGACTGCTCGTAAAAAACTCCGAGGAAAACGGGTATTATGTCGGCTCAAGAGGCTCTGTCGGGTCATCGTTCGCAGCGATTATGGCGGGAATATCGGAAGTAAACCCGCTTCCGCCGCATTATGTTT
>MWBL01000052.1 GCA_002069015.1 Firmicutes bacterium ADurb.Bin300 | reverse complement strand
CGCCGAGGAAGATCGAGATGATCGCCGGGGGGGCCTCATTCGCACCAAGCCTGTGGTCATTCCCGGTACTGGCCGCGGTTGCCCGCAGAATATCCGCATGCCGGTCAATGGCCCGGATCAACGCGCTCAAAAAAATCAAAAACTGCTGGTTTTCCGACGGAGTATGCCCGGGATCGAGAAGATTCATCCCGTCATCCGTCGCCAGCGACCAATTATTGTGCTTTCCGGAGCCATTGATCCCGGCAAACGGCTTTTCATGAAGGAGACAAACAAGGTTATGTCGAAGCGCAACCTTTTGCATAGTCTCCATGACCAACTGATTATGATCCGTCGCAATATTCGTCGTCGCAAAAATCGGTGCCATCTCATACTGGCCGGGTGCCACCTCGTTGTGCTTTGTCTTGGAGGTTATCCCCATTTTCCAGAGCTCGTTATCCAGGTCGACCATGAACTTGGAGATCCTGTCCTTGATCGATCCAAAATAGTGGTCCTCAAGCTCCTGCCCTTTCGGTGGTTGTGCCCCGAACAGTGTCCGCCCGGAGGTAATCAAATCAAGCCGCTGCAAGAAATACTCTCTGTCGATCAGGAAGTATTCCTGTTCGGGACCCACGGTCGGTACGACTTTCTTTGCTGTCTTGTTTCCCAGTGCCCTGAGCACGCGCATAGCCTGCTCCGACACGGCCCTCATGGACCGTAATAGTGGGGTTTTCTTGTCTAGCGCCTGGCCGTTATAGGAACAAAAAGCCGTCGGTATCGTCAAAGTCAGATTCCCTGCAGAATCCTCCTTCAGAAATGCCGGAGAGGTGATATCCCAAGCGGTATACCCTCTCGCTTCAAAGGTTGAGCGTAAGCCGCCTGTAGGGAGAGAGGAGGCGTCAGGCTCGCCCTGAACAAGCATTTTACCCGAAAACTCCATAGTAATTTTTCCGTTTTCGCAAGGCTCTATGAAGCTGTCATGCTTTTCGGCGGTGACGCCGGTCATAGGCTGGAACCAATGGGTGAAGTGTGTCGCCCCGTTTTCAATAGCCCATTCCTTCATTGCCTTTGCTATTACGTTTGCGACATCTAAAGATAACCTTTTACCTTCCTTGATTGTTCTCATAAGGTCGCAATATGTATCGTTTGGAAGGCGAGACTTCATTGCGTCCTCATTGAAAACCATGCACCCGAATATCTTTGGAACATCAACCAAAGCATTCACCCTTTCAGCCAAAATAACGTCCTAAAAATACCCATATGATAACATTTGCTTTTTATGTTGTCAAGAACTCCCCAGTAGGTTGCGCTGTTTTTATGTTACCACGGCGCGATGCATACATCGCGCCGTTATCGTTAAATGATATCATCCAAAGGGGTTAAAGAAAGGTACGGTAGTTGAAGCGGGCTCTGTTTCAACATATCCCTTGTCTTCAATGAGCTTGACCTTTACATTGAAGGGCTTATTTATTGTGTAGTTGCTGTTAATTCTGCATATCGTCAGCGTAAGGGTGTCGCCTACCTTCATGTTGTCAATCATTTCGGGCAAGGTATTCGTCGAGGTTAAATCCTTGCCGTTTGCCTTTATAATAAGGTCATTGATTTGAACGCCCTTGTTGTTTAAATCGCTCTCGCTGTCAATCTCCCGGATGATAATTGAGCCTGTGGGAAGTCCGTTTGATTGAACGATTATGCTGTAAATCTGACTTTCGGAAATCGGACTATAGGTTATACCGAGCTTTGGTCTGTTTGTCACATAACCGTGAGATATTATCTCATCTACAACTGTTTTTACCGTGTTAATAGGGACGGAAAAGCCCATACCCTCATAATCTGTTTCCGCAATTTTTGACGAGTTTATTCCTATAACCTGACCGAATTCGTTTAAGAGGGCACCGCCCGAGTTGCCGGGGTTTATTGCCGCAGTGTGCTGGATACACGGCTGAGAATAGCCGACAGCACTGTCAACCGGTCTGTCAACTGCGGAAATCATACCCGTGGTGAAAGAACCGAAAAACTCCGTTCCTCCCGGGTTGCCGATGGCGTAAACTGTTTGCCCAACCGCAACGGTTTTTATATCGCCGAACTGTGCCTTTGAAAGTCCTGCTTTTTCGACTTTTAATACGCCGATGTCCGTTTTTCTGTCATATCCTAAAACTGTGGCGCCGATGTCGGAATTGTCGGCAAATCTGATTCTGATACTTGTGCCGTATTCGCTTATCACGTGTGCACAGGTAATAATATAAGTATATTTTCCGCTTTTATCCTCACCCATAATAACTCCCGAGCCTTCGCCCGCGAGATTATTGTTTGAATAAACAAGCACACCTACATTAATGTCTTTGACTTTTTTATAAATTTCTGCAGCCGTCATACTCGAGCTTGAAACTCCGGAGGGAGTCGGCGTCGGAGAAATTGTAACGAGAGGACCGTCAAGGTCGCCTGTCTGAGAGTTATTCGAAGTGCCGGTTACAGGGGAAGCACCCTTAAAATCCTTAACGGAATAACCTATTGCTAATGAGGCGGATACAAGGCACAAGCAGAGTATAACGACGAAAATCGTTTTTCCGATTTTATTACCCTTTGAAGATTTAGTGTAATTTTGGGGCGCGCCAAATTGTTGTGAGCCGGTTGTGTAAACCTGCTGTATCGGGGGAGCGTAAGGGTTATTGGGAGTTTGCCGATAAGGCGAATAGAATTTGCTTGAACTATCCGCCGAAACACCTGCATAGTCCATATGATTATTTTTTGCTTGAATATACGCTTCATAAGAACGGGTATACGGCGGCACGTTTTCGGCACCGGGTTTCATACTTGGTTCTTCCGGTAAATTTGCCGCGCTCTCATCTGTCTGTTTAGGTATATTGGAATTATTCTCGTTTTCGGGGATATTCGGTAAGTCATCCATAAAAATTCTACTCCTTTTTTGTTGTTCAGGACTTAAAAACAATATTAAACAATATTATTGTATACTAAAATTGTGAACAAAATCATAAATAAGCGTAAAAAATCATTTAACAGACTTTGGAAGAGCGATTAAAAACTCGGTAAACTCATTTTCAAAGCTTTTAACATTGATGGAGCCGTGGTGCAATTCAATGATACTTTTTATTATATGCAAGCCCAGTCCCACGCTTTTTGAGTCTGAGCTGCGAGACTTGTCAACCTTATAAAACCTTTCAAAGATATTCTCAATTTCTTCCTTGGGTATTCCCGAACCGCTGTTACGAATTGATAAAGAAATGTCCGAGGGCGTTTGAGAGGCGGTGATTATTATGTCGCCGTTGTCATTAGAGAATTTGACGGCATTGTCTATGAGATTATATATCATTTGGTTAATCATATCCTTATCGGCGTTTATAACCATCGGCTCAAGAAAGTCCAGTCCAAAAATGTTAATTCCGCGATTTTCAATTATCTGCTCAAACCCTAAGAAAACGCTTAGAATCAATTCGGTTAAGTTGAAGCTTTCATAAACAAGCTCAACATTTCCGGTTTCAATCCGAGAGATATTAAGCATTGTATTGACAAGCCCCGAAAGCCTTTTTACCTCATCGGAAACTATACCGAGATAGTATTCCTGCTTTTCAGAAGGAATGGTTCCGTCAAGAATACCGTTAATAAAGCCGCCTATGGTTGTCATTGGAGTTTTGAATTCGTGCGACACATTTGCTACAAAGCTTCTTCTTGAGCTTTCGAGTGCCTCAAGCGATTTTGCCATCGCGTTGAAATCTGTTACAAGTCTTGTAAGCTCATCATTACCTTTAAGCTGAACTCTAAATGAAAAATCGCCTTGAGCATAATGCCTTGTAGCTTGCGCCATCGCCCTGAGAGGCTTTGTGAGCCTGTCGGTAAATATATATACGGCTATAGAGATTAAAATCAACGAAAGGGAAGACGCCATAAGGAACATTCCGAGCACCTTTAAGGCATATGGGACTAACTCGTTCATTACGGGAGCAGTTGCCACAACCAGACCGGTTACCTTGTCATCAAGAATGACAGGCTCTATGGCGACGGCGTGTAAATCGGCATAGATGCCGTCAAGTGTCGAAAACAGTGCAAAGCCGCCTTTAGACGCCTTCGTTATAGTGCTGCTTTTAAGCTTGTAATTATTGTGAAAAAGGCAATGCCCGCTGTCCGTAAGTGATAAGTCGGGGGAGAGCACGTCTTTACAAAAAACTACCTCTCCGTTCATATTACAAACAAAGAAATCAGCTTCAAGAGAATCCGATATCTGGTAGAGTGAGCTGCATACAACTATTGCCGCTCGCTCCCAGTCATTAAGCATTTCGGCTTGTTTTAAAGAGACGGCAGTAGTATTTGCCATATTTACGACATTTTTTTGAAGAAGCTCAAGCTTGGTGTCTCGCCAATAATCTACAGTAAAAAATAACAAAAAAATGCCGATAATTAACATACATACAATTATGACTGCAGAAAATACGGCAAAGTACTTCGAAAAGAAGCTGCCTTTAGCAATGTTATTACCTGATTTCTTGACTTTATCAAACATATTAACAGTTATTTGGTTTCAAATTTATAGCCAACGCCCCAGACTGTTTTAAGCTCCCATTTATCCGATACGCCCTCGAGCTTTTCGCGAAGCCTTTTAACATGAACGTCAATAGTTCTGGAATCACCGAAATACTCAAAGCCCCAGACCTCGTCAAGAAGCTGGTCGCGTGTATATACCCTGTTTGGATTGCTTGCAAGATGATAAATGAGCTCGAGCTCTTTCGGAGGGGCGTCAACAATCTCGCCTTTGACCCTTAGTTCATAATTTGTTAAATTTACAGACAGATTGTCAAAGGAAACTTCTTTAACGGCATCCGCATTTGTTGCGGGCGTACTTCTGCGAAGTACCGCTTTAATTCGCGCTACTACCTCGTTGGCATCAAAAGGCTTTGTTATGTAGTCATCTGCTCCAAGCTCAAGACCGAGAACCTTGTCAAAAGTTTCCCCTTTGGCTGTGAGCATAATTATGGGTGTTTGCCACTGCTTCCTTATCTCACGGCAAACCTGCCAGCCGTCTAAAGAGGGGAGCATAATATCGAGAAGGACAAGATTGGGCTCAAGAGAGGAAAAAGTGCTCAAAGCAGAAAGTCCGTCGTTCACAATTGTTACCTTAAAGCCCTCTTTTTCAAGATAAAGGCGCAGAAGCTCGCAGATATTTTGATCATCATCGACGACAAGGATTTTTTCGGATGGCATAAGTCGGCATTCCTCCTGAATATTATATTTGTTTTATTGAGTATCATCATTTAATAAATCATCATCAGGCTCAGATTTTGCTTTGTCCTGGGTATCCTCCGTCAGAGTATCATTAATTGTTTTTTTTCTTTTTCTTACTACAACAAAAAGTGTCAACGAAAGCCCGATAACTGCCGCGCATGCAATAATGATTATTACAATGTCCCACTTATCCGTAAGTTGAGTTATTTTTTCGAAGACGCTTTCGCCGTCGGCGGAAACAATAATTGAACCGTCTGATGGTTGTGTTGACGACATTGTTGCCGCTACGGGAACAATCCCGATACTGCCGTCAGGGTATTCGATATATTCATATCCGTCGGGAAGCGTTTCATAATTGAAGGAGGTAATTATTTTTCCGTCGGCATCAATATAATTACCGTTTGCGTCGGTAGAATAAAGCTGGTTGAGAATTTCACTCGCAATTTCCACTACCACACCGTTACTCGTAACAATTCCCGACCCGCTGAAAGAGGGGAGGGTTGTAGTGGTCGTTGGGTTGTTCGGATATGTCGGATATGTCGTCGTAATATCAATTATATCGGAAAGTCCGGGTGTATTCGGGGCTTTAGAGGAACCCTGCTCAAAATTCAACTTATAGACAGTTGTGCTTATGAGATTACCATTGGACAAATATCTTACAAAAAGATTTATCGTTTCCTTTGGTTTGCCGGAAAGCTTTATTGTAGAATAACCGTTGGGGAGAAGTTCTGTCCCGTCTTCAAGAAATATCTTTACAAGCGTTTTGTTGGCAACATCATCGGGAGTTACGGGAATGGACCTGAGAAAAAGCTGAGTTCTCTTATAATCAAGCTTTATATAATATTCATAAATGTCTGCGTAAAAATCGTTTTTCAGGTCAAATCTCTCTGTATTAATGGTGACTAATTCAAAAGCCTTTTCATAAGTATATTTTAATTCGGAAATATTAAGCCCTTTGTCTTGTATAGCCATGAGCTGTAGGATGTGGAACGGCATTTTATTCTGGCTCACTATGGGTTTAATTATTTTGTAATCTATAGTGACTTTGTATTGCTCGCCAAGTCCGGCGGCAAGATAGGCCATTTTTATATCCTCATCGGATGCGTCGTCCCCAATACTGATTTTGTAACTCCTAATTTCCATCAGCGCTATTCGCCGATAGACTTCCTTTTCGGTGATTGTGGATAATTCCTGAGTGGAAACGAGTCCTTTTGTCCATAAAGCATATAAAGAGGTATAATAAATGTATTCATCTAAAGATTTGAAGGAGGATACATTGAAATACTTTTTTGCGAACTGCAATACGGTATTTTGCTGACCGGTAATCTTGGTAGTATAAATCAACAAAGCTTCCTCAAGAGGTGTGCCTTTAGGAATAACCACATCGCTCTCGGGGTTTCCGGTCAAAACATAATACAAATCGTTTTTCATATATGCGTAAAGCGCACCGACCATAAGCATTTGATTGGAGTCCGGTTCAATATTATCGGGAATGAGAATTCCCTCTTTCCTAAGATAGTCAATTTTTGCTTGGTCTGTAGTGTTCGGCTCGGACATTATGTTGAGTGCGTCAAGCTGCCTGAAAAAGAAAAGATAGGCCGCTCTTTGAGAGTCCTCATCCACAGTGAAAAGCTTTACATAAGCATTAACTTCCTTTTTGAATGTGTCTGCCGTATATGTATAAGGATAATCGGAAAGCGGAACGAGAGTGCTGTGCTTGGCAATTCCTTCGACGGACATGATGTCCTCCTTAACAATCAAATCGCGCAGCCAAGAAAGACGATAAAAGCGAACCTGCTTATTTTGAAGTCTAATAAAATCCGTTCCGCCGTCACCGGCTTTTACGATGTTGGGGAAAATATCGGATATTTTGACATCGGCAAATGAGTAAAAAGATAGTGTCACCGCCAACAGGGACAGTATTATGCACACGGCAATTATTTTGAAAGATTCTTTTTTCATCTGAACCACTTCTGAGATGCTCCATTCTCAAATATCATTAACAGTAATTCAGTATAACATAAATATGCTGAAACAGTCAATAAAAACACCTGTCTATATATTGGAAAAAGAATAGACAGTCTTGGATTTATATGGTTTCTCGGGAGAGAACACACAAGGGGGAAAATGCGCATTGTTGGGCGTATCGGGATAAAACTGGGTTTCAAGACAAAAGCCCGTTCGCCTTTCCATTGAAATATTGTTTTTGCCCTTCATGCCGTTAAGGAAGTTCCCGCTGTAAAATTGAATTCCCGGCAAGGTCGTCTTAACGGTAAGCTCTATGCCGCTTTCGTCACCCTTAACCTTTGCCGCGGTTTTGAGAGTCCCGTCATAGCCGTTAATACAAAAATTGTGGTCATAGCCTTGTCCGTTTTTAAGCTGAACGGCGTCTGCATCTATTTCTTTACCTATTTTTTTCCCATCGACAAATGAAAGGGGAGTTCCCTTTACAGAAGCTATATCACCGGTTGGGATGCTGTATTTGTCTATTGGTATATAATAGTCGGCATTTATTGTAAGCGTATGGTTAAGAATTGTTCCGAAGTCATATCCGTTAAGGTTAAAATACGCATGGTTAGTGAGATTTATTATTGTCTCGGTGTCAGGTACGGCATCATATTCGATTATTAAATCACTTTCCGAGAGAGTGTAAGTGACTCGGTTCTCAACGCTCCCGGGAAATCCGTTATTCATGTCCGGACTGAAATATGTAAAGCATACAGACTTGTCATCAATCTCCTTAGCTTTCCAAAGTGCGCTTGAATATTCACCCGCTCCGTGAAGGCAGGTAATGTTGTTCTCATTCTTTTCGACGTTAAAGAGTTTTCCGCAAAGCACGAATTTGCCGCCTTTTATCCTGTTGCAATACTGACCGACGGTTACCCCGTGATAATCAGAATAGCTCAAACGGTCATGAAGATTATCAAATCCGAGAAGCACGTCTCTGAAATTGCCCGATTTATCTTTGACCAATAGTTTATTAAGGGCTGCCCCGAGCGTAACTATACTTGCGGTTACAAGGTTGTTTTTTATCTCATAGGCAAAAACCTCTTCACCTGAAGGCATAATTCCGTAATTTGTTTTAGCGATACTCAAAAAATCCACTCCTTAGACAATAATATAGCAATTATTTCTTCACCGTGTCAATAGAGAGGATAAGTATTACAAGAATGTAATGTTTTTGCAAAGGTTGCTTATTGACTCAATATAAGTTTTGTTATATAATAAAACGACAACAAAATAACTGTTTAAGTTGAAATTTGTCGGTCTTAATAATTCCGGAAGGTTGAAAACGAATGAGCTTTATTGAGTTTGATTCTGTATATAAGAGCTATAAAATGGGTGAGGTTGTTATCAATGCGCTTGATGGTACGACCTTTGAAATAGAGCATGGAGATTTGGCGGTTATCGTCGGTGCCAGCGGTTCCGGAAAGACGACCGTCTTAAACATATTGGGCGGCTTGGATAATTGTGACGACGGGAAAATACGCGTCGCGGGTGAGTTTATAAACGAGTACAACAGAAAAAGGCTTATTGAATACCGCCGTGTTGATGTAGGGTATGTATTTCAATTCTATAATCTTGTACCTAACCTTACCGCGCTTGAAAATGTTGAACTGGCCACTCAAATCGCATCGAAAGCACTGAACCCGGAAAAGGTCCTTGATCGCGTGGGGCTCGGAGAAAGAATCGGAAATTTTCCGTCACAGCTTTCGGGCGGCGAACAGCAGAGAGTTGCTATAGCCAGAGCTTTTGCCAAGAACCCGAAGATTCTTCTGTGCGACGAGCCAACCGGCGCACTTGACTATAATACAGGAAAGCAGATACTTCAGCTTCTTCAGGACACAAGTCGCAAGGCAGGTATGACGATAGTTATTGTTACTCACAACCAAGCGATAACTCCTATTGCCAACCGTGTCATTTCCATGCGCAGCGGGAAGGTAGTCGGCATGAAGGTGAACAGCAATCCCGTGCCGGTTTCTGAAATCGAATGGTAGCTCCGCGATGTACTGAGGAAAGGATTAAGATGAAATGAGCAAAGCCTATTTTAAGGAAACACTGCGCTCCTTTAAACACAACCTTAGCCGGTTTCTTTCCATTGTAGCGGTTGTAATACTTGGCAGCGGTGTGTTCGTAGGGTATATGTCAACTTGCCCCGATATGCTGAGAACATCCGCCGAATACTACAAAACCAGCAATCTTTATGATATCCGTCTTCAATCGTTTATCGGACTGTACGAGGGAGACCTTGAGCAGATTCGTCAAATGGAGGGCGTTAAAGCTGTTGTCGGGGAGAAGTTCGTTGACGGCTTTGTTAAGGTTAAGGGAAATGACGGCGCCTATCAGGGTCTTATAGACCTGTACGGCTCACAGATGACATTGCGCGCCTTTGGATTTGACCCGTCGGCGGCAATGTCCCATACCGAAGACGGCGGCGATGAAGATGATTATATAAACAGACTAACGCTTTTGGAGGGGGAATACCCCGACGAGGTTGGCGAATGCGTCGTTTCCTGCAACAAGATAGTAACCCCTTCGCAGTTCAAGATAGGGGAAACCTTCAAACTTGAAGGTGACGGGGAAAGCATATTGTATTCACTTAAAACCGACGAATTTAAAATTGTCGGTATAGTAATGACGCCGTATTTTGTTTCGTTTGACCGCGGGACAACCTTGGCGGGAAGCGGTAAACTCGGAGACTATATCTATATTCCCAATGACAGCTTTACCGAAGAGGTGAACTATTACAGCGAGGCGTACATAACGCTTGATGAATCCTATTTGTATGGACCGTATGAGGATGGGTATAATGACTATGTAGATTCTGTTGCTAAGAGGATACGAGACGCCTCGGGCGCAATAGTCGCCGCAAGAGCGGTTGCCCTGAAGGCCGAAATTGAACCGAGACTTGTTTTAGGAGAAAATGAGTTTGCAATCAAGCAACAGGAGGCAGCAATAAAGCTTGCCCAAGCAAAAAAGCAGCTTGATGACGTTAAGTATTTGGTTCAAAACGGTGCCCAAATGATTGCACAAGCACAGGCTGAGCTTGAAACAAAGTATGCCCGGGCTATAGAGCAGATCAACAACGGCAATACCGAATACAACGCAGGCCTTCAGGAGTACAACATCAACGCTCAAAAGGTAGCCGACGGACAGATACAATGGGATCAGGCAAACGAAGAATACAATAGAAACAAGGAGCTTTACGATGAAGCTGAGGCTCAGCTGAAGGATGCCAAAAATCAAATTACTCTTGCCAACGCCCAGGTTGTGGCTACAAAGCAGCTGATTGCTGCAACACAAGCAACGCTTGACAATCTTCGCAATAACAGTGACGCAAATAATTCACTTACTCCGCAGGAGTTAGAGCAAATGGCCGATAGGCTTGAAGCGACTAACCCCGAGCTTGCCAGAGTTTTGCGAACGGCGGCATATATGTCGGGGGCAGGCGTGGCTGAAAACACTATCGCCGAGGTGGAAGCATTGCTCGACAGGAGAAAAGCAGAGCTTGCCGCCGAAGAGATAAAGCTTGCCCGGGCGCAGACGCTTTATGCGGAAAAAGAGACAGAGCTTGCTGCGGCGAAGGTTAAGCTTGACTCGGCAAAGGCGGAGCTTAACGCGAAGAAAAAAGAGCTTGAAGACGGCAAAAAGAAGCTTGAAGAAGCGAAAGAACGCCTCAGGCAGGGTGGCTTAGATCTGCAGATGGGAAATCTTGAGGCGCAGACAAAGTATCTAAACGCCAAGGCCGAAATTGCCTTAAAGCAGGCACAGCTTTCCGAGGTTAAGAGTAAGCTGCCCGAACATGAGGCGCAATATGCCGCTAAAAAGGCTGAAATTGAAAATCAGGTTGATGTGGCACGCACGATGCTTCAAAAGGGAAAGGCGGTGCTGCAAAACCTCGGCACTGCTTCTTGGTCGGTTACAACGCGCCGTGATTTGCCGGGCTACTCAAGTTACGGAAATGCCGCATACAGTATGCAGACAATTGCACTTGTTTTTTCCGTTTTCTTCTATATTGTGGCGACTTTTGTATGCTTGACTACAATGACGCGAATGGTACAGGAGGAGCGTACGCAGTTAGGCGTGTTGAAGGCAATCGGCTATACTAATAGGCAAATCGTTTCCAAATATCTGATTTATTCGGCTGTGGCATGTGTTGTAGGCTTAGCGCTTGGTATTTCGGGGGGAACACATTTATTCCCCAAGGCATTCGTCATAGGTTGGACTATTATGTACGAACAGCCTGAGCTCAAGCTGTACTCATATCCGTTACTCATTGTTATAGGCTTTGTAATTACGATGATTCTCACCATGACCGCCGTGACAGTCGCATGTTCTCGTGAGCTCAGGCTAAATACTGCACAGCTTATGCGACCCAAGCCCCCGAAGTTCGGAAAGCGCGTATTCCTTGAAAAAATAGGATTTATTTGGAAAAGACTCGGGTTTACCTCAAAGGTCACCATACGCAATTTACTGCGAAGCAAGAAGCGGCTGTTATTTTCCGTGCTCGGCATAGGCGGATGTACG
This sequence comes from Firmicutes bacterium ADurb.Bin300, assembly GCA_002069015.1. Lineage (GTDB taxonomy): Bacteria > Bacillota > Clostridia > Oscillospirales > Acutalibacteraceae > DTU089. The sequence goes on along the minus strand of MWBL01000052.1, from coordinate 1,779 downwards.
GCGTTGCTCGTTGCGGGATTCGGTTTTGTTGACTCGGCGCGTGCCGTTATATTGAAGCAGTTTAATGAAGACGGAATAGCGCGATATGGTATTCAAATAGCTCTTAAGGATGAACAGGCCGGTTCTGCGGACAGCAAAGTAGTGGCTGACATCAATTCGCTAAGCGGTATTCATAACACTATGCTTACCCATCTCATGATGTACCGCAGCTCGGTATCGGCCGATGCCGGCGGAAGCTATGATGTAAACATTTACGTGCCGGAGGCCCCCTCAAGAATGGACGAGTATGTCAGACTAATCGACTATAAAACAGGAAAGCTTTTGACTCTTGACGATTCGGGCGCCATAATTACCGATAACTTCGCAAAGGCCGTAGGCGCAAAGGTTGGCGATACGGTGACAGTATCATGCATAGAAGGCACAAAGGAGATATCCTATAAAATCAAGGTTGCGGGTATTGTCAGAAACTATACCTTCCACTACATTTATATGACACCTGCCTATTATCAACAGCTCACTGCAAAAGCACCGACTTTCAACTGTCTGACCGGTCACATTTCAAATGATTTAACCCCTGAAAGTCGTTTACAGCTGGAAAAACAAATTAACGAGCTGGCGGGAGTGAACGGCTCTATCTTTACCTCTGCAATTCTTGACAGCTTTTCATATATCATCAAAAGTATTTATATCATTATTGCCGTTATTGTTGTGGCAGCGGCAATGCTTGCGTTTGTTGTACTGTATATTCTCAACAGCACAAATATTAACGAGCATTTAAGAGAGCTTGCCACTTTGAAGGTGCTTGGCTTCTATGACGGCGAGGTGTCCGCTTACATATACCGAGAAAATATTATCCTGATGTTTTTCGGTATCTTAGCAGGTTTTGGGATGGGATTAGTTTTGCATAAGCTGATAATTATGACAATAATTATAGACTCGGTAACCCTCGGTCAAAGCATCTCGGCTGTCAGTTACGGCGCAGGAACTTTGATAACCTTGCTTTTTGCCTTCTTAGTCAACCTTGTTATGCACAAATACCTAAAGAGGCTTAGTATGGTCGAATCACTCAAATCTGTTGAGTAAGTAATATATTAATTAAAGGGGAAAGAATATTCATGCAATTTGATGTTGCTTTAATTGGCGCAGGTGTTGTTGGTGCGCTGACGGCGAGGGAGTTGTCGAAGTACAACATTAAGGTTGCCGTTTTGGAAAAGCAAGGCGATATGGCAATGGGCGCCACAAAGGCGAACAGCTCGATTGTTCACTCGGGACTTGACGCAATTACAGGTACGCTTAAGGCTAAGCTGAATGTACGCGGGACGCAGCTTATGCAGGATTTGTGCGAGGAGCTTGATGTTTTATATAAAAACAACGGTTCTCTCGTTTTGGCTTTTTCGGACGATGACCTTAAAACACTTGAGGTACTGAAAAAGAGGGGCGAAGTTAACGGGGTTAAAGGACTTGCTATTCTGAGCAAGCAGGAGCTTAAACAGCTTGAACCACAGATAAGCGACCTGGCGGTCGGCGCAATTCATGCTCCGAGCTCCGGTATAGTTTGTCCTTATAAGCTTACTATTGCCGCGGTTGAAAATGCCGTTGTAAACGGGGCGCAGTTCTTCCGAAACTGCGAGGTTAAAAGTATTACGGATAAAGACGGTGTTTTTATTCTCGGCACCTCACAGGGAGATATCAAGGCAAAATATGTTATCAATGCGGCAGGCGTCTATTCGGGCGAAATTGCCAAAATGGCGGGTGACGATTCGATTAAGATAATCGTTC
>MWBL01000051.1 GCA_002069015.1 Firmicutes bacterium ADurb.Bin300 | reverse complement strand
ACAAATCAGCGGGGCAGAGTTTTCCGATAATCTTTTTCAGCAAGCCACCTCCTTCGGCGCCGAGTTTAAGTTTGAAAAGGTAACGAAGGTAATAGACGGAAAGATTAAAACCGTATTTACAAGCTCCGGGAACCACGAGTGTAAAAACCTGATAATCGCTACTGGATTAAAGCACAGGAAGCTCGGTTTGGAAAACGAGGCCTACTTTGAGGGCAAGGGTATTTCGTATTGTGCCGTTTGCGACGGAATGTTTTTCAAGAACGGAACCGTCGCAGTAGCGGGCGGAGGCGACTCAGCACTTGTTAACGCTTTGTATCTTGCAAATATTTGTAAAAAAGTGTATTTAATTCACAGAAGAAACGAATTCAGGGCGGAAAAATTCAAGGTTGACGAAATTAACGGCAAAGCAAATGTCGAGCTGCTGCTTTGCGCAAATATAACACAGCTGAAAGGCGACGACTTTCTAAAATCCGTTACAATAGAGGATGTCAACACAAAAGAAAAGAAAACTATTGAGCTTGACGGGCTGTTTGTTTCAATAGGTCATACTCCCGATAATGAGATATTCAGGGATTTGATAAAGCTTGACTCTGCAGGCTACATTGTTGCGGGCGAAGACTGCAAAACAAATGTTGATTGCATATTTGCCTCGGGCGATTGCAGGGCTAAGTCATTGCGTCAATTAACTACCGCCGCAGCGGACGGTTCTGTAGCCGCTGTTTCCGCTTGTTCCCAATAATTGATTGGAGGGTTCAATATGTTTTCTGACAGAGAGCAAATAGCACTTCACAGACTAATAGCGACTTTTCTTGCATTTCTTTCGGTGCTCACTACCGCAGATTGGTTACGGGCGGGAGAGTATACTTATGCTATGGGTGAGTATATGGGAGTTTTATTGGCAGACACAGCTACTACACCAAGAGGTGAGGCTCTTGACCTATCCGGATATGAAACAGTATTTTTCGATGATTTCAATTCAGATACTCTCAACACAGAAGCTTGGGCTTATCGTGCCGACGGTGCCAGAAGAGCGGGTTTTAACTCGAAAAATCAGGTGCGTGTTGAGAACGACAATCTTTATATAAAGGCAGAGTACTTAAATAGTGATAATCCAAATGCCCGGTACGGTGAGGGCTGGTATGCCGGGATGATAAGAACTGTAAACGAATACAAATACGGCTATTTTGAAATACGCTGTATTTGCAGTAAGGGCGGTGGCTTTTGGAGTGCGTTCTGGCTTAATTCCTCCGGAATGGCAAGCAAGGAGCTCTCACAAGGCGGCGTCGGCGGAGCGGAATTGGATATTTTTGAGGCTTTTAATTACGACAAAAAGCTGAAATATAATTCGGTGTCTTTGAATATCCATGTTGACGGCTATCAGGAAACTCGTTCTCAGCGTTTAGGGAGCTACAAGGCTAATAACATCTATGAAGAATATAATACCTATGGACTAATGTGGACTCCGAGCGAGTATGTTTTTTATATAAACGGCGTTGAGTGCGTCAGGTCCACTTTTGCGGACGGAGTCTCCCAGGCAGATGAATATGCCATTATTTCACTCGAGCTGCCAAGTATATTTACAAAGCTGCCGGGTTTTGAAACAGAATTTATAATAGATTATGTCAAAATAATGCAAAATCCAAACTATAGTACGGAGTGATTTAATTGGCTGTTTATAAACCCTTCAGGGCCCTTCGCCCGTTGCCGGAATATGCAAATAAGGTTGCCGCTCTCCCCTACGATGTCATGAGCAGCAGCGAGGCAAAAGAAATGGCTAAGGGTAATCCTTACTCGTTCCTTCATGTAGATAAAGCCGAAATCGATCTGCCCGTTGACACTTACATATATGATATGTCCGTATATGAAAAGGCAAAAGAAAATTTGCTTAACCTTTCAAAGAAGGGTATCCTCATTCAGGATAAAGAGCCTTGCTTTTACATTTACAGACAGATTATGGGCGGCAGAAGCCAGACCGGCCTTGTAGGCTGTGCACGGGTTGATGATTATATCGACGGCACTATAAAAAAGCATGAGCTTACACGAGCTGACAAAGAGGCTGACCGTATCCGCCATGTGGATATTTGCGATGCCAACACGGGACCGATTTTCTTATGCTACCGTGAAAAGAATGAAATCGCTGATATAATCTCCAAATGGCAAAGAGAAAACTCTCCCATATATGATTTTATTCAGGGCGGCGTTTCTCAAACCGTCTGGGTTATCAACGATGCTACTGTTTGTGACAGCTTAACAAAAGCCTTTGCCCCGGTTGAAGCTTTTTATATTGCAGACGGTCATCACCGATGCGCCTCCGCCGTTAATGTGGCAAAGATGAGGCGCGAACATAGCTTTGACTATACGGGAAAGGAAGAGTTCAACTATTTCCTGTCAGCGCTCTTTCCCGCAGGTGAACTCGAAATAATGGACTACAACCGTGTAATTGCGGATTTAAACGGTTATAGCGATGAGGAGTTTATAGAGAGAGTCAGGGAAAAATTCAGAGTACTTCCGTTTATTGCACAGGGCTGCTTTAAGCCCGAGAAGAAACATACCTTCGGGATGTTTTTATCAGGTAAATGGCATGTTCTTGAGGCAAAAGACGGAGCATTTGATGAAAACGATCCCGTTGAGCGTCTTGACGTTTCGATATTGCAAAACAATCTTATTTCCCCGATACTCGGTATAAATGACCCAAGGACCGATAAGCGCATTGATTTTGTGGGCGGAATACGCGGCCTTCACGAGCTTGAAGAAAAGGTAAACGGAGGTATGCGGGTAGCTTTTTCAATGTACCCGACAACACTTGAGGATTTAATGTCAATAGCCGATGCCCAAAAGGTTATGCCGCCAAAATCCACATGGTTTGAGCCAAAGCTGTTAAGCGGTCTGTTTATCCATAAATTGAGCGAATAATATTGTTCTTAATCATCAAATTAAGCGGCGAGAATATCGCCGCTTATTTTATTATTTAGTTATTGCATACCTTGCGGCATCAAAAAACCTTCCCTTGCTGTAAACGGAGCCTCTTTCAACTCCATCAAATATCATTCCCGCCTTTTGCAGAACACGCCCACAGGCAAGATGCTCAACAAAGTGTCTTGCATAAATTCGGTGCAGATTAAGGTTGCCGTACAGTCCGTAATCTATGACCGCCTTTAACGCCTGCGTGGCATAGCCATTGTTCCAATGCTCCTCGCCAAGCCAAAATCCTGCTTCGGCAGAAAAATTTTTTTCGTTTATTTGCGAGAGGGAAACAAGACCCATAAAAACATCAGCTGCCCTTGAGCAAATCGCCCATGTCATTCGGTCTCCCTTTGAAAACTCCTCCTCAAGGCTTGTTACATAGGATATTGTCTCCTCAATTGACTTATGATTATCCCATTGAACAAATTTTGTAACATTAGGGTTTACGGCAAGCCTGTAAAACTCTTCAATATCCTTCTGACTGCATTTTCTCAAACAAAGGTCGTCTGTTACCATTTCGGGCATCATTCGTGCGTTTTCGGTTTCGGTCATTAATAACTCTCCATTTTCGTTTATTTTATTATTGGTTGCCTATTTCTACCAAGTCACTTCATCAGGGTGACAGCCTACTTTTGAAAGCTTTTTTACATTTTCAATTAGCTTCATATCCTCATCTGAGATTATAAAATCAAATACATCGGCATTTTCTTTAATTCTGTCGGGGTTTACAGACTTCGGAAGCGGAAGGACGCCTTTTTGCAGTGCAAATCTGATACAAAGCTGTGCTACTGATTTATCGTACCTTGAAGCTATTTTCTTAAGCTCCCTGTCGCCGAGAAGCTTTCCCGTTCCGAGCGGACTGTAAGCCTCTACAATAATCCCGTTTCTCTTACAATAGGATACCGTATCCTCTTGTAAATATCCGGGATGAAATTCTATTTGGTCTGTCATTGGTTTTATTTTTGCTTTGCCAATCAGCTTTTCGAGGTGATGAACGAGAAAATTGCTGACGCCTATAGCCCTTGCCTTTCCGCTGTCGTAGACAGCCTCCATCGCCCTCCATGTGTCAAGGTTGATTTCATCGCAATTTAAAAACTGCTTTTTGTTGGCAGGCCAATGGATAAGATATAAATCAACATAATCCAGTCCAAGGTGTAAGAGGGAAGCGTCGATAGCTTTAAGCGTATTCTCATACCCCCTGTCCTTGTTCCAAAGCTTTGTAGTAACAAAAAGCTTTTCTCTTTCAACCTCGCTTCTTCTTATCCCCTCTCCGACACCCTCCTCATTGGCGTAAACCGCGGCAGTATCTATGTGCCGATAGCCGGCTTTAATCGCCGCAGCAACAGAATCCGCAGCGACTTTGCCGTTAGGTGTCTGCCACGTTCCAAAGCCTATGCAGGGAATCTTCAGACCGTTGTTTAATACGAAGGTATCAAAAAGACTGTTCATTACATCACCTTTTTTTTCTTATACTAACATACCGGTAATTATATGGCAAGGGAATATGCTTAAAATATTAACCCGAAACGAACGCTTTTGGTTTAGCTTACAGCTGCTCGAATGATACAGACTCAAGTAATTATATCAGCTCCTTCTCTGATTTGTCCCCATTAAAGCTCCGGAACGCAATATTCCATAAGTATCATCTCGGTCTGATACATAAGCGTATCGCTTTTACTGCCGACCAGATAGACGATACCGTCGAATTTGTCTGATTTCATTCTGTATTATCCCGCGCACAGCGGAGTCTCCGCGCTCCCGAGCATATAAGTTATAACCGAGTCCCTGAGCTTAAGCTTGAAAAAATCAATATGTCCTGTGTTCATCGGCAAGAGTATCGTCCGGACATATAGAGTAGGCGTACGCACGGACGTTTTTAAAGTATTGATTATATGCTCTATATCGAAATCTGTCACATTCCTACACCTATTGTTTATAAGACACGCACAAACGCATATTCTGTTACAATTACCATCATTATATTCCCATAACGGAAAGAAAAGTAACCATGTTTTTATTGCGCAACAGAGCATGGAATGTTATATTATAGGAAATGTTAACACTTTTTTAATTATTTAATGTCATTCTATATTCTGTAAAAGGAGTGATTTTTTTGAGAATACTCATAGCCGAGGACGAGCGTGACTTAAACAGAATTATAAAGGAATACCTTGAGGACGAGGGCTACAGCGTAGATGCCTGCTTTGACGGAGAACAGGCCCAGGACTGCCTGCTGTGCGCGAATTACGATGCGCTCGTACTCGATATTCAGATGCCTAAAAAAAACGGCATTGAGCTTGTGCGTTCTCTGCGCACCAAAGGAGACCTTACTCCCGTCTTGTTTCTTACGGCGCGCGATACTGTTGAGGATAAAATATCGGGGCTTGACAGCGGCGCGGACTACTATCTTACAAAGCCGTTCAGCTTTGATGAGCTTAACGCGGTAATTCGGGCTATATCAAGAAAATATGACACAAACAAATCAACCGTATATACAATTGATGATTTAACGGTTGATATAGCCGCCAAAACAGTAAAAAGAGGAGATAAATACATTTCTCTTTCCGCAAAGGAATTTGCGCTTTTAGAATATATGGTTCGCAATCAAGAAATCGTCCTTACGCGTGATATGATAGAAAACAACTGCTGGAATTATGATTATGAAGGCGGCACCAATGTGGTTGATGTTTATATAAGCTATCTGCGAAAGAAAATCGATTCGGGCTTTGAAAAAAAGCTTATTCACACAGTCTGGGGCACAGGGTGGATTTTAAGGAGTGAAGAATAATGTCCGGTAAGCTGCGTGTAACCCTTTTTATTACAATTATGATGCTTATTCTTGCCGCAGCGGCGATAACTTTAATACTTATAGTCAATTCTGCCGCTATCACCGACAATCCCAAGGGCAGGCTCATTAACATCGTAAGCGATAATTTGTATGATTCAGATGTTTTAGACGGGAGGCTTGATATAGATGATATAGACCTGTTCAGAGCGGGTGTTTTTACCTCCTTGTATACAGAAAGCGGAGAGCTTATCGTCGGTTCCTTCCCAACAAGCTTTGAAACGGATTTTCAAAACGGTCTTGTTATTACAACGAAAAAAGAGGAAAAGCAATACTACATATATGACCTCTATGCAAACGGCTATTGGTTCAGAGGCGTTATTGACAGCGCGGACAAATCCTCTCTTATGGGAACAATACTTACTCTCTCTTATACCATTTTGCCCTTTCTGATTATTCTTGCCGCATGCGGCGGATGGCTGATTTCTTACAGCACATTCAAGCCAATAGAAAAGCTGACTGCCGCAGCCGATAAAATTTCGGACGGGAACGATCTTACAAAGCGCCTTAATATGAGACGCGGCACAAGGGAAATAAAAAGGCTTGCAAAAACCTTTGACAGAATGTTTGAGAGGCTTGAAAGCTCGTTTGAAGGTCAAAAGCAGTTTACATCCGATGCTTCCCATGAGCTTAGAACTCCGATTACGGTTATACTAGCAGAATGCTCCCGTGCAAAAAGAAAGGCGGTTTCAAAAGAGGATTTTGCCCGGTCAATAAATGTTATTGAGAAAAACGCAAACAAAATACTTCAAATGTCTGAAGAACTATTGAGTATAACCCGCCTTGAGCAAGGCACTGTTAAATATGAGCTTGAAAAAGCAAACCTAAGCGAATTTTTATCTTCTCTCCTCGAGGAATTTCAGATTAGTGACGAAAAAAATATTAAGCTGACAGCTGACATTGAGCCGAATGTTATCGCCCGATATAATAATATACTTATGTCGAGACTAATTCAAAATCTTCTTGAAAACGCTTATAAATACGGAAAAGACGGCGGAAATATAACCGTTTCTCTGAAAACCGAAGGAAATATGTCAATTCTTTCGGTAAAGGACGACGGGATAGGCATTGCGCAGGAGGATATTCAAAAGATTTGGCAAAGATTTTTCCGTGTAACCTCCTCAAACGCAGCACAGGAATCGGGTACAGGTCTCGGTCTTTCCATAGTAAAACAAATTGCTCTGCTCCACGGCGGCAGTGTTAGCGTACAAAGCAGTTTAAACGAGGGCAGTCTCTTTTCTCTTATACTCCCCTTATAAGCTTATTTTTACTATTTATTTTCTTTTCCTTTCTAATACTTTTTTAATTTTTTAATGATATTATTAAATCGCATACAAAAAAGGAGGGATTATGATGACCGGTTTATCCGATTATATCGACAAAACTCTTGCCGGGATAAAAAACAACGATGCCTTATATCGCTACAAAGGCAAGCTCCTTGGGGAAATGAGCGCACGGGCAGACGAGCTTCAGATGCGAGGTCTTTCTGATAAAAAGGTTATTCTTGACCTTATTGAACAGGAATATCCGAATTTAGCCGAAGATTTTCTGCAACGGCAAAAAAAGCAAAAAAGCGGGAAATCTGCTTTACTTAAGGGACTTAGTCTGATTACCGGCTTTTTACTTTATACTTTTGTGCTGACGCTCGTTTATCTTGCGTTCAGCTTTATTACCGAAGCGTGGGCTTTAAGCTGGCTTATTATGGTAAACGGAATAATTTTGTTCCTGGTGGTTTATTTCCTTAAGCTTTTAGGAAGCACTGCGGGAAAACACCGTTACAAAACTGCAAGGGCTTGCTTAATAGCAGCAATAATGCTCTGTGCCGTATTTGTTTTTTTGATTTCGCAAGTGCTTTTAACCGTTAATAAAAGCTACCTTATTTTTCTTGCGGCTGTAGCTATAGCAATTATATGTGATGTAATTCTTGCCTATTCAACGAATCAAAAGTTCGCAATATTTAACCTTCTGATAGCTTTACCGTCTTCGGCAGCTCTTATTTATATAATATTATCGCTTTTAGAACTCATAAGCTGGCATCCTTACTGGCTTATCATATTAAACGCCTTTTTAGCGGATTTTATTATAATTATCTTAGCAATAAGCAGAAATTCGAAAAATTCCGAAAAAGAGGAGGCTGACGATTTATGGAAAGAAAATTAACAGCAGAGCTTTGGGATAAAATGCATTATATGTTCCGGGATTTCAATGACAGAATGGTACATGTCGAGCTTCACTATGATTTCAGAATTGATGCCGATGCTCTTAAAACAGTTTTGATATGCTTTCTTGAAAAAACGCCGGTGCTTCACTCAAGCTTCAAAGACAATCACGTAAATCCTTACTGGAAGGTAGAGGATTATAAAATCGAAGATGTTCTAACCGTTTTAGAGCCCGATAATCTCCAAAAGGTAATCGATGATTTTCTTACGCAATATATTCCGCCCGAAAGCAATGTTCAGATTAAGGCAGCCTTATTTTATGAAGGAAATAAATCTGTACTTTGTATTGTTGAAAATCATATGTGTATGGACGGCGGTGATTTGAAGTACTTCTTAAACGCCTTGTGCAGCAATTACAACGATTATACAACACAGCACAAAAGCCCCCTCGCTCTTCGCAGCGGTTCTCGTTCTTATACTGAGGTGTATTCCGATTTAAGCCCCATGGATAAAAAGGCAGCCCAGAAGCTTTATAAGAATGTTTCTTCGCGGGATTCTCATAAGTTCCCCTTTTCACCCGAAAGCAAGGAGGATAAGTCGTTTATCCTTCGCAGAAGGATTAACAGCGAAAGATTTGCCCGCATTCGTGCAGCCGGAAAAAAGTCGGGTGCTACAGTTAACGATATTCTTGTGGCAGCGTATATTCATTCTATTTATGAGCTGGCAAATTATTCGGATAATGAGGGCATCACCGTTTCGTGTGCGGTTGATTTAAGAAGATATATAAAGGATATCAGCTCAAAGGGACTTACAAATCACACAGCCTTTATGCAGTGCGGCACCCCGAGAAAAGGAAGAAACATTGTCGAAACCTTAAGTTATGTTGTACGCAGTTCCGAAAAAAGCAAGCAGGATAAGTTTATGGGGCTTTACGGACTCCCTTTGCTTAAGCTCGGCTACAGCATAATGCCCTATGCCGCCTCTGAGGAGGTAATTAAAATAGGTTATTCAAACCCCTTATTGGGAATGAGTAATATTGGGGCTATTGACGGTGACGCACTTGCTCTTTCAAATAAGAAGCCGACTGATGCATTCTTAACAGGGGCGGTAAAATATAAGCCGTATGCACTTTTGACCGCAACCTCTTATAACAATGAGCTGTCGCTTTCCATGTGTGTCAGGGGAAATGAAGAAGACAAGAAAATCGTCAATACCTTTTTCGATTATATGGAGAAGAACTTCAACGAGCTTGCAAAATAAACAATAGATGTCAGATTTAAACATCTAACGTTTAATATCTAAGAAGTATTATCACGATGACCTTGATGTGTTCAAAGCAGCTCTCGGCATATCTGATAAATAACCGCTTTTTATACGACATAAATACGACAAAAGGAGTGCTTTTAAGGTTCTTATTAGTATATTTTGGAAATCACTTATAAAATATCACAAAATTAAAAATCCGCGAAACGCTTATAAACAAAGCATTTTCGCGGGTTTTGACCTGGTGGACATTAACGGACTCGAACCGCTGACCCTTCGCACGTCAAGCGAATGCTCTACCAACTGAGCTAAATGTCCTTTCATATCGCTATTGATTATACAGTATAAGCTTTATTATTTCAATACTTTTTCATAACTATTTTAATATTAGTCATATGAAATTTTACCAAAGCCCTTGATATAATTACTAATCAATGTATAATAATTGTAGCTTGTCTAATGGAGAATTATTATGACTATTGATATTTTTGAAGCATACGAATCAAATGTCCGCTCATACTGCCGCAGCTTTCCTGCGGTTTTTGCGCGTGCCAAAAATGCCGAGCTCTTTGATGAGACAGGCAAAGGCTATATTGATTTTTTTTGCGGCGCGGGAGCCCTAAACTATGGACATAACAACGATTATATAAAAGATAAGGTTATTGAATATATAGCCAATGACGGAATTATTCACTCCCTTGATATGTACACCCATGCAAAACGTGAATTTCTTGAATTTTTTGAAAAAGAAATACTAATCGCGCGAAGCTTTGATTATAAGATACAATTCCCCGGTCCAACAGGTACTAACGCGGTCGAGGCCGCCCTTAAACTCGCCAGGAAGGTCAAAAAAAGAAGCGGCATTTTTGCGCTGATGGGAGCTTTTCACGGAATGACTCTCGGAGCTCTTGCACTGACAACCGACAGGGATTCAAGAGAAGGGGCCGGTGTTGCGCTTAACAATGTCACCTTTGTCCCGGCTCCGTATATGTATCCCGAGCTTGATACCATAGAATATATTGAAAACCTCTTGACAGATGACCATTCGGGAGCTGATATACCCGCGGCAATTATCATTGAGACTGTTCAAGCGGAGGGCGGAGTTTATGTTTTTGATGAATTATTCCTTAAACGACTTCGCATTCTTTGCGACAAATATGATATTTTGCTTATAATTGACGATATTCAAGTCGGCTGCGCCAGGACGGGCACCTTCTTTTCCTTTGAGCGTGCCGCCATTGCGCCCGATATTGCAGTGCTGTCAAAATCAATCGGCGGCTACGGTTTTCCTTTAGCTCTCACACTTATTAAGCCTCAATATGACATATGGTCTCCGGGTGAGCATAACGGGACATTTAGAGGCAACCAGATAGCTTTTGTAGCGGCAAAGGCAGGTCTGGAATATATGCTGCAAAACTCTGTTGAAAATCAGGCGCGAATTAAAGGCGAGAAAGCAAAGAAATATATAACCGATGAAATCCTTCCTTTAAGCTCTAAGCTGAAGCTAAGAGGCATAGGACTAATACTTGGAATAGATATGACCTCTTTGGGCGGGAACAACATATCTAAAGCAGTAATGAAAAGCTGCTTTGAAAACGGCGTTATTGCCGAACGCGCAGGGCGCGACAATGCTGTACTTAAAATTATGCCTCCCCTTACAATTGAGGAGGACAAGCTCCTTAAAGGACTTGAAATCATTCGTGACAGCATAAAGGCAAACATTTCCGTTTCAAAGCGAACATTTGAATTAAAGGGATAAAATGAGTAAAATAAAGTATTTAATGCGTGTTTTTTCGGGTGTTAGCCTTGAGAAAATGTCAAGCGTCATAGACCGAGTACACGAAAAATCGGGTAAAAATAAGCTTCTTACTTTTTTTGATATGCTGCTTTGTATGATGCTTTACGGAGCAGGTTATTATGATTATCTTATTTTTGGTTTTTACGATATGAACCACAGTCAAAGGAAAACTTTCGTAACGAGAATTAAGAATAAAAAGCTCATAAGTCGGCTCAATAATCCCGACCATTCATATTTGTTTGAGAACAAGGGAGAATTTAATAAAATATTCTCCGGTTTTCTTAAGCGAGACATTCTTGACATAGAACACATAACCCCCGAGCAATTTGAAAGCTTTATAAAAGATAAGGATGAAATCTTTGCAAAGCCTTACATCGGGGAAAGCGGCAAAGGAATAGAAAAGCTTAAAAAAAGTGATTTTAAGTCTGTTTTGGAAATGTTTAAATACGTTACAGACGGTAAATTCGGTCTTATTGAACAACTGATAGCTCAGCACAAGGATTTAGCTCTTGTTTACCCGCATTCGGTAAACACGTATCGTATAGTCACACTTGTAACAGACGACCGTATTCCACACTGTGTTTACGCCACGGCAAAATTCGGCGGCGGCGGAAAATACGTAGACAATCTCGAAAACGGCGGTATTTGCTGCCCTATTGACAGGGAAACGGAAACAATCGCGGGGTGCGCCCACACCTCAAGCTTAATCACCTATGACTGTCATCCCGATACGGGAGTAACGCTTATGGGCTATAAGCTGCCTTATGTTAAGGAAGCCGTAGAGCTTGCTCTGAAGGCGGCGCTCGTGGTAGACGATATGCGTTTTATCGGTTGGGACGTCTTTATAGGCGAGGACGGTCCCGGTATAGTTGAGGGGAATGATTATCCCGGTTATGACTTCTGGCAGCTTCCCGAGCATACACCCGAAAAAATCGGACTTTGGCCGTATTATAAAAAGATGATTAAAGGGTTATAAGACTGTAGCGGTAAAATTAAAAGACTGTATTATACTCCATACAGTCTTTTTTTACGCCTTTTTTCATATAAATAATAGGATTTTATGAAAGAAAGGTGATGTTTTTGAAAATAATTTCATATAAACCGAGAAACGCCCATACTCTCGCGTCAATTTCTGTATTGATACTGTTGATAGTAATAACCGGCGCTTATATATTCCTTACGAAGCACAGCGCGAACACGGCTTCAAGTCAGACGGATATTTATAAAATACGAAGTATGTTATTAACAAAGGCTATGGACTCGGTAGGTGTGTGCGAGCCAGAGCGCGCCGCGGATGTCTGGGCGAAGGGTCTTATGGACAGAAGCGCGGCTTTACAGTACTCGACAATGACAAAACAGCTTAAAAATGAATATGCAAAACAGCTTGAAAGCACATTTCCGAATTGGGTCACGGGCGTTTCGAGTCCGTGGGTCAGCGGTTATAAAATAACGAAAACAGAAAAGCCCGATGAAAAGACCTATGTATATACCCTATTAATCTCTACAAAAACATCGGCGGGTCCCGCGGGAGCTTATAACGCCGTCCTAACGGTTGTAAAAGAAGGAGAGTTTTGGTGCGTTTCAAGCATAATTGCCGACAGGGAGCTGTACGCGTATACAGGGTTCGTTCTCCCCTAACCCTGTTCATACCACTCTACAAGCGCGCTGACGCTCTGCGAGGACGCGTCAAATCTGTAATGACCCGTAACATTAGCTCTTGTAAGGTAATCCTCTTCCCTTTTGTGTTGACCGCCGTTATGTATAATATAAGCAATGCCACTTCTGTTACGCTTATCGGAAACTATTCCTATGTGACTGTCATTCCCGAAGATCACAATATCACCGGGCTGCCATTCTTCTATATCAAGAGGGTCCAAGCTAAGCTTTTTTGCGTATTTTTCAAAATAAACGCGAAGGTTGCCTACCCTGCGAAAATCAATATTTTTGTCACGTGTGGTTATTTCGGTATAGGAGTCGGGTCTTTCTTTTATATCGTTGTCTACCATATCGCGAAGACAGTAACCCGCATTCTTAAAGGCACGCCAGACTACATCCGTACATACGCCGATATTATCGGGTGGGTACCCCCCGTTACCGTAATAGCTGCTGTCATACCTCGGATGATTTTCGGCATCAAGTTTTGCCCCGAGCAGTATATCGGTATAGTCATTTATACCGTTATCGTTATAATCCACCTTACTGCGTAAAACATCTATGTTGAAATCCTTTGCGTAATATGTTTTACCTGGCAGCAGCTTAAACCGGTTAAGAATAAGCAAGACGGTGCCTATAATAACTATCACCGATAAAAAAGCGCTGCGCACCTTTTGTTTTCTGTTTCGCCTTCTTTTAACCATTTCTATCTCCTGAATATTTTGTAGCGCACTCTTAACAAAAATGCGCTGTAAAATAAAGAATGAATTTATGAAAAATGAAAAATACAAAAAGAAAAAGCCACACTGTCGTGCGGATTTTTCTTTTTGGAGGCGACACCCGGATTTGAACCGGGGAATAAGGGTTTTGCAGACCCTTGCCTTACCGCTTGGCTATGTCGCCATAACTATAAAATAATGGAGCGGATGACGAGGCTCGAACTCGCTACCTCCACCTTGGCAAGGTGGCGCTCTACCGGATGAGCTACATCCGCACTTCGTGCTTTTTATTATTCTTCCATATTTGACCGGGGTAAGAGAAGTGATCGTTCACTCACCCCGTTCTTATGGTGCCTCCGGTCGGAATCGAACCAACGACACGTGGATTTTCAGTCCACTGCTCTACCAACTGAGCTACAGAGGCAAAAATGGCGACCCGGAACGGGCTCGAACCGTCGACCTCTAGCGTGACAGGCTAGCGTTCTAACCAACTGAACTACCGGGCCAT
>MWBL01000050.1 GCA_002069015.1 Firmicutes bacterium ADurb.Bin300 | reverse complement strand
ATTTCAAGTGTTAGGTCGTCTATTGCTTTTACTCCGAGATTTTCGGGTGAAAGAGAGCCGTCGTGAACTTTTTTTGCGTTTTTAATACAAAAAAGATTTGCTGCGTATGGGGCTTTTGTTTCAGGCATCAGCGCGCGGCGAAAAGCAAACACAAAGTCACCGGCTTTTACACTTGTGTCAAAATTCTGTAATGTGTCCCCTGTTAAAACAGTTTTATGCTCCGCCGTAAGATGCCAGCAGGCGTTTGGGTTAAGTGAAAAAGTGTATTTTAGACCGTTTGCGCTTACTTTATATTCGAAAGCCACTCCAAAGTCAACAGCCCCTTTATTGTCTATTCTTAATAGACCTTCAAAGCAGTTTCTCGCAATAATTTCATCGCCGTATCCGAATACGATTTGAGGGTCAAGAGATACCGGCTCTTCATCAATGGGAACATACAAAGTCTTTCCTTCGGAAGTTAGAAAACACCCGGAAAGAGTAAATATAAGGGATATGATAAGTATTAAACAGATTGTTCTTTTCAAATAATCACCAAAATCAGTACTCAATCTCTTTTAGAATAAAACCACCGATGTCCTTTATCGGAACGCGAATTTGCTGCATGCTGTCACGATAGCGGATAGTAACGCAATTGTCTTGTAAGCTGTCAAAATCAAAGGTTATACAAAACGGTGTTCCTATCTCGTCCTGGCGGCGGTACCGCTTACCTATTGAGCCTGTCTCGTCATAGTCTGTCATAAAGCTTTTCGAAAGATTATTAAAAATTTCCAAAGCAGGCTCCGCCAGCTTTTTGGACAGCGGAAGAACTGCGCATTTAATAGGCGCAAGCGCGGGATGAAGATGAAGAACAACTCTTATATCGCGCTTTTCCTCTTCTACAACCTCCTCATCGTAAGCCTCACATAAAATAGCTAATACAGTTCTGTCAAGCCCGTATGTCGATTCCACAATATACGGCACAAACCTTTCGTTTGTGGACGTGTCGGTATATTCAATTTTCTGTCCGCTGTATTCCTGATGGCGCGTGAGGTCAAAGTCCTTCCTATTGTGCGTGCCGTTTATCTCACCCCAACCGAACGGGAAAAGATATTCTATATCGCACGCCGCTTTTGCATAATGTGCAAGCTTCTCATGGTCGTGAAATCGGAGATTTTCGGGCTTTATTCCAAGTCCCACATAATACTGCCGCGCAAATTCCTTAAAATAGTCATAAAGCTCGCCGTCAGTCCCCTCCTTGCAGAAGGTCTGATATTCCATTTGCTCAAATTCTATTGTTCTGAATATGAAGTTGCCGGGCGTTATCTCGTTTCTGAACGCTTTACCTATCTGACCTATACTCATTGGCAGCTTTGCCCTCATTGTGCGCTGAACGTTAAGGAAGTTTACATACTCACCCTGTGCATTTTCGGGACGAAGGTAGATTATGCTCTTACTGTCGTTTGTAACTCCCCTGTATGTCTGAAACATAAGGTTAAATTCTCTGATATCCGTAAAATTCGTCTTTCCGCAATTAGGGCAAGGGATATTGTTCGATTTTATGAAATCGAACATTTCCTGTTTTGACATAGCGCCGTAAGGGGCGGCAGGATCGAATGACTCAATCAGATTATCTGCCCTATGCCTGGTTTTACAATCCTTGCAGTCGAGCAAAGGGTCAGAAAAGCTTGCGACATGCCCCGAAGCTTCCCAAACTCTCGGATGCATTAGAATGTCACAATCAAGCTCATAGCTGTTCGCTCTTTCCTGAATAAACTTTTTTCTCCAGGTGTTTTTAATGTTATTTTTAAGCTGCGTTCCGAGCGGTCCGTAATCCCAAGTGTTCGCAAGCCCCCCGTATATTTCGCTTCCGGCGAATATAAATCCCCTTCCCTTACACAGGGCAACTATTTTTTCCATAGTCTTCTCGTTGTTGTGCATTATTATATCTTCCTTTCAAAAACTTAAAAGTCAGTGTCTAATTTGTTTTTCGGCGTCGCGCCCTTAAACTGACTGTTGTACATATCCGCATAAAGTCCTTGTCTTTCAAGAAGCTGCTCATGTGTCCCTTGCTCCTTAATAACTCCGTTATCTATAAACAAAATCCTGTCCGCTCTTCGTATGGTTGAGAGCCTGTGGGCAATAACAAAGTTTGTCCTCCCTGCCATTATTTCGCTCATTGCCTGCTGAACGAGTAGCTCGGTCCTTGTGTCAACCGAGCTTGTAGCCTCGTCAAGTATTAAAATTTTAGGGTTTTTAATAAGCGCTCTCGTAATAGTGAGAAGTTGACGCTGACCCTGTGATAAATTCGCGCCGTTCTCCTCAAGTAACGTATCGTATCCGTCCGTCAGGGTTATAATAAAGTGGTGCGCTCTTGCGTTTTTAGAGGCTTCATAAATCTCGTCATCCGTGGCGTCAAGTCTGCCGTATCTTATATTCTCCCTTATTGTTCCCTCAAAAAGCCATGTATCTTGAAGTACCATACCGAAAAGTGAACGAAACTCTTCCCTTTTTATCTCTCTTATATCGACGCCGTCTATTGTAATAGAGCCTGAGCAAACATCATAAAAACGCATCAAAAGGTTTACAAACGTTGTCTTGCCCGCGCCGGTAGGACCTACAAGTGCAATGAGTTGACCCGGCTTCACGGCAAAATCCATATTTTCTATTAGAGACTTGTCCTCACTGTAGCTGAACGAAACGTTGTTGAACGCCAGCAGCTCATTAAATTCGGGAACGGGCAGAGCGTTTTCGGGTTCGGTTTCCTCAGGCTCATCAAGTATTGCAAAAACTCTTTCACCTGAAGCGAGCGAGGATTGAAGGTTGTTAGATATTTGCGCAAGATCCACCATCGGCTGAGTAAACATCTTGGAGTAGGCGATAAAAGCCGTTATCCCTCCGAGGGTGAAGTTGCCCTTGACAACAAGATAACCGCCAACGATACAAACCAGAACATATCCGATATTGTTTACAAAGCTTAAAAAAGGCGGCAATATGCCGGAAACAAACTGGGCTTTTCTACTAACCTCGTAAAGCTGATTGTTTATATCCTCAAAATCGTCAATGGCGCTTTGCTCGCGGTCGAATAACTTGACTATCTTATGCCCGGAATACATCTCCTCGATATGACCGTTGAGTTCCCCCATCGTATCCCACTGCCGTCTGAAAAGACTCTTTGAAATTCCGAGAATTCTCAAGGCGATTATCGCGCAAACGGGAACTACGGCTACGGTGATAGCCGTCATCACTAAATTCATACTGAGCATTATAGCCAATACGCCGATAACCATTATAACCGAGGTTATTATTGATATTATGTTGTGCTGAAGCGTATTGCTTATATTGTCTATGTCGTTAACTATGCGGCTTAACAGCTCCCCTTTGGCGTGTAAATCGAAAAAACGCAGCGGGAGGCGTGAAAGCTTCGTGTTTACCTGACTCCTTAAAGCGCAGACGATTTTTTGAGTAATCCCTGCCATTGTGTATTGCTGTATATACATTAAAATCGAGCCAAAGCCGTAAACGATGAATAGCTCTAAAATCATCAGCAGTACAAGACCGAGACTTATTTGCCCACCTGAAAGCTTTATCTGTACCTGCTCATTAAGCTCGTCAATAGCATCGCTGAGAATAGCCGGACCTAGAATACTCAGCACCGTGCTGACTATAGCTGTTATTATCACGAGTATTATAACGGGATTGCCTTTGAAAAGCAAATATACGAGCTGTTTAATAGTAGGACCGAAATTCTTAGGCTTTTCGTCTTTTTTAAATGCGTTACGGTATGAGGCATAACGCCGCCTTCTTTGCTCCCTTTTTTTTTCTAATTCCTCGCGTGTTTTAACTTGTGTCATATTCATACCGTCTCAGCCTCCGCTTCTTCTTTTTTCAGCTGCGACGCGACTATTTCGCCGTAAAGCTCAGACGATTCTAACAGCTCTTTGTGTGTTCCTTCGGCGGCGATTTTTCCCTTGTCAAGTACAATTATCCTGTCGGCATTGATTATTGTGCCGACTCTCTGCGCTACAATTATTATGCTTGCATCCGTCAATGATTCGTGAAGCTTTCGCCTTAAACGCGAATCAGTAGCGTAATCAAGTGACGAAAAGCTGTCGTCAAATATATAGAATTCAGTGTTTTTAATAATGGCTCTTGCAATAGCAAGCCTCTGCTTCTGTCCGCCGGAAAGATTTATGCCGTTTTGAGAGACAAAGTGGTTAAGCCCGTCCGGCAGCTTTTCAACGAAATCCTTCGCCTGAGAGATTTCAAGTGCACGCCAAAGCTCTTCGTCCGTTGCGTCCTCCTTACCGTATCTCAAATTGTCGGCTATAGTGCCGCTGAACAAGAATACCTCCTGTGGTATAAACCCTATCTTTGCGCGTAGCGTGCTCTGGCGCATATCTCTGATGTCTACTCCGTCAATCAGCACCGCGCCGTCCGTTACGTCGTAAAAGCGCGGTATCAAGTTTATTATCGTCGATTTACCCGAGCCTGTGCCGCCAATTATCGCCGTAACCTCTCCGGCGTTTGATGTAAAGCTTATATCATCAAGCACGGAGACAAAGCCCTCGTCCCCATTATAACCGAAGCTGACGTTTCTGAATTCGAGACGCCCCTTAAGCTCTCCCCCATCTTTATCAGACGACGTTTCCTTAATCTCAGGCACTACATCGAGCACCTCGCATATCCTTACGGCAGAAATCCTTGCCCTGGGTATCATAATGAACATTGCGGCGGCCGTAGAAAGCGCGAGTACGATAAATATAAGATAGAGTATAAACGCCTGAAGGTCGCCTACGGTATTTGAAACTTCAACAGGGTCCGTAAGGACCTGTATCTGCCTGCCGCCTATATATACAAGACCTATTACTATCGAAAATATGAAAAGTGTGATAATCGGTATAAGAGAGGCAAATGTGCGGTTGATTTTTAAGGCTACTTCCGTCAGCTCATAATTAGCTTTATTAAATCTTTCAAACTCATATTTCTTCCTGCCGAAGGCGCGCGTTACGCGAATGCCGTTTATGCCCTCACGGATTATGAGATTGAGCTTATCAGTCTTAGTCTGAACTATCTTAAATTTAGGGATGATCTTTTTGGCTACAAAAAAAGCTATTAGCGCTATAACAGGAGCTATAGCGAAAATTATAAGTGAAAGCGTGGGGTCCATAACAACCGCCATAATAGAGCCGCCCGCAAGCATTACGGGAACGGTGACAACGGATTTTAACAGCATCAGCGTCATATCCTGAACATGGCGTATGTCGTTAGTGGAGCGTGTTATCAGCGACGGAACGCCGATTTTATCCAAATCAGCCTGTGAGAAGCTTTCAATTTTAAGAAAGACCTCGCGCCGAAGTATCCTTGAAAAACCCGCTGATACACTGCTTGAGCAATAGCTTGATGCCACCGATATTCCCATATTAAGCGCCGAAATGACAAGCATCAGCGAGCCGATTTTAATAATATAACCGACATCACCGTTTGTAATACCCTTATTAATGACTTCAGACATAAGAAAAGGAAGCGCAAGAGTAAGGATGTTGTTGAAAAATACGAGAAATATCGTAAACATCGCAAATTTCTTGTGCGGTTTTAAATATTTAAAAAGCCTTAACACGGTATCATTCTCCCCAGGGTACTTATATATAGTTGATTTTATCATTATTTAGCGATTTTAGCAACTGCATAATTATTAAGATTCTAATAAACAGTATAAAACCGCTTAGGTATTATAAACTCAACGAATTTGAAAAATCGCCGTTTCCTGATTGTCAATTTTCAGCTCAAGCCGTACACTTTAAAATAACAAAACCCCTGCCGTATCAGGCAGGGGGACTTTATCGCTACCGCTCTTTGATAATGTAGCTAAAAACATATGACTTGTTGTAATCGACTTTTTCACCGTTCTTATTTGTTATAGTTGTCATGTATTACCATTTAACAATATTGTAATTTATTTTCTAAGGCATCCCTTTAATATTAAATCCAATCGGTGAATAGACTGTACAAGACCGATTTATGGGGATGATTTTTTGAACTATCACAACGTAAAAGCCGAACAGGCGGTTGCTCTTCTCTTTTCATCTAACCAGGGATTAAGCACAAAGGAAGCGGAGAAGAGACTGCGCGAAAACGGAAATAACGAAATTAAGGGTGAAAAAAAGAAAAGCTTACTGCAAAGGTTTTTATTGCAGCTTTATGATTTTTCGATAATTATACTGCTTATAGCGGCGGCCGTATCTTATTTTGTATCATATATGTCGGGAGAGCCGGATTTCACCGATACCGCAGTAATTCTCGCTATTGTTATTCTGAACGCAGTAATTGGTGTTTTTGAGGAAAGCAAGGCACAGAAAGCTCTTGACGCCTTAAAAAAGCTAAGTGCTCCCGCGGCGGTTGTTAAGAGAAACGGAAAACAACAAAAGATATCGGCAAGTGAAATAGTTGACGGAGATATATTGATTCTCAGCGCCGGAGATGTTGTTTCCGCAGATGCCCGCCTAATCGCTTCAACAGAGTTGAAAATTGATGAGAGCACATTAACGGGTGAATCGTTGCCCGCTCAAAAGGACGCGTCCCTCGTTTTATCCGAAAACACAAGCACGGCAGACAGAAAAAACATGGTATTTTCCTCAACACTCGTCACATCCGGTCACGGTGAAGCGGTTGTTACGGATACGGGTATGAATACAGAAATAGGCAAAATAGCAAAAATGCTTACTCATCAAAAGAATGAAGACACTCCCTTGCAACAAAGGCTTGCAAAATTATCAAAGCTTTTAGGCTCCGGAGCTTTAGCTGTATGCGCAGTAATATTCGTACTCGCATTAATCAGAAGGTCATCCGCGCCGGATGCTTTTATGACCGCCGTAAGTCTTGCCGTAGCTGCCATCCCGGAGGGTCTTCCCGCCATTGTGACTATTGTTTTATCTCTCGGGGTAGGTAAGCTCTCAAAGAAAAACGCCATAGTGCGCAGACTGCCCAGTATTGAAACTCTCGGCAGTGCCTCCGTTATATGCTCGGACAAAACGGGGACGCTGACTCAAAATAAGATGACGGCAACAAGAGTTTACATACCTGAAAAAAAAGAGCTTGATGCAAGCTCTCCCGAAGCCGCAGGACTGTTTATGTATGCCTCACTTTGCTGTAATTCCAGCTTTGAAAAAAAAGGCGGCAGGCTTACTGCTGTGGGCGAACCGACTGAAAACGCTATCTTAAACGTATTTCTAAATTCCGGACAGAAATATTCTGATTTAGAGAAGCTTTTTCCCCGAATCAGGGAAATCCCCTTCTCAAGCGAAACTAAAATGATGACTACCGTGCATAGAAACGGAAAGAATTTCATACAGGTTACGAAAGGTGCGCCCGATATTCTGCTGTCGAAATGCAAACAGTATTATAACGGGAGCATAACTCAGAGTTTTGGAAACAATCTGCGAAGCAAAGTATTAGACGTTAACTCAGAGATGGCAAAAAATGCGTTAAGGGTAATAGCGGTAACTATGAAACAGCTTGACTCGCCACAGAGCATCTTGGTTGACGATTTGACATTCCTCGGACTTATCGGAATAGAAGACCCTATAAGACCCGAAGCGGTAAAGGCTGTAAGCACCTGCAAAAATGCCGGAATTACGCCCGTTATGATAACCGGTGACCATGCGCTGACGGCGAAAGCAACGGCTAAAAAACTCGGTATATACACAGAGGGTTTTAGTGTTATCAATGGAGATGAGCTTGAGCGTATGAGCGACGAGCAGCTCAAAGAAGCGGTTTGCTCATGCAGTGTTTTTGCGAGGGTGACGCCCGAGCATAAGGTCAAAATCGTAGATGCTTACAAGTCTAACGGTGAAATAGTAGCGATGACAGGCGACGGCGTAAACGATGCTCCCGCCCTAAAGCGTGCCGACATAGGCTGTGCTATGGGTAAAAACGGTACCGAGGTAGCTAAAAATGCCTCAGACCTTGTTTTGGCTGACGACAATTTTGCAACTATTGTAAATGCGGTAGAAATCGGAAGGGGTCTTTTTGACAATATAAAGAAGTCCGTGCGTTTTCTTCTCTCAAGCAATATAGGCGAAATATTGCTGGTTTTTTCGGCGTTTCTTTTAGGATATTCCACTCCTCTGCTTCCAATCCAATTACTTTGGATAAACTTAGTTACAGACTCCCTTCCCGCAATGGCCTTAGGCATGGAAAGACCGGAAAAAGACATTATGTCAAGAAAACCGCTTGCTAAGGACAAGGGAATTATCACAAAAACCGAAGGGTTTGATATAGCTGTTGAGGGTATGCTCTTCGGTGCTTTATCGCTTTTTGCGTTTATATTCGGAACAACACGTTATTCTATAGATACAGGACGCACGATGGCATTTTGCGCGCTTAGCTTTTTAGAAATTTTTCACGCATTCAACGTACGCAGTACACATTCAATATTCAAAATTTCCCCGGTAGAAAATATAAACTTATTTTTCAGTACAATAATATGCGCGCTGCTTCAAATATCGGTTGTTATAATACATCCCTTAATTCGAATATTTAACACAGTCCCCTTAAATCTGCAGCAGTGGCTTGTTGTCGGTTTCCTTTGTATTCCTCCGATAATAGTATCAGAAGCCGAAAAATTCTTACAAAACAAAAAACAACTAAAAAAACAGTAACTCAGTAGGGCTCGTTGCCTGCAAGCGCCGTGAAACATGACACTTGATATTTTCGCTAAAAGATTTTATAATCAGAAAAAATATAAAAAAGAAAGTGTTTGTATGTGCGGACGATTCTACATTGAAACTGAAGACAGGGTTATGCGTTCCATTATCGAGGAAGCCGAAAAGAAATCCAAAGTTAAAACAGGAGAGATTTTCCCCTCAGACAAAGTGCCTGTTTTAACCTCGTGCGGGGAAATTCTACCTATGCGTTGGGGCTTCAATCGTTTTGACGGTAAGGGAATTGTAATCAACGCCCGCAGCGAAACTGCCGAAACAAAATCAATGTTCCGACTTCCTATGCAAACGGGAAGATGTCTTATAGCTTGTTCCTATTATTTTGAGTGGAAAAAGAGAAATACGGAAAAAATAAAGTTTAAGCTTTTGCCCGTAGAGCACGGATTTATTTGGCTCGCGGGAGTATCGAGAATAAGCCCTAAGACAAACGAGAAAACCTTTGTTATTCTCACGCGCCCCGCATCGGAAAGCATCAATTTCATACACGATAGGATGCCCGTTATTTTTTCGGAACGGTCTCAAGACGAATGGCTGAATACACTTAACCCAAGCAAGACTCTTGAAAAAGCAATTGTAGAGATGAAATATTCAAGAGCCTAAGATTAAAAACCGACTGTGCTGTAAAAAAGGACAGCACAGTCTTTTTTTAATAAAAAACCTTAACGGTCTTTATTTCAAAAGGCTTAAACGTGAGACAACACGAGTTTACATCAATTATTTCACCCAACGGCTCTTCAAGCATATTTGTTTCTTGCACGCTCTTTGCCCCTTCAAAAAAATTAATTTTTGTGTTAACAAATCCGCCCTCACACTCATAAAGCCGTGCAATAAAAGCTCTTTGACTGTCTTCGCAGGGTTTTACGGACTCGACTATTATATTGTCATATTCGGGTAATATTAGCGCATCAGCCTTGTATTCACCCTTTGTTACAACTGCCGGGATATTGAACTCATAAGCCGGTCGAACAACGGTTTTGGCACTGAAATCACCGTCATGCGGCAAAAAGGAATATGCGCAGCGGTGTTTCCCGTGGTCTCCGGTAAAGTCGGGTCTTGTTCCCCCCTTATGAAGCGAGAGCTTCATTGCCCCGCCCTCAACGCTCAGGGCGTATTTACAGTCGTTAAGAAGAGCGCAACCGAAACGCGATTCGGAGATATCCGTATATTTGTGGTTAAGCACTTCGAATTTAGCTTTCTCTATACTCGTGTTTCTGGTTGTGGGGCGCCTGACATAGCCAAACTGAATTTCACAGCGGGTAAAATCCTGCATTATTGACGTGTCGAATACCGCTTTCAAAAATCGGTGGTCATCATGCCAATCCATTAAGAGATCAAAGCGCACTTGTTTACTGTTCGAGAAAAACATCATATCCTGCGTAATCGTAGATTTAGGCGTTATCCGGTATTTGCTTCGAATCACGAGAGCGAGCGCTCCCCGGCTTACCGTTTCACGCGAAACAAGCTGCGCACAGTCTTTGAACTTGCCTTCAATATCGGCGTCCACATCCCAATTATCCCAAGATGACGGGAGGTCCTCCGCTATAATAAATGTATTAAACGGCATACCGCCGACAAGCTCTCTACCCGAGGAAAGATCGATAAACGATGAAATATAGCCTCTTTTATCAAATTTTATTTTTGCGAATCGTGTTAAAAGTGAATTGCCCTTTAACCGAAAAACCTTTCCCTCCCCTTTAGTCAAAGACTCGGCTGAGCTTTTCTTAAGCTTAAAGGTAACTGAAGAAAACGCGGGTAAAACAAAGCCCGATACTATAACACAATATTCCCCGTCAAGATTTTCATAAGCCTGCTGAGGATAGTCGCATTCGAGCAAATAGCCTTTCGGGATTTTGGCTATCAACGCATCGTCCCTGTCAAAGGACAGCGTATTTGTGAAGGTTACTGCCTTCTCATCATTTTCTGCGTATTCGGCAATAAGCTCCTTTGTGCGCCTTATTATATGTGAGGTTTGCGCTTTTGATTCCTTATGCGCCCTCGGAATGCATGTCCCGGGCAGTATATCGTGGAACTGGTTAATAAGCATAAGCTCCCAAAGCTGATTTATTTCATCGCTTTTGGCAGGTTGTTTTGTCTTTACCGCACTGTTTACCGCAAATATTTCAAGGTCCCTTAAGCCTAATTCCGCCTTGCGGTTATTGCGCTTTATTTCGTGCTGATTTGTTAGTGTTCCTCTGTGAAGCTCAAGGTAAAGCTCTCCCTTAAACACATTGGGATTTTTAGAAGTCTTTTCAAGCTCCTTCATAAAATCTCCGACTAAGGTGTATTCGGTTTTAGGACAGCCGTTAAGGTCCTTTGCTCTGATACTCTGCTCTATTTGCTCGAACTGAGGACCGCCGCCGCCGTCTCCGTATCCGAATGCAATAAGCAATTTATCGTTTACTGTTTTTTCCTTTATTCCTACTCCTGCTCCTTTGCCGTTAACCTGTTGTATAAGTCTGTCGGGAGATGGCGGCATATGCGTTCTGTTAAAATGTGTAAAAACACTGGTACCGTCAATGCCCTGCCACCAAAATGTATCGTACGGGAATACATTTGTGTCATTCCAACCGATTTTTGTGGTTAGAAAGTAATCGACACCGCAGCTCTTCATAATTTGAGGCAGCGCGGCGCTGTATCCGAAGGTGTCCGGCAACCAAAAGCAGTTTGAAGTATAGTTAAAATGCTCCCGTGTAAAACGTTGCCCCCAAAGGAACTGCCTTATCATGGACTCTCCGCCGGTAATATTGCAGTCACATTCAACCCAGACTCCCCCGTTGGGCTCATATTTGTTTTCTTTGACTGCCTGTTGTATCCTCTTAAACAAAGCCGGATAATATTGTAAGATAAAATTACTATGGCAAGCGGAGCTTTGTATAAACTTATAATCCTCATATTGCTGCATAAGACTTATCTGATTTGAATATGTACGCGCGCATTTTTTAATTGTTTCACCGACATGCCAAAGCCAAGCGGTATCCATATGAGAATGTCCTATAACGTATGTCTTCGGGGCATCGGGTCCGTTCTTGACTTTCAGAGCCTTCTCTAAAATCGGCTTTGTTCTCTTCAGAGCTTTTATAAAGTCTTCTTTATCTATATCCTCATAAGAATAATAAAGCTCGTTATGTACCCTATAAAGAGCGTTTATTATCTCCGCCTTGCGAAAGGATGTTTCCTCAAGAGCCTTTTCAAGGAGAACGAGTGCCTCTAAATCGAAATAATATTCTGCAATATCATTATTCTTAACACAAATATCAAAACGCTCGTATGTATAATCGTATTGGAACTCGGGGTCATTATCAAGAGGGGCGCAGCCTTTATATGAATGACCTGCATAGTATTCGACGGCAATTTCGATAATTTGACCTTCTTTAGCATTTTTAACGATTAGGTCGCAGTAATGATTGCCGTGCCCCGTAAATACTATCTTGGAGGCAAAGGTTCCGAACGGCACACCGTCAACCCAAAGCATCGCTTCATATCCGCCCACATGAGGTCTTAAAAACAAATCCTTACCCGCAAGCTGTTTCGGGACTTTATATAACGATTTAAACCAGCAATAATGACTCTCCCCACCCCATTTAAACCCGCTTTGAGTTTCGGTAAAAAGAGATTCCTTCGGAATTTCATGGTATTCCCCTGTTGTTTCGAAGACCTTTACATTTTTTAATTCTCCCCTCTTCTCAAATATAAGCGGTTCGAGAATGTTAAGAAACCTTGAAAGCTTTGAAAGCATACGGTCTATCTGTTTTTCTGTAAGCATTTTTACACATCCTTTAGTTGATGATTTATTAAATTAATCAAGCAATAAAAAAGGCTTTTGCCAATTCAAAGCGAATGGCAAAAACCCTGATAGCAATAAATAAGTTTAATTTTAAGCAAATTCATCACTCTCAAAGGGAATTACTCATAGTATCCCTCGTTATTTGTCCCATTTGTTATTTCTATACCGAAAATATCTGTCTGAGGCTGCTCGATCTCGGGTGCTGTAGTAGTAGAGCCGTATATATATACGGTTACCGTGTCACCGCGTTTTGCGGTAAGCTCATTATTATTAACCGTGCCGCCTGTAATAAGGGCAATAGTTCCTATTAGTGAATCGTTTTTATATGAGGAGTCGTTAATCGAAATATTAAGACCGAGTCCTTCAAGCTGAGCCTTAACGGAATCATAAGGCTTGCCTACATAATCTGACAGCTTGATTCTTATATATTCTATTCCCTTGCTCACATCAATCGTAATAGGCAGCTTTTGACCGCTCGAGAACGCAGTTCCCGCAGGAACACTTTGCCTTATTATAATACCCTGTTCAACATCGTTGCTGAACACGAAATTAACCTTAATGTCATAATACGTCGTGTAATAAGGCTCGTATAGGATCTCGGAAGTCTTTCCGACAAAATTAACAACCGTAAGCACAGACGTTTCACCTGCAAAAAATGATTCCGTTGTTTTAGACGGTTCGCCGATTTTTTCGATATAAATAAAATACAGCACTGCCCCTAATGCCGAAAAGCAAATGATTGCGCTTATTAAGAAAGTGAGCATCGCCGTCTTTTTCGCGGTTCGGTCTTTTGACGGATTAGGGTCAATTATTTCGGTTTCGTCGTCCGAATCGGAATGGGAAGAAGTTGTAAAGGTAGAATAGCCGGACTGAACGGCAGCAGTCGGGGAAGCGGAAAAATCATTTCTCATCGTCTCAACGCTGCGCACCCTGTCCTCAGGTTGAATTTGAAGCGCCTTTACAAGGCCGTTAATTACGTAGGCAGGGAGCAATTCGGCAAATTTAGCGGGAATCATCAGTTTATCATTAAGAACACGAGAGGTGGCCTCCACGGGAGCGCTGCCCACAAGAGAGCGATAAAGAGTTGCTGCAAAAGCATATATATCTGTCCAAGGTCCTTGCTGCCCTGAAAATCCGTATTGTTCTATGGGGGCGTAGCCTGAAAATATTTGAACGGGAAGGTCGCCGCCCGTACTTCTCACTTGACCTATCGAAAAGCCGGAAATAAGCATTTTCCCGTCTTTTGTAAC
Organism: Firmicutes bacterium ADurb.Bin300; assembly: GCA_002069015.1. GTDB lineage: Bacteria > Bacillota > Clostridia > Oscillospirales > Acutalibacteraceae > DTU089. The sequence goes on along the minus strand of MWBL01000050.1, from coordinate 402 downwards.
AAGAAGCGTATGCGGAGATATTCCCCGATGTATTATACCCGCCGAATGAAGAGTACCGAGGGTTGACAAAACAGGCATAAACATCTGCCTTGCCTGCTCCCAGGGTATATACCCCGTCTGGGTATCAAGCAGATATTCCCTTAAGGTAAGATGCTCATGCACAGGCTCATATACGGCGTAAGCTGTTCCGTAATCCTCGATTATATCTATAACACAAATGAGAGCTGATAACCCGCGCATTCTTGCAAGCTTTCTCCATAATTCGAGGAAGCTTTGACAACAATCCGAAAAAACAAGCTCGCACCCGCTTAGTACGGAAATTTCACTATTATCTGAATTTCTTGAAATCAGAACCTCGGGCAGAAATTCTCTGATATTTACAACTGCTCTCGTTTCCAAATC
>MWBL01000049.1 GCA_002069015.1 Firmicutes bacterium ADurb.Bin300 | reverse complement strand
ATCGCAAAACGCGCACAGCTCTACAGCCTCATTAGTAAGGTATCCGTTTATATGCTCGTTGCTTATTCCGCCTGTTCCGATTATTGCTACTTTTAGCTTTTTCATACATCAGCCTCCGTCATCTTACAAATAATAATAACATTTTTTAGAAATTTTGCAAGTATAATTGGACATTTTCGGGAGACTGAGGTATAATTACGAAAAAATACGGAGATGCGGTTTTTGAAAATTTTTCTAACGGAAACACATGCTCACACAAGCGAGGTTAGCCCCTGTGCAACCTGCAATTCAAAAGAGCTTGTGAATTTGATGATTAAGCACGGCTACAGCACGGTTTTTATAACAAATCATTTAAGCGAGCATACGTTCAGCAAGGCAAATATAAAGAATTGGAATGATAAAATCGATTTTTTCCTTGAAGGCTTTGAGCTTGTAAAAAAGGTCGCAAACGGAAGAATAAACGTAATCCTTGCAATGGAAATAAGCTTTACAGAGGAAGCAAATGATTATTTGGTATACGGCATAACCGAAAGCTTCCTGAAGGATAATGCAGATATGACTAATTTGACTATCGACAAGTTTTATCCTCTCGCAAAGAAAAACTGTCTTCATGTAATCCAAGCTCATCCGTTCAGGTTCGGCTCGCGCATTGTAAACCCGGATTTTCTTGACGGGTATGAGATTTTTAACGGAAACCCGCGGCACAATTCAAATAATGATATGGCGAGTAGCTGGGCAAAGCACTACGCTAAGACGGAAAGTGCCGGCACTGACTTTCACCGACCGGGTGATGCGGGAATAAGCGGTATGTATTTTGAAAACGAAATAGTAACCACCGAAGACTACATCCAAGCTCTTCAATGCGGAAATTTCATTATAAAAAAATAAAAAAATTAAGGCAGGCGTACAGAATACTGTACGCCTGCCAAAACTTATTAAGCGTCGGAAGAATCAAGCCGCACGGAAACATATGGTTCAACTTCGCTTTTTTCCAATCCCAATACGAAAGAAAACTCCTCGGTAATCATCTTTCTTGCTCTTTCGAGAATTCTGAGGTCACCCATATAAAGCTTCTTCTTTTCGCTTTCAACCTCTCTTTTTTTAGCCTTAAGCATCTTAAGCAAACACAGGATTTTCGCCCTGTCCGCACTTTGTAAAATCTGTTCAAAGCTTGAAACTCTTTCTTTCGCGTCCTTAATCCAAGGAAGCTCCTTCTGCGCCGACTGTTCGATTATAGCGTTTATTTCATCAACAGAAAGTATGACCCGCATTGCAGAATCAATTCCGTCAAAATCCACCGGAATATATGTCCTCGAACCTTCCTCGTTTATAGGCTCAACAATGTAATATGTCCTGTTCCCTGCCCCCGCAAGGTTCATCTTTTTTATTTCGGCTATTTTGCAAACTTCATCTCTACACATAACATATTGATTTTTACAATGTTTTGGCTGTGCCACTCTTTAGCCCCCTTCCCGTTAAAAAAGCGGCTTTAACAACAGGATTTACGCTGTTAAAGCCACACTTTGCACTTGTATTATAACACACCTTGATAAAAAAATCAAATTTGCGAAATTCACAAGTTTTATTATTGAAACAAAAAGAATTTTTTGGTTAAATTGAACTGTAGGAGGTACGCTTGTTTTAATTGTTTTTCCTGTTGTTTTTGCTTTTCTTGTGCTGCTTTGCCTTTTGGTTTTCTTCTTTCGTTTTGTCGTAAATTCTCATTTGCTCCTTAGCAACCTTTTCAAGAGCTTCTTTATCTCCGGAGGTTGCCTGCTGAGATATTTCCGCGCGGCGTGCCAACAGCTCGGAATACATCCTCTCTCTCTTTTCCCCGTTAAGGTCATAGAAAAGCATCGGGATTACTCCAAGAGACGTTGTTATCGCGGGGACTATCGTAAACATTGTGAACAACCCGAATTTTGTACTGTCAGTCTGCGCATTTCCCCTTGTATAAGCCGTTATGTCGTATCCGATGAGCTTTTTTATCTGAAGTGAAATCAAACCGCTGACAAGACCCGAAAGCTTCTCTGCAAGGCCCTTTGCAACAGTAGTCATAGCTTCTGTTCGATAGCCGTTCTTCCACTCACAGTAATCCATAGCTTCATTGTACATTTCGTTGGGAACGACCTTCCTGACCCCATAGAAAAACATAAAAACTGTTTCCCATAGTCCGAGCGCTAACCCCATCGGAACAATCCGTTTGTAAATACCGTTTTTCTTTCCGCCGATAGCTCCGAACAGGAAAACGGGAATCATCAGCAAATCTCCGATATAAGCCCCGAGTATATAGAGAACACGGTTGCTGAAATGTCTTCTGAAAAACGGCACAAGCACATAAGAGAAAGGGTGAACAATGGCGCCCGGTATTCCCGAAAAGAATGCCAGCGAAGCGAAATTGAGAACATCAATAAAATAGTCTGATTTGCTGCCGCTAATTGAGAAGCCGGAAAGCGTTTTTGAAAGTGTCATTAGGAGAACGGGCTTATTGTTGACTATCGAACGAACGCCTTGCATAATGCTCGGTCTCTCAACGGACTGGAGAATTCTCTCCCTGGTCATAATGCAGAAAATCAACGCCGCTGTACCGCTTACAATAGAAGTGAAATTGCCCATGAATACGAACGTTGAAGTAAGAGACATATTAATAACCTTATTCCCGATAAGGTCAAGCAGCAGTGTCATAATTTGTTCGGGAAGCTTTTCGCCCAGAAAACCCGACCAGAATTGAGCTACGGTTATCAGCCTTGTTCTATCTGTAGGATGGGGCGTAATAGTTGCAAGCATACCCGTCTGAGCAATGCTTCTGAAGGTTCCCGCACCCTCACGCACCACCGCAAGTAAAAAGTAAGTCAAAAACTTGCCAAAATGCTTTGGGGACGTGTTCGGAAAAAGCAGGGGCAAGAGCCAATACAAACAAGTACCAAGCGTTCCCGGAATGCCTAAGGCAACAAGATACGGCTTAAACTTCCCCCAACGCGTTCGCGTCTTATCAACAAGAGCACCGATGAATATATCGTTAACAATATCCCAAACACCGTTAACGCCGTTGATAATCGTTTGATAATTAAGGTCAATTTGTAAAATGTTCGTAACGAAACGGCTTGAGTATGTATTGATATTAAAGCTTTGGCACATATCAAAAACTACATACCAAACAGTTTCCTTCAGTCCGACATATCGGCGGTTTTCATAAATATACTCACGCGCTTTTTGTTCGTTTACAGCGGTATGAGCACTCTGCGGTGAAGAATTTGACAAAGTCAGTCCTCCTGTTTTCAGTAATATTGGAATTATAACACGACATTAGCCCGAATGCAAGATAAAAAACAGCCGAAAAGGGTCTTTGCAAGTTTTCGTCAAAGCACCTTTGACAGGAATAAGCGGAGTCTTTCCGATTTCGGGCTGTCGAAAAATTCTGATGGTGCCCCTTGCTCCTCAATAATGCCGTCATCCATAAACATTATGCGCGTACCGACCTCTCTGGCAAACCCCATTTCGTGGGTGACAACAATCATCGTCATACCACTTTGGGCAAGCTCCTTCATTACATCAAGCACCTCACCCACCATTTCGGGATCAAGCGCACTGGTCGGCTCGTCAAAAAGCATTACGTCGGGATTCATCGCAAGCGAGCGGACAATAGCTATCCTTTGCTTCTGCCCGCCTGACAGCTGTGAAGGATAGACATCCGCCTTGTCTGCGAGTCCTATCCTTTGAAGTAATGAAAAGGCATTTTCATTGGCTTGTTCCTTTGACATAAGCTTTAGCTTTACAGGCGAGAGTATTATATTCTCTAACACAGTCTTGTGAGGGAACAAGTTAAAGTGCTGAAAAACCATGCCCATTCTTTGTCGTATCTTATTAATCTTAAAGTTTTCGGATGTTATTAGTTGATTTTCAAACCAAATTTCACCGCTTGTCGGTACTTCGAGAAGATTAAGACAGCGCAGGAACGTGCTTTTACCTGACCCGGAAGGTCCTACTATAACAAGCTTTTCACCTTTATTTATAGTTTCGGTAATTCCTTTTAGGACAGGGAGAGCTCCGTTATTAAATGTCTTGTGTAAGTCATTAACCCTAATCACTTTCTCTTCTCCCCTCCGATTTGGCAGCAGAACGCATGTCTTTCTTTGATACTGCTTTCCTGTCTTTTTTTAGGTGCCTTTCAAGCTTCGTAACAAAATGCGATAGAATCATAACAACCATTAAATATATCAGCGCGACTGCATACAAGGGCATTGAGTTATATGTGACGCCGCGAATTGTATCTCCGCCCCTTGTTAAGTCATTTAAGGCAATATAACCCGCTACGGAGGTCTCTTTAAGAAGAACAATCAACTCGTTTCCGAGTGCGGGAAGTATATTCTTGAAAGCCTGCGGAATGATTATGTTCCACATAGTGCTCATATAACCGAGTCCTAAACTCCTGCCCGCTTCGAGCTGACCTCTGTCTATGGAGGAAAGCCCCGAACGAACTATCTCCGCAACATACGCCCCCGAATTAATGCCGAACGCGATTATCGCAACTACCGTTTTATTGACATTAACAGCGGCGAATATTCCGAAATATATAATCATCAGCTGTACTACAACAGGTGTTCCTCTTATCACGGTAAGGTAAAGTTTTGCAAATACATTTAAGCACAAGAGACAAGGCTTCGTGAGTCCTTGCTTCTTTTCGCCTGCAAGCTCGTCATGGGAGTATCTTATCGATGCGATTAAAAATCCCAGAAACACTCCCAGTAACACAGCAAACACAGTTATAATGACCGTGTTTTTAAGGCCTGTTACAAGATACAGAAATCTCTTGTCCGCAATAAAATTCACCTTAAACTTAGCCTTAAAGTCATCAAGCTTTTCGCCTAAAAAGCCATTGTCTTCGGATTGCCGAGATTGAGCAGAACTTGAGGACAGCCCGTTAGTCGTCAGGGTTACGGTCTGATTATTAACACTGCTCTCCGAAAAAGCAAATACAACAACACTCATAATCGGCAAAAGAGAAAACAAGGCAACTGTAATGCATATAAATTTTATTACTAAATGTTTCAAAGCAATCAATCCTTTAAGGAAAACGGAGCAGTCCGCGAGCGGACTGCTCCGTTTGAAAAAGTTCTTACTCCTTAACTATCATAACCTGTGTTGAGATTGTATAAGAATCCGAAAAATCTACAGTCAGGAGGCGTTCTTCTGTTACCGTCATTGCGGCAACCCCTACATCAACCTTACCGGAATTAATAGCGTCAATGATGCCGTTAAATTGCATATCCTCAATTTTAAGAGTCATTCCGAGTTTGTCGGCTATTGCCTGAGCAAGATCAATGTCAATCCCAACAAACTTCTGATTTTTAATAAACTCATAAGGCGGGAACTGTGCCTCGGTGCCAATTGTAAGAGTTCCGTTGGGTCGCTCTATTCCTTCCGGTGAAGTATAAGGGGTTTTTCCCTTTGTTTCATCGCCTATATAATTGTTTATTATCTTGTCGATAGTTCCGTCTGCTTTCAGCTCAGCAAGAGCTGTGTTTATTTTACTCTTGAGCTCGGAGCCCTTTTTCATGGCTATAGCGTATTCTTCAACCGAAAATTCCTCTTCGAGAATTTTCAGACCTTTTTTTGCTGCCACAAAAGCCTTTGCGGGTTCGTTGTCAATAATTACGCAGTCAAGCTTTCCCTGAGCAAGAGCGAGGACGGCGTCAGCACCCTTATTATATCTTTCGATTACCGCGACAGGTTTGTCTCCCGCTTTGCTCGCTTTCTCGGCATCTTCATAATCGGACGCAAAAATATCACCCGTGGTACCAAGCTGTACGCCTATCTTCTTACCCCAAAGGTCATCTGCTGATTTAATTGTGGCTGCGTTTGCGTTTCCGGTAGGGTTCTCGGTGGTTTTGTCGGCGCTGTCATCACCTTTACAACCGTAAAAAACCCCTATCAGTGCAATGATAAGAGTAATTGAAATTATTTTTTTGATTGCCTTCATAGTATGTACCTCCATCTTATTTGTTGCTGTTATGATAACAAATTCAATAACAAGAAAGATTATACAACATTGAAAGAGAAAAATCAACAATTTTTGAAATATTATGCAAAAACTTATCCGGCTTCCTTTTGTACGAGGTCAGGATTTAATTCCTTTGCGGAAGAATTATTAACAGTCAGCACAAAAGACCTGTTCTTGGCAATTTTTTTATAAGCCTTTCTGCGTAAAGCCTTGTGCCTATAGTATTTTATTGCACGAATCAGCTTAGCCTCAAACGCTCTTACCTCTTCCTCTCTATAAATGGCGTATGCCACAAGAAGAACCGCAAGTATCTCTGAAAATGTTCTTATAATAGTCAATACCGTCATATTTAACACCTCTGTTGTTGGCGAACATTTGTTTTTCGTCTTAAGTATATCATATATTTTTGCTTTGTCAATACAAATGTTCGATTATTTTAAAAAATATTGATTGTTATTTGCTGATTGTATAATATACTATATATTGTGTTTTGTCAATACGTTTAATACACTTTATAGTGATTGGATATTTTTTGTATTTCTCTGTTTATATTTTTCTGTTTATGATGTATAATTAGATTAAACGGAGGATCTCAAAATGTTTGTGGATTTTGCAAAAATCACGGTGAAGGCCGGAAACGGAGGAAACGGTGCCGTTTCCTTTCATCGGGAAAAATATGTCGCCGCGGGCGGACCCGACGGCGGCGACGGCGGCAAGGGCGGCAGCATTATATTTAAGGTTGACGATAATCTTACAACCCTTTCTGATTTCAGATACAAACGCAAGTATACGGCCCAAAGCGGTCAAAACGGCTCGGGAGCGCGAAAGAGCGGAAAAAGCGCAAAGGATGTAATTATAAAAATCCCGCGCGGGACAATTATAAAGGAATCCGAAACAGGAACAATTCTTGCCGATATGTCTGTGACCGAAACATTTATCGCGGCAAAGGGAGGAAGCGGAGGTTGGGGTAATTCTCACTTTGCGACTCCGACGCGGCAGGCGCCTCGTTTTGCAAAAGACGGAATGCCCGGCGAGGAATGGACGCTCATTTTAGAGCTTAAGCTCATTGCGGATGTCGGTCTTATAGGGTTCCCCAACGTCGGAAAGTCCACTTTAATTTCTGTAGTCAGCGAAGCAAAGCCCATTATTGCCGATTACCACTTTACAACCCTCATTCCCGTTCCCGGTGTAGTAAGAATGGGACCTGAAAGCAGCTTTGTAATTGCGGACATTCCGGGTATTATCGAAGGCGCAAGCGAAGGCGCGGGACTAGGGCATGAGTTTTTACGGCATATAGAGCGCTGCCGTTTGCTTGTGCATATATTGGACGCAGCAGGAAGCGAAGAGAGAGATCCTATTGAGGATTTTGAGACCATAAACAGCGAGCTTAAAGATTTTAACAACGAGCTTGCCTCTTATCCCCAAATTGTTGTGGGGAACAAAACCGACCTCGCCACCCGGGAGCAGCTAAACAGACTGAGAGAATATATGAGCGTCAGGGGCTTCGAATATTATGAAATTATCGCCCCTATTGCAGAAGGAACCGAAAAGCTCATGCAAGCCGTTTCAAAAAAGCTTGCAACTCTTCCCCCCGTGAGAATATACGAGGCATCTGAAATTCCGCTTGAATCGATGCTCATAAATCAAGGCGAATTTGATATTAAAGTTGAGGACGGCGTTTATATGATACAGGCGCCTTGGCTTGCAAAAATACTATCAAAAACAGACCCCGAGGACTACGAGTCTTTGCAGTATTTTCAGACTGTTCTTCACAAAAGCGGAATAATCGATTCCCTTATCGAAATGGGTATTAGCGAGGGTGATACCGTAAGTATTTACGATACGGAGTTTGAGTATGTTCCTTAAAAAAAGAAAAAATCCTGTCGGACCGACGGATAACTCAACAGGTGCTTTCGCCTGTAATATTGAGGTTTTCAACGAGGCAAGGGTTGACCCCGCCTTATACAGCCCAACCGCGCTTGCTTTTTTGGGAGATGCTGTCTTTAGCTTACTTGTGCGAGAAGGCTTGCTTAAAAGTGGCAATCGCCCCGCACAAAAGCTTCATAAAATGTCAATGCTTTTCGTCAGTGCCGCAGCCCAGGCGAAAGCCGCTTCGGTTTTGCTCCCTATGCTTTCCGAAGAGGAGGCAGCCGTTTACAAAAGAGGACGAAACGCTCACAGCTCACACACGCCCAAAAATCAGACAGAAGCCGACTATCACAGCGCAACGGGTCTTGAGGCCCTTTTCGGTTATTTATACCTTAAAAACGAGAAAGAAAGAATTGCCGAGCTTTTCGGCATTATTATGGGTGGATATTATGAGTGATATTGACAATCCCGCAAACGAAAACGGTGAAACAAAGGCACGTATAACGCCAAAGCAGCATAAGATGCATTCAAAAGCCTATTACCTGCTTTTAGACTCTGTCGTCTGGTGCATAGGCTCCGCCTTTTATTCCGTCGCCGTAAATTGCTTTGCCTCCCCCAACAAGATTGCGCCGGGAGGCGTTACGGGAATTTCCACCCTTATCAATTATAAGCTGGGCTTACCTATCGGTGTTATGGTTATACTTTTTAATATTCCCATACTCACTGCGGCATATAAAATATTCGGAAAAAAGTTTATTACCCGCACGGTAGTCGGAACAATTCTCACCTCTGTCTTCATTGATTTAGGTCAGCTTTTCCTTCCCGCATATACGGGCGACAGACTGCTTTCCTCAATGTTCGGCGGCGCATTTGCGGGAATAGGCTTAGGCTTGATTCTCTCAAGAGGAGCTACCTCCGGGGGAACCGATATTTTGGGCAGGCTTCTTAAGCTGAAATTTCCGCATATATCTCTGGGCTCTTTTATACTGGGCATGGATTTGTCTGTTATGGTGCTTGCAGGATTAATATACGAGAACATTGAAAGCATGCTGTATTCAGCTATTTTCTTCTTTATCTCCTCACGATCCATAGACTATTTGGTTTTCGGTGCATCCAAAAGCACCCTGCTTCTTATCGTGACAACCTTCGGCGATATAATTCCCGGGAAGATAATCTCGGAGGTCGGCAGAGGAGTTACCGTGCTTCCCGTGACGGGAGCTTATACGGGCGAAGAAAAAAAGATGCTCGTTACAGTAGCAAGACCGCACGAAATCGCAAAGATAACGCGTATAGTCAAGATGACGGACCCGGGAGCCTTTGTAATAAAAACGGATGCCGGTGAGGTTTTCGGCAAAGGCTTTAAAACAGACGACCGCTCTCTTTAAAAAATAACATCATAACATCTGAAAGGAAAAACATATGGCAGTTGTTAAGAAAGACAACATAAGAAATTTTTCGATAATCGCTCATATAGACCATGGAAAGAGCACTCTTGCGGACAGGCTTCTTGAGCTTACGGACTCTGTCTCTAAAAGGGATATGACTGAACAGCTACTTGACAAAATGGAGCTTGAACGCGAAAGAGGCATAACTATCAAGGCGCACGCCGTAACGCTTGACTATAGTGCGCTGGACGGTAAACGCTACAGCTTAAATCTCATTGACACTCCCGGTCATGTAGACTTTAATTATGAGGTATCCCGTTCCCTTGCCGCCTGCGAGGGGGCGCTGCTGGTAGTGGATGCTTCACAGGGAATTGAAGCGCAAACCCTTGCTAATACATATTTAGCTCTTGACCACAATCTCGAGCTTATTTCCGTAATAAATAAAATTGACTTGCCTTCCGCCGACGCGGACAAGGTCGCCTCGGAAATTGAGGAGGTTATCGGGCTGCCTTGTAGTGACGCACCGCGCGTTTCGGCGAAAACCGGAGAAAATGTCGCCGAGGTTCTTGAAAAGATTGTCCAAGTAATTCCGCCGCCTCAGGGAGATGACGGCGCACCGCTGCGCGCCCTGATATTCGACTCAATTTACGACAGCTACAAGGGAGTTATAGTCTATGTAAGGATTTTTGACGGCACACTGAAGCCCGGCGATACAATGCTTATGATGTCAACCGGGGCAAGATTCAGCGTAGTCGAGGTGGGCTGTATGAGAGCAACCTCACTTCAAAGCAAGCTCTGCCTGCAGGCGGGCGAGGTAGGCTATATTACGGCCTCCATCAAATCCGTTGGGGACGCTCATGTGGGTGACACTATAACAACGGCGGAAAGGTCCGCCTCAGAAGCTCTGCCGGGTTACAGAAAGGCAACCCCGATGGTATTTTGCGGAATCTACCCTGCCGACGGAGCAGATTATGAAAATCTGCGCGACGCCTTGGAAAAGCTGCGTCTGAACGATGCCGCTCTCACTTTCGAACAGGAAATCTCGGGCGCTTTGGGCTTTGGCTTTCGTTGCGGCTTTTTAGGACTGCTTCACCTTGAAATAGTTCAAGAACGCCTCGAAAGGGAGTACGACCTTGATTTAGTCGCCACCGTTCCGAGCGTTGTATATAAAGTACATATGAATAACGGAAGCTGCTTTAATGTTGACAATCCCACTCATTACCCCGAGCCGTCACAAATAGAGTACTGCGAGGAGCCTATTGCCGATGTGCGCATCTTTTCCCCTTCCGAATATGTAGGCTCTATTATGGAGTTGTGTCAGGAAAGGCGCGGCGTATTTAAGGATATGTCGTACGTTTCTCCCGACAGAGTCGAAATAAAGTACGACATTCCGCTAAATGAAATTATTTACGATTTTTTTGATGCCCTTAAGTCACGAACAAGAGGCTATGCTTCCCTCGACTATGAATTGGCACAAATGAGGCGTTCAAATATAGTCAAGCTTGATGTTCTCCTGAACGGAGATCCGATAGACGCGCTTTCGTTCTTTGCGCATGCCGATAAGGCTTACGGCAGGGCGAGGAAAATTGCCGAAAGGCTTAAGGATAATATTCCGCGTCAGATGTTTGAAATTCCGATTCAAATAGCCATCGGAGGTAAGATAATCGCCCGTGAGACCGTTAAAGCAATGCGCAAGGATGTGCTTGCCAAATGCTACGGCGGTGATATAACAAGAAAAAAGAAGCTGCTTGAAAAGCAGAAGGAAGGCAAAAAGCGCATGAGAAGCTTCGGTGCGGTCGAGGTCCCGCAGGAGGCATTCATGGCTATTCTTAAGCTTGATGATGATTAAGTCAAGCTGTGCCGAAAGGCTTGTTAAATCTTGACTACGTTTCTTAAAGCTTACATAGAACAGGAGATATTGCACGCAGGCTTTTATTTCCGCTGTCGAGCGGAAACAGCATTTCATCGCTGTGCCTTTTCAATATCACGTTTGAGCTGTACTATTATGCGTTTTTCGAGGCGTGAAATGTAGCTTTGGGATATACCGAGTATGTCGGCAACCTCCTTTTGAGTATGCTCCCTGCCCGTACCTATGCCAAAGCGCATATTCATAATCATCCTCTCCCTTTCACCGAGCTTCCCTATGCTCATGTACAATATGCGTTTTTCATCCTCGTCCTCGATGTTGAGATTTACCTCATCTCCGTCGCTTCCGAGGATATCCGAAAGGAGCAGCTCGTTCCCGTCCCAATCCACGTTTAGCGGCTCGTCAATCGAAATTTCGCATTTTTGCTGATTTGTTTTCCTTAAATACATAAGTATTTCGTTTTCAATACAGCGGGATGCATATGTTGCAAGCTTTATATTTTTCTCTGGAGAAAACGTGTTCACCGATTTTATAAGTCCTATTGTTCCTATTGAAATCAGATCCTCCACGCCCACGCCCGAGTTCTCGAATTTCTTAGCTATATAAACTACAAGACGCAGATTATGTACAATAAGCTTTTCCCTAATCCCGTCGTCACCGTCTTTTAGACGCTCCATCGCCTCTTTTTCCTGCTGCGCCGTCAAAGGAGGAGGAAGACACCCTTGCGAATTGACATAATAAATATTATCTAAATTAAGCCTCATTCTCAGCTTAAGATAAGTGTTTACGATAACTGTCCTGATTTTTAGCAGCATGATTTTCTTCCTTTCCTTATTCAAAAAGCATTTTATTCGCAATGGCTCTGTATTCGCCCGTAGAAAGCTCTTTCGTCACTACCCCTATATACACGCCTTCGGCAGTATATTCCTTTCCCTTGTACCTGCTTGTAACCTTATCTGCCTTAAACGAGGGCAAAAGACCTTCAGTGCCTATAGCCTTATAAGGTATCAAGCGAACAGAGCTTTTGATAGAATCGGGAACCTTTGCGTTCAAATAATCCTCCTTAAAAAAGGACAACTCAAAAGGCTCTAACAACCCCGCGACGCTTTTGAGCTCCGAGACTATAACCGGACGTCCCGAAAAGCTCTCTTTTAGAGAGCTGCCGCTGTCAAGCAGGGCGTCGGTCTTAACGGCTTTCCCTCTGAAGGATACCTCTATCTCAAGCTTATCATTTTTTTGAGTTCTTTTTGCTGTCAGGTGTTCGCCTAAACAGATAACGCCATAGCAAAACGCGGACAGGATTACGAGCATCAGCGCACTAATGTCGAAATATACAGTGCCGTTTATAAAATATACGCCCGGATACAGGGAGAATTTTATTGCAAGCACAATTCCGGCAAAGATTAAATTAACCGTTAAAAACGCCCCTACGCTCTTAAAAAACGATTTCAGAGATTGCGGAAAAAAAGAACAGTATACAATTACTGTAACGGCGGCTATTCTTAATAAAATCGAAAGAGAGACGCTTTCCCCCGGAAGAAATATCAAAAGCGATGAAACGGATGAGAGCAGTGAGCCTGCTATCAGTCCCCTTCTTTTTATATGTATTCCGCAGATTTTTGAGGCTGACAGAAGCATTAATACCCCGATAAAAAGATTGACGGCGAGCAGCTTGTCAACATAAATTACATTAGTCAAAACACCACCCCTAAAACATTATATTCCTGCCTCTATCAATTTTTTGTCATAATCGGTCAACAAAATAAAATTAATTGACAAGAAAGAGTATTTGTCTTACAATTATTTCAGATTATTTGCGAGGGATAAAGATTATGACTGTTTTATCAAATGCTAAGGTGGTTTTCCCCGACAAGATACGAGAAGGCTGTGTCCTTATTAAAGAGGGTAAAATAGCGGGTATTTTTCAGCGCTTTGACGCTCCCGATAAATCAACAACGGTTGACTGCAAAGGGCTTTACCTTTCACCCGGCTTTATCGATATACACGTTCACGGCGGCGGCGGCTTCAGCGCCATGAGTGACGATTATAAAGACATTATCGCAATGTGCGAGGCTCATCTTAAGTTCGGAACAACCTCAATTTTGCCCACAACCCTTGCCGCGCCTATGGAAAAAATTAAAAAGGCCGTACTGTCAATAAAAAAAGCAAGCGAGGTTTCCAAAAGGGCTAATATCCTTGGCGTGCATCTTGAAGGACCGTATTTATCAAAGGAATTTAAGGGAGCGCAAAGTGAAAACGATATTCTCTCCCCTTTGAAAAACGACCCTGACGAGCTTTTGGAGCTTTGGGACGGCATACGCATTGTCGGGGCAGCTCCTGAAATAGACGGGGGTCTGCAGCTTGGAAATAGAATTGTTTCACACGGTGCCGTAGCTTCCATAGCACATTCCGGCGCCTCATATGAGATTGTCGAGGAAGCGTTAAAGTACGGATACAGTGATGTTACTCATATTTATTCCGCATGCTCCTCCTGCTTCAAGGTTAATCTGTTCAGAGTGGGCGGCGTCGTTGAGGCGGGGCTTTCAATTGACGGACTGACCACTCAAGCTATAGCCGATTTAAGGCATCTTCCCGCGGGCATACTTAAGCTCATTTATAAATGCAAGGGTGCCGAAAAAATGATACTTATCACGGACGGCCTCGAATTTGCCGCCACCAATATGCAGGAGGGTGCGCTCTTCAAGCAAGAAAACGGCTTATCCGTTGTTTACGAGGACGGCGTTATGAAGCTTGCCGACCGCTCGTCGCTTGCCGGCTCCGTCGCGACAAGCTCAAAGCTTGTGCGAAATATGTATAAAAGTGCCGATGTTCCGCTTTATGATGCGGTAAGAATGGCTTCGTACACTCCCGCCAAGCGTATAGGCTTTGGTAATAAAAAAGGAAAAATCCAAATCGGCTATGATGCTGATTTGGTCTTATTTAATGATGAAATAAATATTAAGGCAGTAATGACCGACGGTGAATTTCGGAGGAACGAAGTTTGAAACATAAAAATCTAAGCACCGTTCTGCAAAGGGCGCAAAAACCCAGACTACCCG
>MWBL01000048.1 GCA_002069015.1 Firmicutes bacterium ADurb.Bin300 | reverse complement strand
ATATCTTAAAGACTTCCTCCAAACTGGCGAAATTATTTTTTGATCAATGTGTAACACATCATTGACAAACCTACATCTTTATTATACTTATTTATTGAACATTTATTTTTTTTGTGTTAATATTCAAAGGTAAACACGGAGGGTTTTATAGTTGGTAGAGCTTATTATTGCTTTCGGCCTTTCTATGGATGCGTTTGCCGTATCGATATGCAAGGGACTTTCCATGCGAAAGACAAATTTCGGCAGAGCGTTTGTTATCGGCCTGTCATTCGGGGGATTTCAAGCCCTTATGCCCTTAATCGGCTGGGTTGTCGGCAGCCGTTTTGAGGATTACATTTCGAGCTTCGACCATTGGGTTGCATTTGTGCTCCTTGGTTTTATCGGGGTAAAAATGTTGTTTGAAGCAAAGAAAAACGACAGCCCCGATATTGACTGTGACCGTGAGGAATATTTCTCAATCAGGGAGCTGTTAATCCTTTCTATTGCAACGAGTATTGATGCCCTTGCCGCCGGAATCGCGTTTGCCGTAGTGGGAATAAAAGGCGCCGCAATAATATACGCGATTAGTTTAATCGGTCTTATCACTTTTTCTCTTTCTTTTATCGGAGTGGTTGCCGGAAATAAGCTTGGGGAGAGGTTTAAGAAAAAAGCGGAAATATTCGGCGGAGTGATATTAATCCTTCTCGGATTAAAAATCCTGCTCGAGCATTTGGGAGTTATAGGGTTTTAATTATGGAAAAAAAGAATTTTCAGCTTATAACGGACGAAATAATAAGCGCTCTGCCAAAAGACAGAAGACCGTTGCTGTTGCTTCATACCTGCTGTGCCCCGTGCGGAAGCTACGTTTTGAAATACCTGTCCGAATACTTCGATATAGACGTTCTTTATTACAACCCCAACATATTCCCAAGCGAGGAGTACGCCAAAAGACTTTCGGAGCTTGAAAAGCTTTGCGCTCTTGGCAATTTCAGCGGCAGAGTACAGCTCATTGAAATTGGATATTACCCCGAAAGGTTTGACGAGGCGGCAAAAGGGCTTGAAAACAAGCCGGAGGGCGGCGCGCGCTGCGAAAAGTGCTTCAGGCTGAGATTGACCGAAGCGGCTCTCGAGGCTAAAAAAAGAAACGCGGACTGGTTCTCCACGACCCTGAGCGTCAGTCCGCATAAAAACTCCGCTCTCCTTAACCAAATCGGAGGGGAGCTTGAAAAAGAGTATAATATACGCTATCTCTATTCCGATTTTAAAAAACGCGGCGGCTATAAAAAGTCTATTGAATTATCAAAAAAATACGGCTTGTACCGTCAGGATTACTGCGGATGCGAATTTTCAATTAAGCGAAAGGAAAAGTGATACGGCGCTTTAAGCCTTATTAAAACAGAAAACGGCGGACAGGATAAACTGTCTGCCGTTTTATTATTCTGCAGCCGAGCGTCAATGCTCTTCTGTTTTTGTAAAACCTCAGAAATCGTACTCAAAACTCTTCAAATATTCCTCGGATTTACCGTTTTTAATAACGGTACCCGAATACGTTATAATGAATTTACTGTCTTCTGTTTCAAGATTTGTTTCGACTGCTGACG
Organism: Firmicutes bacterium ADurb.Bin300; assembly: GCA_002069015.1. Taxonomy (GTDB): domain Bacteria; phylum Bacillota; class Clostridia; order Oscillospirales; family Acutalibacteraceae; genus DTU089. The sequence goes on along the minus strand of MWBL01000048.1, from coordinate 12,669 downwards.
GCTCATCACAGGTTTTTATCTCATCAAAAATATCAACACTGTCCCGGCATATCTTTGTTGAAAACTCAGTTACCTTTTCGGAAACCGGCAAGCTCAGTTTAGGTACGACCGAAACAACCACCGGCTCTATATACCCTCTTTGAATCACCCCGCGAAAGACATAGTCTTCTGACAATTATTTTTTCTAAAACGTATTTTTACTATCTTCTAATTTATTATTGACTTATAATTATGGAGTAATTGCCTTATTATATTATTATTCTTATTCCAATTCTACCTATTTTATCCGATAATATAACCATTTTAACCCTGAACATACTTATTGACACTAAAACATATTGATGTTAGACTGAATAATAAATAATGCTTCTATACTATGTGCGGGAGTGATACAATGGCGCAAAAGCTTGCGGTTGACCATAACAGACGGTATGTAGGCACACGGGAAACTATCGGGTACGTTTTGTACGACTCGTCAAAAACCATCAATATTAACGCCTACGACCAGAGGTTTATGCTCGACGTCGTTAAAATCTCATTCGTGAAGCAAAGCCAGATAGGGCTTATAAACGGGATCTGGGATATTATTAACGACGGTATTATCGGTGTGCTCGTTGATAAAACCAGAACGAGAATAGGAAAATTCAGACCGTATCTCTTAGCTTTCGCAATTCCATGCACGTTAGGCTCCATATTTTACTGGCTCACACCGATGTTTTTCGGCTCCGCTCCCGAGGATATGTCAAAATTCTTTTATTGGCTTATTTTGAGCATGATTAACGAGGCAACCGGGACATTCCGTTCAATGTCGGAAAGCGGTATGCTCGCCACCATAACGCCGAACCCGAATGAACGTGTGCGCCTGATTTCAACAGCCGAGCTGTATTCGTCATTATATGAAAATTTCCCCGAATGGGGCTTCGGTCTTCTCATTGATTTGATAAATCACAAAAAGGTGAACATACCGCTTAAAAACGCGTTCGTAAACTGCGGTATCGCTACTACTGTTTTCAGCAGCTTTCTTGCGATTTACTTTTTCCTTATAACTCAAGAGCGTATCCCGCAGCATGTAGAGCGTCCCGACCTTAAGACTGGCTTCCGTTCGATAATCAACAACAAACCTATGCTTATGGTTATGCTTTCCGAGGTTCTCGACGCCCTGAAAATCAGCACTAATTGGAACAATTATTACGTTGACGTCTTAGGCTCCATATCCATTAAAACTATCGTGGGAATACCCGGCTCTCCAATCTCATTTCTGAGCTACGCTTACGTCAACTGGGCTAAGCGGAAATTTTCCACAAAAGGGCTTTGGATATTCGGGCAACATATGATAAACATCGCAGATACGCTCGTGTTCCTTGTCGGCTCGATAGGCGGCAGGGGTCCCGGCGGTCTTTTCAGAAAGCCTGCCGTAATGATACCTGTGCTTATGATAAAAGAGATGGCGAGAATGTCCGTTTTAAGCATAAAAAAAATTATTCCGAGAGAAATCTTCAACGAGTGCATGGATTACTGCGAATGGAAAAACGGCTACCGTTCCGAGGGGATGACGATAGCCGCTAAGGATATGATTAAAAAAACAGTAAACAGAGCTATTGGGATAATTAACACACTGATGATGGATAAGATAGGCTACAGCCTTTCCTCGGGCTTCGGCGGTCAATCCGATAAGACAAAATACTGGCTGTTTGCGATGTGTACCGTGCTGCCTACGGTGACAGGCATATTTGCCATCATTCCGAAGCTCTGTTACAACCTTAGCATAGACAAGCGCGAAACCATGTACAATGAGCTGTCTGAAAGGCGCGAAAAAATGAGACTTTCTCTGAGCGATTCCTCAGGGCAGGATTAACCTACTTCACGCCTAATTGAGCGTAAAGAGTTCTGCAATAGCTTGCATCCTCATACAGCATATCGCATTGCGGTATGCCGTATTCTTTTAGTACGGTCTCCCAGCGCTCTTTCATTCCTGTATCGTATTCAACAGGTAAAAAGCCGGCGGTAAGGTAGCTCTTAACGGCTGATGCCCGCCATTCGTCCGTGGTTAAATAAACATACTTAACTTCTTGGGCTTTGAGCTTTTTTAAGGCAGTGCTGTTTAAGATTTTCCCCAGTCCCTTACCTCTAAAGTCTTTCTTTATCCCGACCATATGTATTTCTCCGATGTTTTTTCTCTTATGGTATACAGCCGTTACCGTACCTATGTGTTCCCCGTTATAGTCAAGGAAAAACAGGTCCGTTTTCATTTTAACTCCCTTGTGTTTTTTTATTCTCGATACAAAATCATTCTCGTTTGCATCGTCCGGTAAAAGTCCGCTCTTACAGCACTCAACCCATGGCAAAATATCCTTTTTGCCGCTATAGGTTGATATACCGTAGCCTTCAGGCAACGGACAGTCTAAAATCGAATTTGTACCAAGCCAATACATCTTTAGCTGTGCCATATAATCTCTCTGTCTCTCTATATTTTATAAAGTGTAGTGAAATCCCCTTTCAAGTCAAAATAAAGCTTTTTATAGAGCTTGAAATATGGCTCATAAAGGGAGGAAGCTTCTTTTTTAGGCATAATCGGTTCGTTTTTTTGTACGATAAGTGAGCAGGCCTCCTGCAGTGATTTATACTCACCCACACCGACTCCCGCAAGTATAGCCGCTCCGAGTGCTCCGCCTTCGTCCGCTTTAAGTGTCTTGACAGGGCATCCGTAAAGGTCGGCAAGCATCTGTCTCCACAGCGGACTTCTGCCGCCGCCTCCGCACACGGTCATATCGCTGACAGGAACGCCCATCTCACGAAATACATCAACGCATTCTCTTTGTGAGAAGGCTACTCCCTCCATTACGGCTCTTACAAGATGCGCTCTTGTATGAGCGTTTGAAAGACCGAAAAAAACACCTTTGCAATAAGGGTCGGGGTGCGGAGAACGCTCTCCCATCAGATAAGGTAAAAACAGCAGTTTCCCCGCTCCCGGAGGAATTTCGCCCGCAAGCTTATCCATTATCTCGTAAGCGCTTTTTCTTTGACTTTGGGCTTTTTCGACTTCTTCCCCACAGCAGACCTCTTTAAGCCATTTGAGCGAAATCCCTGCCGCTTGTGTACAACTCATCACAGTCCACTTGCCCGGAACCGAAGCGCAAAGGGTATGAACTCTGCTTAGCATATCTATTCGCGGCTCGTCGGAAACGGCGTAAACGACGGCAGATGAGCCGATAGTCGTAAACGCGGCGCCCTCGGTAATTATTCCCGTACCTATCGCGGCGGCGGGATTGTCACCCGCTCCGCCTACAACGGGAACACCTTCCTTAAGCCCCGTAAGTTTTGCGGCTTTTTTTGTTGTTTTTCCCGTTATCTCCTGCGATTCGTGCATTTTGCCTAACAGCGCCTTGTTTATCCCCAGTTTTCCAAGCATCTCGTCCGACCAGCATCGATTTTTGACATCCATCAGCTGCATTCCCGAGGCGTCTGAAACCTCGGTGGCAAACTCGCCTGTCAGCATATAGCGGATATAATCCTTCGGCAAAAGAATATGGGCACATCTTTCATATATATCCGGCTCATTTTCCATTACCCAGAGAATTTTAGACGCTGTAAAGCCTGTCATCGGCGCATTTGCGGTTATTTCAATTACGCGCTTGTTTCCTATAAGAGTATTTATTTTTTCACACTGCTGTGCCGTTCTTTGGTCACACCAGATAATAGACTTTCTCAGGGACTTCCCGGCTTTGTCAAGCATAACAAGACCGTGCATCTGCCCTGAAAGCCCGACTCCTATTACCGAAGCCCCCTCCTTAGCGTCTGCAAGCACGGAGCGAATACCGTTAACGACAGCATTCCACCAATCATTCGGGTCCTGCTCTGCCCAGCCGTTTCGCTCTTGATAGAGAGGATACTCTATTGCTTTATATGAAACGGTTTTACCGTAAATGTCATACAATACAGTCTTGGTTGCGGATGTTCCAATATCTATTCCAAGCAGATACTTCATTGTTGCCTCCTTCACTGTGTTTTTGAAAAGAGCAGCTGATTGATAATGCTTTGAAGCTTTTCCTGCCTGCCTGACTGTGCCCGGCTTGGCGCTCCCTTCTCGCAAGCGAATGATGACAGCTCGGCAAGAGTTGCTTCGCCGCTTACTATTCTTTTACCGATTCCCTCGTTATAGCTTGAATAGCGCTGTAACAAGAACTCCTCTATTCTGCCGTCCTCCAAAATTTTTGCGGCATTTATAATACCTAGAGCGTAAGCATCCATTCCGAGTATAAAAGCGTAGAACATATCCTCAAATGTATTGCTCGGGCGGCGATTTTTGGCATCAAAATTAAGTCCTCCGTTTTTCAGTCCTCCGACCTTAAGCACCTCATACATACACATCGTGGTTTCGTAAACATCGTAAGGAAATTCATCCGTATCCCAGCCAAGGAGTAAATCACCTTGATTTGCGTCAATGCTTCCGAGCATATTATTCATCGCAGCTACCCTTAGCTCGTGCCTGAAGGTATGCCCTGCAAGAGTCGCATGGTTTGCCTCGACATTTATCTTGAAATCCTTATCGAGTCCGTATTCCTTTAAGAAGCCTATAGCCGTGGCTGTGTCATAATCATATTGATGCTTCATCGGCTCCTTGGGCTTTGGTTCAATGTAAAAGTCACCGGTAAACCCGATGCTCCTGCCGTAATCAACTGCCATATGCATAAGTCTTGCTATATTATCAAGCTCGAATTTCATATCGGTATTGAGCAAAGTCTCGTAGCCCTCTCTGCCTCCCCAGAAAACATAGCCTCTTCCTTTGAGCTTTACCGTTATATCGAGCGCTTTTTTTATTTGCGCCGCCGCAAAGCAAAAAATCTGTGCACTGTCAGAGCTGCCGGCACCGTTCATATATATAGGGTTGCCGAAAAGATTTGCAGTCCCCCAAAGAAGCTTCTTACCGTATTGGAGCATCTTTGCTTTTATATAGTCCGTAATTTCGTCTAAACGGGTATTTGTAATATTAATGTCATCCGCCTCGGGTACAAGATCAACATCGTGAAAGCAAAAATATTCTATGCCCAATTTATTCATAAATTCAAACGCCGCATCTACCTTTTTGTATGCGTGCTCCATAGTTTTTACACAGGCATCGAAGGACTTGTCAGCGGTTCCGACTCCAAACATGTCGGCTCCCGTAGCGCACATATTATGCCACCACGCCATAGCGAAGCGAAGATGCTCGCGCATTGGCTTATCAAGAACTACCCTATCCGCATCATAGAATTTGAAGCTCAGAGGGTTTTTGCTTTGAGGACCCTCGTATTTAATTTGGGGAATCCCTTCGAAAATCTCTGACATAAAATTACCTCCGCTATTAGATAATAGATTTTAGATGATAGATATCGATTTAAATGAAAACACTTCGAACTTTTGGATTATAGTATTGGGGTGCGGGGCTTTGCCCGTCTTAAATTTGCCATTTGCCATTTGCAACTTGTAACCTATACCCCGGTAATATTTACAACCGCTTCAGTCGAAAGAAATGCCGCCTCATCATCAGCAAGCCTTTTACCTTTATCGTCTAAATTCTCAATGAAATCAAGGAAAATATCGGGCGCATCGGAAAGCTCAAGCTCTTGCTCTTCGCCGTCCTTAAAGAGATACAGCCTTTCGTCCTTTACCTCAAGTATGCCTTTGTCCCCGACTACTCTTATACGGTCGTCGCCGTGAGTATCGGCATCCTCATCCCTTAAAAAATCTACTGTTACCGTAGCCAAGACCCCATTTTGCAGCTTTAATATTGCGACGGCACTCTCGTCAAGTCCTTCAAACCCGAATGAGTTTTTTCCGGACGGAAAATAATGAGAATCAACAATACTCGAGTTTGTAAGCCAGAGAATGAGGTCAACCGAATGAATACCTACCCACATAAATGTGTTTCCGTACTGCTCGGGATGGGCATAAAACTGCGGGCGCTCACCGAAAATGTATGACTTTTGCGCGTTGATAAGCTTGATATTCCCGATTGTCCGCTCCCTTACCCGCTTATAAAGCGTGTAAAAGCAAGGCTCATAGCGGGAGGTAAGCATTGCGGCAATTTGTGCATTTGACGCTTTGTAGGCGTTTTTTAGCCTTTTATACTGCTCCTCGTTTATTGCCATGGGCTTTTCGCAATAAACATGAATACCCCGCTCTAAAGCGCATACAGCCATATCCGCATGGTGACCGAATAAGCCGTCTATAACAACTAAATCGGGCATGCATTCCTTAAGCATTTCCTCATATGACGGGAAAACGGGTACCTTGCCGAATCGATTTATCAAGAAAGAAAATCCCGGAGTTTCCTCACCCGTAAGACATACTCCCGCAAGCTCAATATCAGGCTTCAATGCGGTATGGAAATGACCGCAACCGCCCATAATGCAAATGCGCATCAAATCAGCTCCTTGCAATTTAATTCAGTATATCTCATTTACATGAAATCCGCAATAGAAAACTTAATAGACAAAAGCGATTTTTATGGCATTTAACGTTTTAATGTGCTATACTCCTGATGAAGGGGGTGATTGTTATGTCCTTTTATCTTGAATCCTTAAATGAGCTTGAAAGAGAAATTCTTTTTGAGCTTGAAAAGCTTCATATATATGACTGCCATGAGCATCTTGTGCCCGAAAGCGAGCGACTTTCTCAAGAGCCCGACGCTTTCACTCTTTTTTCGCATTATTGCCAGCACGACCTTTACACTGCAGGCATGGACAAAAAGACTATGGCGGAAATATTATGGAAGCCGGGCGACATTGACCGAAAGTGGCAGCGTTTTGAGCCTTTTTACAATAAAATGAGGCATACAAGCTATTGCCGCGCCGCCCATATAACAATGGAGAAATTTTATGGCGAAAAAGAGCTTACACGCGATAACGTACATATTGTAAGTAAAAGAATAAAGCAGGCTAACACAAAAGGTCTTTATGACAGAGTGCTTCGAGACAGCTGTAAAATAATCGCCTCCGTAAACTGCGACGGTCCCCTTGAGGACACCCATTCGGGGCGTATACTCCAAACCGTGAGGGCAATTGATGAGCTTTGCTCCCGAGAGGACATAATAAAAAAACTCGGGGACAAAACCGGCTCTCTTGATGATGTTTTAAAAGCAGTCCAAAAGTATATCGGCAATGCTAAAACAAACAATGCAGTGGGAGTAAAATTTATGGCATTTCCGATAGACGGGGCAACTCGAGAGGATGCCCGCGCTACTCTTGATTTTCTGCTTTCCGATAAGTCCCTGCATCTTCCGCGGAGAAATCCTCTTAATGAGTATATACTTTGCTGTCAAATGCGTATGGCTCACGAAAACGAGCTTGTCTGCTGTATGCACACAGGGTATTGGAACGATTACAGAGAGCTGTCCCCCTCAAATCTTTTGCCCTTTATAATGAAAAATCAGGATGTCAAAATCGACCTTTACCATGTAGGTTATCCTTATGTAAGGGAGGCAATCATGCTCGGAAAGGTTTGGCCTAATGTAAGAATTAATATGTGCTGGACGTACTTAATAAGTCAAATTTTCGCCTTTGAAGCTCTTGATGAAATGATAGAAATGCTTCCCGATAATAAAATTTTCGGGTTCGGCGGCGACTATTACGTTGTTGAAAAGGTTTTCGGACATTTAATAATGGCAAGGGAAACTATCTCCCGTGTGCTTGCTAAAAAAGTCCGGGAAAAAATTCTTACCCAGGAAAGGGCTTTGGAAATAGGAAGAAAAATGCTCTATGACAACCCGAAGGAGTTCTACGGGTTCAAGGATTGAAAAACCAAAATAAGGGGCTGTATCACAAACTTCTAATTTGAAGTTTTGATACAGCCCCTTTCGACTTATCTTACTTTGAGAATAGCTTTCCAAGTGTTTAGTCCCACTGCACCGTCCGGCGTGAGTTTGACTTGCATTTCCCTGTGTTTATATGTGTGTCTATGTGTTTTTGTGTTGTATCTAATAAAAAACAAAAAGCCTTGAAGTCCGCGATAATGCGTAGCTTCAAGGCTTTTACGCCACTGTGTCGGTGCGACTTTTCTGTAATGAGGTAACGAAAAAGATGCAAATTGTTTATTGAGATAATGCTCATAATAGGAAATCACTACCTTGTGAAAACATAATATGTAGGAGTAGCTCCTCCGTAAACATAGTTGACATTTTCCATTCAACAAAAGAAATTGATTTCCAATCACCTAAAATTGTATTATCTTGAACAAATGGCAAATTTATATTATCCCTTTGTCCAATTTCGTTAATTTTGAAGTGTTTATTTGATACTTTTTTCAATACGCAAATAAAAGAATTTTCATTAAAAATTTCAATAATTAAAACATATCCAAATTTTCTTTATGAATATAATACTTCTTCGCCTTAATCAACAAAAAGTTCGGCTTATGTAAATCCTTTTCCCATTTCGGATCACGATTTATCGTTTCCTGCGTCGGAATGGGTTCAAGCGCTTTTTCTATTACAAAGCCCGCATCGCACAAGGCGTTTATGATGTCCGAAAATGTCCGATGATATTTGACAACTCCGTCAACAATCCAGCTTGTGCTGCGTTTACCGCTTCGGGAATAATCGGTGAGCCTGTAATGCGAAACATTTCCATTCTCATCTTTTACCCATTTTGCACCATCAATCGGCGCTGTAGTTAATGGGCTTTCCTGCGAAAAGATAAAATATCCGCCGGGAGTTAAAATATTAAATATCTGCTCAACAAACAAAGAAAAGTTCTCAACATAATGAACGGCAAGTGAACTGAAAACCACATCATATTTATCCTTGACAAACGACAAATCGCTCATATCCGCGTTGATGAATTCGACTCCCGGGTTTTCGATTTTTGCAATGTCAAGCATTTTTTCGGAAATGTCCACCCCGGCAACGCGCTTTGCACCGAGTCGCAAAAACTCCTCGCAATTTTCGCCGTAGCCGCAGCCGAGGTCAAGCACTGCTTTGTCTTTTAAATCAGGTGCCAAAGAAAACAGCGCAGGCTTTTCTTCAAGTATGTTCGCGCTGAACGGATTGTCTCTGAGCTTTTTATAGCCATCAAAAAACTTCTGATTGTCATAAATATTTTGGCTCATAGCGAAAACCTCTCCTTTATTATCCTTGCCGCGTCTTCCGGCGGCAGGCTTGTATTGTCAATTTTTATGTAGTTTTCGAACGGGATTTCACCGTCATTACTCACACAGCGAAAGCGTTTATCATCATTAATAAGGAGCTTGTTTGAAAACTCAATATCGCACTTAGACGGCTTGTTTTTTAGCCTGTTTTCGGTTGCGTTTCTCTTAAGACGCACCTCTTGCGGGGCTGTGAGCTCCGCATAGAAAAACTCCGTACCGTAAGGTTCAAAAATCTTTTTCACCTTTTCAAGCTGCTCCCAGTCCTCTTTGCAATCGAACGCCCACATAAAGGTGAAAATCAGTCCGTACTTGTCACTCTTTGCGAACTCCTCAAAAATCACCTCGCGCAGACGGTTGATAGCACCTGAATTCCATCCGCCGAAAATCTCAAGCACGGGTTCGATTGTCATATGATTGTGAAACAGCCGCAAATCAGTGATTTTCATAAGCTCCTGCCCGACAGTCATTTTGCCGACCGCCGCGTCGCCAAATAAAAATAAAAGCTTCATCTTTTTTCCTTTCAATTACGATAAACGCTTAATGTAATAGCTATTGCCGTTTTCGCACCCAACGCCTGTGTCTTCATACGCCATTGCTTTCCAGAAATCGAGGCCGGTCACAGCATCCGGAGTCAAAACAGACACAGTAGCACCATGCTTTACAAAAAACTCCTCAATGTGTTTGTTCATTGCAGTTCCGCAACCCTCACGGCGAAAGCTCTCCGAAACCCCGAACTCATAAATATAACCGAAATCGTCGGATATGCCGAGCTTTGAAAAGCCTTCGGAAACTCCGTACTGCGCAAAGCCCTTTACGGTTCCGCAGTGATAAAACGCGGCAAAAAGATATTTCGGCGTCTTTCTTGCAAACTCCGTGCGATTATTCAAGCGCTTTTTTATTTTTCTTTTGCTTTCTGCCGTCTTTCCTGAATTTTTCAGTGCGTTTTGCCAATATGAAATCCAAAGTGGTTCAAGTGTTTTTATCAGCCTTTTGTTGTATGGATTGACAGGATACATCTCCGTGTCGCTTTTCTGTTCTTCAATCTCGCACGCAAAGCTTTCGGCGCTGTCAAAGCCGGGAAGCTGTTTATAACAGACGAGCGGTATTCCCCTCGCTTTGTTAAGCCCGGTATCCTTATAGCCCATCCTTCTCCAGAAGTCATGCCCTGTCACAGGGTCGGCATTGAGCATTATCAGGCGCGAGCCGTAATCGGCAATTGCTTTTTCAACATAGCTATGCAGAATTCTGCCATAGCCCTTGCCACGAAAGCGCGGTGATATAAAAAAGTCGATAACTGCGCCGTGCTCGAGTTTGCTCAAGCCCTCTGTCTCGGATAATATGTAATATGTGTAGCCAATGAAGGTGTTTCCGCTGTGCATAATGATATAACGCTCTTTGTCGCCGGACGGTTCCCCAAGTTCTTCTATAAACTTATTCTTAAAATATCTCCTGCCAAACGGAGCTTCGCCGAGATGCTTAAGCGAATCAACGCGGTATTCGGCAAACTCTGATAAAAAGCTCTTGAAGCTGCGTGCATTACCCTGTGTTAAGGCGGTGAAATCAAAGTTGTTCATTAAAATACCTCTTTCTAAATAAAAAATCGCCTCTGACCGCAAAATCAGAGGCGACGATTTTATCCGAAAAAGTATATTATTCAGCGGACAAAACGGCACATGATTTTGAAGCGTTCATATTTCTTGTCATTTCGTCCACCTCGCTTTCGCAAATAATGCATTTAGTTTACCAAGTTTTTTATATAAAGTCAACATATTTCTTTCGGCAAAATTTTCAGCAAAACTCAGCAAAATTCATATGCAAACCACACACAAAGGAAGTGATAACTTGAAAAACATAACAACCCTAATAATCGTCGGAGCCGTCATGTTCACGGTTCTCGGGCTTGTGTCCCTGCTTTCGCACATATATAACATCAACAACATCAAGGCAAAAACGGTCGGTGACGGTCAGCACGGAACGGCACGATGGGCGCGAAAGGAGGAAATCCGCACAGTCGATATAATAAAGATGATGCATCACACAATTTGAACGGAGGATGAATATGGAACTTCATATTGGCGACAAGCTAAAAAAGCTTCGCAAGGAAAGGGATTTAACGCAGGAGGAGGTTGCCGCGCACCTCGGTATTTCGTTTCAGGCAATCAGCAAGTGGGAGCGAAACGACGGCTATCCGGACATAACCATGCTCCCGGCGCTGTCAAATTATTTCGGCGTGAGCGTGGATGAGCTAATCGGTATGAAAGAAATTGCAACCGAGCGGAAGCTGAATGAAATCAACGAAAAGTGGCAGCAAAACCGTACCGCAGGGCTGCACAGAGAGAATGTTGAGCTTATGCACGGCGCACTCAAGCTCTTTCCGAATAATGCTTTACTGCTTGTGCAGCTTTCGTCATCTCTCGAAAGGCTTGACGGTACGGCAGAAGAAAAGACGCAATATCTCAAGGAGTCGATTGCTGTTCAGGAGCAAATATTGCGCTACGGTGAGGACTCGGAGGTTCGCGGTGCAACGATGTACAACATCTGCTTTGCATATGAAAAAATCGGGCAGCATGACAAGACTGTTGAGCAGGCGAAGAAGCTCCCGAATTTATACAAAGCCCGCGAAAACGCGCTTGTTCTTCTGCAAAGCGGTGAAGAAAAACGCAAGGCTGCCGAAGCTGCGCTTGAGCCGCTCAAGTGGGCAATCAAAACACATTTCTCCGCCCTTGCCGAAGCACGGAATGATAAGACCATTCTTGACAAAACGGCGCAAATACTTGAATTGCTTTCATCGGTTGGCGGTGAAAAAGCTTTGCGATAATAAGGAATTTAACCATTGATTAACTATTACCTTGATTTGACGGCGATGAGTGGGGAAGCAAATGAATAGAACAGCGGCAGCTATCACGATTTGTGACAGCTGCCGTATTTGCATTCCTACAGTTTTATCCCTTTGTAGATATAATTCGATACATTATTAGCTTAACGATTCTATAATCGCCTTGAACTCCGGGCAATCGCGAATACTGTCAAAGTCTTCATCCGCAAGCCATTTGTCACGCATGATTTCAGTGAGCGAACGAGAATCTCCGGTTTCAAAGTCCGTCTTTTTCTCTGCGATATCACCGAGTAAGAGCGTTGAAACGGTGCTTTCATCTGGGCGGTTATCAAAATCATTGGCGCATTGCGCGGCTGTTTTCAACTGTTCAAGTGCCTCGGAGTGCATCCCTAAACGCGAATACGCACCTGCATAGTTACAATGAAACCTCGCGCTTCCCCAATCGTTATTCGGAACATTTCCGTCATAGATTAGTTTGTCAAGCTCCATACGCTTTTCGTAGACCTTTAGCAGTTCTTCATCCGGCAACAGCCTGTAGCAGAGCAGAGAATACATTCCGGCAGATAAAATCTCATACCCCTTTTGTATTCTGTCCCTTGTGAACGGCAGTTTTTGATCGTCCGTGAGGCACCACCATAAGGTCGATGCCCTCATCGTCCGACTTCATCTGCTCATCAATCATCTTTGCAATCTTCTCGTCCTTGCTGATG
>MWBL01000047.1 GCA_002069015.1 Firmicutes bacterium ADurb.Bin300 | reverse complement strand
ATTGTAATTGTCCTCAATGTGCAAAATGTGAATGTGTAAACTGTGACCATGCCATAGGGGAAGCTTGTAATTGTACAGATTCCGAAAACTGTACGTGTGCTCAATGCGCAGTCTGTGTATGTGGTGAAAACTGTGCTTACGGTAAGGGTTGCTCCTGTACATGCGCAAGCGCAGAGGCTTGTACCTGTACGCAATGCGATACTCCTTCTAAATGTATCTGTGACGGCTGTGAGGAAAGTGACTGCTCCTGCAGGTGTACAAGTGAAGCAGCCTGTGCCTGCTTACAGTGTAAGAGGCGTTCAATCAACACAACCGACGGTAACGGCAACATCTTGACATCAGGAAGCTTTGACGGCACGAAAACACTTCAGACCCACAACACCTATACCGCCGACGGTAACTACATAAATTCCTCTTGTGATTCGACCGGTAATATGGTACAATTTTCCTATAATCGGGAAAATGGAAACTTGAATGCCATAACAGACGGCGAGGGCAATACGGTCTCGTACACCTACAACGCTATGCGGGCGCTTGTCGGCGTGTCGCAGCTCGTCTCGAACCTCTCTAACGGCACGAGTATCTCGAATACTTACAACTATTCAAACGACAGGCTTACAAGTATAACGCACAACGGGTTTTCATACAATTTCACATATGATACAACCTGGGGCACACCGACCGGTGTAAAGGTCGGCAGTCAAAATCTTGTCACATATGCTTACGGTACGGGTGAGAATCGTGAAAGACTCGGGACAATAACCTACGGCAACGGCGATACCGTAACCTATTCCTATGACGATGACGATAATGTAACGGGAATTTCGTACGATAACGGCACAACCTATGCGTACCTGTATACCTATACCGACGGGGAGCTTACATCCATAACAGACAATCAAAGCGGGTATGTCACATCATATACCGATAACTCCGTTGAGGTGAAACAGGGAAGCACAACGCTGTTTAAGACGGGAAATGACGGGGAAGATAATTACACCGAAACGTCAAACGGGGCAACGTACACCTATACCTACGGTGACAGTGACTATACTCAGTCAACGGGAATATCTGAAAGTACAAGCGGAATATCCTTCGGCACAAGCGGCATCAATTTTGCATCGTCCTCCGATTGGTTCGGCAGAGACCTTTCAAACACCATGACGGCGGTCGGAAGCTCCGGGAACCTCGGCTCCGTCGGTCATTCTTTCACCTACAAGGGGAACGCAACGACCACCACCGAACAGGTTGATACCTACACGAGCACAGTCACCCCCACCTCCGGTACGGCGACGGATACGGAATACAGCTACACCTATGACAACAATGGAAATATCCGCACGATCACAAAAGACGGCATACTTCAATACACCTACAATTACGATGAAGCCGGTCAGCTCACCCGCGCGGACGACGCCGTACAGAATAAATCGTTCACATACACCTACGATGTCGGCGGGAATATCGTTTCAAAAAAGGAATACGCTTATACCACGAGCACCTTGGGTTCCGTCGTTGATACCATAAGCTATACCTATGACGGGACGTGGAAGGATAAGCTTGTAAGCTATGACGGCAAAGCGCTCACCTATGACGCTATAGGCAACCCGCTTACATATGACGGTTACACCTTCGATTGGAACGGCAGAATCCTCAACTCAATAACGGGTAATTCCAAAACCTTAAACTTCAAGTATAACGAAAACGGTCTGCGCACTAAAAAGACAGTCACGCAAAACAACGTGACTACCAACTACACTTATATCTGGAACAACAGTCAGCTTGTCTCCCAGTCCGACGGCACAAACACGTTCTACTTTTTCTATAATGATAGCGAGTATGCCCCGGATGGTTTTGTGTTGAACGGCACGGATATTTACTTCTATACAAAGAGCCTGCAGGGCGACGTGACGGGCATCGTGAACGCTAACGGAGCAGTCGTTACAAGCTACATATACGATTCGTGGGGCAATGTCCTCTCCGTCACCGGCACACTGGCTTCCACAATAGGGAACGCCAACCCCTTCCGCTACAGAGGCTATTACTACGACGCCGAAACAGGACTGTATTATCTGCAGAGCAGGTATTATGACCCTGTAACTTCAAGATACCTAAATGCTGATGAGTCGGAAATGTTGTTTAAGGGTGTTGACAATTTATTTTCGTATTGTGACAACAATCCTGTGATGTACATAGATCCCACCGGATATGCGAAAGTACATGTTTTTTATTATAATAATCCTGACAGTGGTTTTGCAGACCAAGCAAAAAATTCGCAGCTTTATAATAATGAAAATATAACATTTACTCCCTTTATAAGTATTGCTAATTTTAAAAAGGCATGGAATGCACTGAGCGGTACAATAGATAAGCTTTATTTATACATGCATGGCGGGACAGGGCTTCTATATTTTAAAGGTGAATCAATGAAAATAACTGATATAAACGGATTAGCTTCTAAAACTGTTAAAAAAATATATTTATTCAGTTGTTATGGTGGCGCGGGGAAAGAAGGTAACAACGTTGCTTGGGCGTTAGCAAAAAAGACAGGAGCACAAGTAATAGCTTGCACAGGTAGTGTATCATACAATAGAAGATTCGTACGGTGGGGAGCGTACTTACCTCGAGTGGCTTTTAAGACTCCTTTTGGTGCATGGGTGCAATTTTATTATGAACAAGGTGTAGCAAAATCAACTTTTCCGAGCTGGTAACTATACAAGGAGAACAGTTATGAATAAAAATTTATTAATAACATTTTGTGTAATGATTATATTAATTACTTTTTTTATTATTCCAGATACAAACAGATCACTTTTTGCAATGTTTTTCCAAAGTCATAACATCGGAAAGGTTTTGCTGACAGTTGATGGAAAGGAAATAAAACTAGATAATATTGATATAACATTAACTTGTGAAAATTCAGAGAGTACAAGTAAAATTAAAAATGGAAAATTTAAGTTTCGGAAAGGTGACCATGGAAAAAATATGTGTTCTTTTACAATACCGTCAGAAATTTATAACGGAAAAATTGATGTTATTTGCGAAGTTCTATATATTAGCTCAAATAATTGGCATATAAATGATTTTAATATTAATATTTCTATTACAACAGATGATGAAATTAAAGTTTTGGCGGATGGATTTGTAAAAACAAAGAGCGAAAAAGAACCGTATTATTTTGATGCATTTTCTAAAAAAATTAAAGAATGCGATAATATTATATCTCTTTATGCATCAGGCATTTAATTGTTGCTTGGCAACACATGGTGCTCGCGGGGACACTAGGGGGTGCTCACGGGGACGGTTAGCGTGAAAACGAGACACGGAACAGCGAGGGAAAGCGTATAACATAGAAAGCCCCGAAAAAGCGGTTGAAAATCGCCCTACACAAGATAAAGTTTCACACAGTGGCGTTGGGGGCAATTTGTTTACATGGATATTGATAGGAAATGGTTTTTTGTCTTTTTATTATCATTTACCAGTAGGCATAGATGATGAGAATAGTCAATATTTGAAAACCGGTCTAAAAAAAGGTGTTGTTGCAAGACAACAAACTGAACTCCAGATTAAAAAAGATGTTTCCTATTTTGTAATGCATGAGGTGTACAGTTATGTTAAAAAACAAGACACGGGAAAAGGATTTCTCGTCTTGGAAAATAGCTGAATAGTTTATTCTTGATGCTGAAGTGACTGAAAATGCAATTATTAATATTATTGAGGAGGATTTTTATGACCCAATTCATTTCAAGGCTTATATCATTGCTCACCGCGTTTATGACGCTTTTTTTGCCTTTATTCGGACTTCAGGCAAAGGATGGAGAAGAAGTGGATATGTCAAAATTCACACTTGCCTACAGTGAAGAATTTGATGGGGACGAAATCGATTGGGACACCTGGGAGGGACACTATTGCTATGGCAACACGTCAGCCGTCCGGCGGGGAGGCTACTGGAATCGGCAGATGGCTTCACTGAAAGACGGGAATCTTGTCATAACCACAAAGTATATGCCGGAAGGAGTAAACGGCGGTCCGGCAGGATATTATTCCTATGCTCTTGACACTAATAACGGCGGCTTTGAACAAACCTACGGCTACTTTGAGACGCGCTGCATCCTGCCACCCGGTGAGGGGCTGTGGGGCGCGTTTTGGCTGCTTTCCGACGGTATGTTCACCGTAAACGGCGACGGAAAAGACGGCGCGGAAATTGATATATTCGAGTCCCCGAATTATGCCTCAAGTGATTTTTGGAAGCGTAACTGCGTTTCAAGCGCCGTTCATTACGACGGCTATGACGAAGCGCATCGCTCAACCTCTCTCGGTAAATTTTACGTCGGCGAGGATGCCTATACCGCATATCACACCTACGGGCTTGAGTGGAATCAAGAGGGATATACATTCTATATCGACGGCAAGAAAACAGGCAGCACAAACTTCGGCGGCGCATCACAGGTACCGCAGTACCTTATCCTCTCGACTGAGGTCGGCGGAACCGATGGCGTACCCGGCGATTCGTGGGCAGGCGATATAACAAATAACGGCACTGAATTTTCGAGTGAGTTCATCATTGACTACGTTAGGGTTTATCAGTACACTGAATAAAAGTAGCGCCCCATCGCTTGACGTGCATTTATCTATAGATGACTTTCTGATAATCAAATATAACGCATAAACTTATCTTTTATAATTAACAAAATTATTGAGGCTCATATTAAAGCTCATAACGCCATCTTTGGATGGCGGCGGCTTTTATTGTAGTATTTGGTCGGCTCTTGCATTTAAAACAAAACTAAAAAAGTCAATTCCTTCTTGCGATGTCAATCCGATTATGATACAATCATAGCATTCACAAAGGGGGTACTTCATATGAAGGCATCGCAAAGTGTTCCCAACTTTCAGTCAAAATTAAGGGAAAACACAAATTTCGCTGTAAGAGAAATAAAACACATTTGCAGTGAGATAGGTCCGCGCGCATCCGGGTATGAAAACGAAAGAAAAGCACAGGAATACACGGCTCAAAAGCTCAGGGAGTTTTCGGACACGGTTGAGATAGAGGATTTTTCCGTAAGCACAAAGGCTTTTATGGCTTGGGTCGTAATCGACGGCGTTTTATTGCTTACCGGCACGGCGTTATCATTTTTCAGGCTTTATGCGCTCTCGCTTGTTTGTCTTTTTATAGCGCTGTTTTTACTCGTCGGCGAGTTTGTTATGTATAAGAAGGTTCTTGACCCTTTCTTCAAAAAGTACACCTCCTGTAATGTAGTCGCAAAAAGAGCACCCAAAGGTGAAATAAAACGCCGTGTAATAATATCGGGGCATATGGATTCGTCCTTTGAATGGACTTATACGCATTTGGGCGGAGCCTCTTTGGTTAAGGGCGTTATTATTTACACCGTAATCGGAGTGGTGTATCTTTTAGTGATTAATGTACTAGGCTTAATTTTCCCCAATAGCGGATTTTTAGATATTATGGGCTATGTTCTTTTGGCTTTTGTTCCCGCATTTACGGCAATTTTATTTTTCACGAATTTCAAAAAGGTAGTTGACGGTGCAAATGACAATCTTTCGGGTGCGTATACTGCCGTTGCCTGTATGAAGTTCCTGTCGGACAACGCGATTAGGTTTGAAAATACCGAGGTTATTGCATTGACTACCGGTTCTGAGGAAGCGGGGCTGCGCGGTGCGAAATACTATTTTGAGAAACACCTTGACGAATGTAAAGCCGTACCGACCGTTTTCTTCGCTTTTGATACTGTAAGGGATTATGACCATATGGCAATTTACAGCCGCGACCTTTCAGGTACGGTCAAGCACGATGAAAAAGCCTGCGCAATATTGAAAAAAGCTACCGAAGAGGCAGAGCTTTCGGATATTCCGTTTTCGAGCGTTTATTTAGGCGCATCGGATGCGGCCGCCGCAACTCAGGCAGGAATACCTGCCGCTGCCTTTGCCGCAATGGACCCTGCCCCTGCCCGATATTATCATACGAGAGACGATAGGGCTGAAATACTTCAGCCCAAAACAATTGAGAAGGGGATTTTCGTCGCTCTTTCGGCGATTTTTGAATTTGATGCAAATGAATTTGCACGAAACAACTAAAAACAACCAAGTTCTTTTGGCTAATATTAACAAACATTGAATTTTATATTTTTTATCTGTTACTTATATTTAAAATATGCTATAATTGATAGGTAATATTGCTTTCGCTTTACTGTATATTGAAAGGGGCATATCCTTTATGAAGAAAATTATTACAACGATTTGTATGGTACTTCTCATTTTTTCTCTGACTTTTACTTTGGTTTCGTGTGACATTTCCGATGATATTACGGAGAATACCACAGACACTGTTCAATACACTCAAAGCAATACCGTCTTG
Organism: Firmicutes bacterium ADurb.Bin300; assembly: GCA_002069015.1. GTDB lineage: Bacteria > Bacillota > Clostridia > Oscillospirales > Acutalibacteraceae > DTU089. The sequence goes on along the minus strand of MWBL01000047.1, from coordinate 8,070 downwards.
GAAAAAAGCAGTCGAGAGGTCTTGTCTTATTTTAATTCGCTCGTAAATTCCGTCAAAACCGAATTGCCTTCTGTTTCTTATACACAAGAACTGAAAATAGACAACAAGACCATGAAAATTTCAAAAGCCCAAGGGGATGACGAAGATTCTTTGCGCTCCTTTAATGACGCCTTGCCGGGTATAAAGGATCTTATCCTTACCGATATTAAGAAAAAGAGCGGCTCTGTAAGCTTTGGAGATGAGAACAGCGATGTATTCTTCGTGAAAGGCGAATCATGGTCTTCCGCTCTTACCGTTGATGATATTAACAGTGCCGTTATAAAAGAAATCGGAGATAAATACTATATAACAATTACTTTTGATGATATTCCCGAGCAATCACGCGCAACCCTTGCAAGGGCGTTTGAGCTTCGCGATAAGGCAACCGTCCTTAATTCCCCTGAGTTCGCAAAGATGGAGTCATATTTGAAGTTGAATGACTATTCGGTTGAGTATACAGGTTGTGCCATAACGGCAACGGTTGATAGGCTCACAGACACTCTCACTGATGTTACATACAGAAAAACATCGAATGTATCAGCACAGGTAAAGGGTCTTGAAACATTCGAGAAATACGGCGATATGATTGTGGATTTTGTTCTCGCAGACACAACATCATTTAATTTTGTCTGGACACAAAGCTACGAAACGAGTCCTTTGGAAACCTCTGAAAAAGAATAAAACAAAGACAATTATTCTGATAAAAGGGATGATCTGATTGAAAAAGCGCGTTGCCATAATTGCGGCTATAATAGTCTTGTTATTTGCTTTCGCGTTAACCGCCTGTAAAAACAAAAAATATTATGTTGACCCTGCGGGGAATACAATGATTCCCGTAACGGATGAGAGCAATAACACGATTCTTAACAGTGAAGGCAATATCATTGTTTATCAAACCAATGAAAACGGTGATATTGAAACTGATGAATCCGGAGTTCCGCGAACTTTGGCTAGCGTATTCCCGGAGAGAATTATTGACGGAAGATTTATACAAACTCCGACTTATACTCTTACTCTTCCCTCAGGGTGGTCTGTTGATGAAAGCACTTACGGGGTTTACAGGAAAAAATCCTCAGACGCCAGCATTACTATTGACATTGTTAAAGACTACACACTGCAAGAATACTATGATTATACCGTGGGTATTATTGAGCAAATAAAGGAAACAAAGGCTGAGGGTACGACAATTACGGTCAGCGATGATACCTTTGAGTATGTTGCAGCTAAAACTACCGCTAAACGCTTTGTTATTACTATCGAGAATGAAAAAGGCGAGTCTCTTAAAAGGCTGTTTTTGATTTTTGAAATAAATGGTAACATATATAAATTCTTATGTGATGCCCCCTCGAGTGATTATAAAAAAGCAAATTTCCCCGAATTTTTCTCTGCAATCAACTACAAAAACTATAAGTATTATTAATCAATCAAAAAAAGCCGCTTCAGCAATGAGGCGGTTTTTATTTTCGCTGTTTCTGCTGCTTGAATACCGAAATCAAACGAAAAGCCAGAGGCTTAATGCCATAACCGCCATTCCCATAACCGCTCCTTTTACGGACAGGGAATGCTCACCGTATTGATGTGCGGTAGGCAAAAGAGCATCAATCGATATATAAACCATAATACCGGAGACAAGGGCAAACATAATACCAAAGACCGTATCGCTCATAATAGGGAGCAGTATCATATATCCTATTAATGCTCCTAACGGTTCGGTAACACCCGAAAGGAAAGAATAGAAAAACGCCTTTCTTTTGCTTTTTGTGGCGTAATAAATAGGTATGGAAACAGATATTCCCTCGGGTATATTATGAATGGCAATAGCGACGACTACAGGGGTTGCAAGCGTCGGCTCTTTCAATGCGGTCAGAAATGTGGCGAGACCCTCGGGCAAATTGTGAATACCGATTGCTATAGCGGTAAAAATTCCTGTTCGAAATAGATTACCTTTTACGACTTTTTTCAAGCAAGCAATTTCGTCGGGAGCGTCCTTGCAAGGTATAAATCTGTCAATAAGCGCAAGCATCAGCATACCGCCGAAAAACGCTGACATGGTAACAAAAAGCCCCTCCTTGTCACCCATAGCCGTGCAAAGAGTGTTTTTCGCTTTTTGAAATATTTCAATCATTGAAACATATATCATAACACCGGCTGAAAAACCGAGCGCAAGGGAAAGAAACCTTGTGTTTTTACTGTTTTTGGCGAAAAGAGCAAGAAGACTTCCTATTCCTGTTGAAAGCCCTGCGCCGAGTGTCATTAAAAACGCAAAAATGTAATTATCCAAATGTGCACCTCGAAGCTTAAGAAGTTTTACAAAAAAAGTTAAGGTCAAGCGCCCTGCTTTTATTATAATATTGCGCACATATGGAATTGTGATTGCTTAAAAGCCTAATTTATGTATTTTTATCCAAGCGAGGTCTGCGTAAAACCTATGTCCTTCACTCCCGGTAACAATATCACAATTATCCGGTACTCCGGAGGTTGTGTACAGCCGTTTAATCGTCTTAAATGTTTTATTAGCGCCGTCAATCGGGAAAATGCCGTCCTTTTCGCCTGAGACCATCAAGAGCTTTCTCGGCGAAATCAGACCGCCCAAATCTCCCATATTGAAATATTCTCTGATATGGGGGATAAAGTTGCATGCACAGTGGTGCATAGCGGCTATTGACTCGTCATAGCTGCAAAGCGCACATGACACAACAGAGAGCTTAATTCTCTCTTCAAGAATTGAGGTATAAAAGGTGGCGGTACCTCCGCCGCTGTTGCCAAGGCAGCCTATTCTATCCTTGTCAACAATACCACCGAAATATTCTGTCACGGCGTCTATAGCGCGCATAATATCCCAAACGCGTTCGCCGATTGTTGTTCTGCCGATTAGGAGTGCACTCATCGCCGCCTTATAGCAATCGGGCTTGTTGTCCTTTCCCCCGCACTCTCCGAAATTTCTTTGCTCGAGGGCAAGAGCGCAGACACCTTCCTTTACGGAGCGTACGGCAAAATTCCTGTCGCCCTCTATTAACAGGGAGTCTTTTTCGATTTGTGTCTCGCCAAGAGAAATATACATACCGGGAGAATGACCCTGAAGGCAAATCATAAGTGGCAAAGGCTTTTCTGCTTTAAGCGGAACGCAAAGGTGGCAGGGAACAGAATAAGATTCTTCACTGAAAAACCGAAACCTGATTTCCCTGAAGCAGTCGGTTATTCGGTCAAATTCAACTGTTATTTCAGGTTTTACCGGGATGAATTTATCCATACCCAAAAGCTCGCTCAGCTTAAGTCTTGCCTTTTCCTGCCAAGCTTTAAAATCCTCTTTTTCATCGTATGCAAAGGCCGGTAATATTTCGCTCATTAACTGAAGCTCTTTTTCAAGCGGTAACAATCCTTTCATAGCTTACTCCTTAAAAAAATCAATAGGTATCAAAGAGGCTATAACCTCTCCGCCCAAAGTATTGGGGTGAAGATTATCCTTTCCTAAATACTCCTTTTTCACATGGTCCCCGTCAATTCCGATAGTGGGCGTATAGACATCTACAAAGCAGTCGCATATTTCGGAGTTTTCCGCAAACCAATCGTTGACAAGTCTTCTGATTTTATGCTTGCTTTCTCTTGCGTCTATCGAGCCGCCGAACGCAAGAAAATTCATTCCAACCGTTTTAATTTCTTTTTCTCTGAACTGTAAAAAGAGCTGTGTCAATGCCTTATAATACTCATGAGCAGGGGAATAATCCCAAAACGGAGCTGAGATTGACCCGGGCTGGAGCATGTCATTAAGACCGATACATATTATGGCATGCGAAACGTTTTGGTAAGAAAAAACGTTTTCTTCAACGCGTTCGAGCGCGTTTTTTCCATAAAAACCTTTAAGTAAAAACTTTGAGTCACGCATAAGCCTGTTGCCGCCGATGGCTTTATTTATAAGAGAAAATTTGCCGGGGTAGCTTTCTCTGATTTTTCTTTCAAAAACATTTGACCAAAAACCCTGTTGGGTTAAAGAGTCGCCGAAGCACACTATGGCGGTTGCGCCTTCACGGTTATCAAGCTCTATGTCCTCAAAAAGCGGAACGGGCAAGGGGTGGTTAATTCCGAGAATACCCGTGACAGCTTTAATAACCTTACTGCGAGTGCGGTCGATATGTTCAAAGATACGGCTTTCGGTTTTATCTCCGGGACAAAAAAGAAGAGACATATTATTCAAGGAATTTCCGCTTGAAAGAGAACAGCTTTTAACAAAAACACTTATGCATAAATAATTGCCCGCAGATACGTTTAAGGGGGCATAGTCCGTGATAATGCGCTGCCCAGGGTAAATCTTAAACGAGTCTTCTCCCAAATATCGAAGCTTGACTATCTCTGTGTTTGCGGGAATAGTGCCGTCCTTGTCGCATAGGGCTGCCGTAACGGCGCCGATTAAATTTGTCTGTTTTCCGTATTTGTTTGAAAGCCTGACTCTTATACCTTTGCCGGAAATTGCCGTGTTTACGATGAGTCTGAAGGTTCTCTCGGCATCAGGAAAGTACATAAGAGACAGCGAAGAATGAGCCATACCCCAGCACTGAACAAAGTTGTGAGCCTCCTTCAATACAATCATCACCTTTTTTAGTTTTTATTGAAAACATTTTATCATATTTATTTCTATGGTACAAGATAAATTATAAGTCCATGCATAACGATAACGTTAAAATGTAATAAACACAGTGTTCTGAATGATAACATAAAAACAGGCGACACACTGAAATTATCATAAATTAGAAGCACTAAATTCTAAATACATTGATATTGGCGTGGTTATATGTTAAAATTATTGCAATACATATTCATAAATCGAAAGGATGAATTTCTTGAAGCTATCTTTCTTTGGAGCTGTGCGAGAGGTTACGGGAAGCTGCCACTTTTTGACGGCATGCGGGAAAAACATATATATTGACTGCGGAATGGAGCAAAGTGCGGATAAAAAAACACCAAACATATTTCCTATAGCGGCATACAACGTGGATTACGTTTTCCTTACGCACGCTCATATTGACCATTCGGGACGACTGCCGCTGCTCGAAAAGGAAGGCTTTAAGGGAAAGATTTTCTCAACTAATTCAACCTTTGATTTAAGCAATATTATGCTTCGTGACTCTGCCCACATCCAAGAGTTTGAGGCGGAGTGGGAAAACAGAAAGGGAAAGCGTGCGGGTAAGGATTTGATAAATCCCTTATATACCATGCAGGATGCCGAAAATGTTCTTAAAAGGTTTATCCCATGCGAATACGGAGAAATAATTGAGGTTTCCGAGGGCTTAAAAATCCGCTTTACGGATATAGGGCATCTTTTAGGCTCAGCTTGCATAGAGGTTTGGGCAACTGAAAACGAAACGACTAAGAAAATAGTTTTTTCAGGCGATATAGGCAATATTAACCAGCCCTTGATTAAAGACCCGTCTTATGTTGACAAGGCAGATTATGTCGTTATAGAGTCTACTTACGGAAACCGGGTTCACAACCCTCCTCCCGATTACGCCGACGCTCTTTCATCAATCATTAAAAGGACCTTTAACAGGGGAGGGAATGTAATAATTCCTTCATTTGCCGTGGGCAGAACACAAGAGGTTTTATATTACATAAGGCAAATAAAGCAGCGTAAAATGATTAAAGGGTATGACGATTTTCCCGTATATGTTGACAGTCCTCTTGCAATCGAGGCTACCAATATTTTCAATAAGAACCGCCAAGATTATGACCAAGAGGCAGAGCAGCTTATAAAAAAACATATTAACCCCATAGGATTTAATTCCTTGAGACTGTCCGTTACAAGCGAAGATTCAAAGCAGATAAATTTTACGAATGAACCTAAGGTTATAATTTCCGCCTCGGGCATGTGCGACGCAGGGCGGATAAAGCACCACCTAAAGCATAATCTGTGGAGAAAAGAAAGTACAGTAATTTTCGTTGGCTATCAAGCAAACGGAACGCTTGGAAGAATACTGCTTGACGGGGCTAAAAAAGTCAAGATAATGGGCGAGGATATAAAAGTCCAGGCTGAAATTGTACGCCTTGAGGGATTAAGCGCCCATGCTGATAAATTCGGGCTTACGGCGTGGCTTGACGCTTTTTCGGATACCCCTTCAAGAATTTTTATAGTCCACGGAAGCGAGGAGGCTTCTCTTTCTCTTAAGAACGAGCTTGAGGGGAGGTATGAGGCTAACATTACGGTACCGTATTACGGGGAAGGGTATGATCTTTTACAGGACAAGCTTCAAGATGAAAAAATTGTTCTACCCGAAGCCAGTCGGTCCCGCCAGGAAAAGGAAAATCCCGCCTTCAACAGACTTCTTTCTGTCAGCAATAAGCTTATCGAGGTTATTATGAATTCAAAGAATTTGCCTCCGAAAAAGCTTTCAAGACTTACAAGCCAGATAGAGTCTATTATTTCAAAGTGGGAAAGATAAGCGAAGGAGTTTCTATGAGAAAAAAAGCTTCCGTGATTTCCACGGCAATAATGATTGTTTTGCTTGTTGCTGCGGCAACAGTCGTTACACCGAGAATATTCGGCATAAAAATCTATCCGATAGCCGGCGACGATATGCTGCCTTTGTATTCCAAGGGGGACGCCGTCTATACGCGTTCGGAGGATTTTGAGGAAATTCGAGCCGGCGACATTATATCGTTTGTTAAGGATGAAAGCCTTTTAGTCGTAACGCAAAGGGTTTATGATGTGGACCGTGAAAATCGCTGCTTCATTACGAAGGGCGAAGACCGGCAAGCGAGCGGAAGCAATACCGTTTTATATGAAAATGTTTTAGGAGTCGTAAAATTCTCGGTCCCCCGTCTCGGATATGTATTAGCTTTTACAAATCAAACCGCGGGGAAAATCACTGTTATAGCTATTATTACGATTTTTGCCTTGCTTTCAATTGTGATCGACACGAGAGGAAAAAGAAAGAAAAATAAGCAAGAGCAAGAGAATGAGAATGAGCAGGAGCAGGAGCAGGAGCATGGGGAAAATACCAATCAATAAGACCAAGGATAAAAACCATGCAAAATACTTCCCTAAAAATTAATCAAGCAGTTGACAAATCAAAATAAGAATAATATAATATTTTCGTACTTCAGGGGCGGGTGAAATTCCCCACCGGCAGTTAAAGTCTGCGAACCGCGAATGCGGTTGATTGAGTGAAAATCTCAAACCGACGGTAAAGTCCGGATGGAAGAAGTAGCTTTTTTATGCTATGACCCGAGGTTTCGGGTTTTTTATTTTTAAAGGAGGCTTTGTCTTGAAGAGGGAAAAACTTAAAAAATCTGTCATTATATCTATGCTTGCAGCCCTTTCATTCCTGTCAGTCGTTTTAATAAGGATACCCGTAGTTCTTTTTTTGTCATATGAGCCAAAGGATGTTATAATAACTATCGGTGGCTTTTTATTCGGACCTCTTGTGAGCGCCCTTATATCCTTGATAGTTTCCTTTGTGGAAATGGTGACAATCAGTACGACGGGTCCTATAGGTATGCTGATGAACTTTATTGCAACTTGTTCGTTTGCATGTACTGCCGCCGTTATTTACAAGAGAAAACGTACGGTATCAGGAGCGGTTACAGGTCTCGTCCTCGGTGTTTTTTCGATGGTTTTGGTAATGCTTTTCTGGAATTACCTTATTACTCCTCTTTATATGGGAGTTTCGCGCGAGGCTGTTGCAGAAATTCTGGTTCCCGCAATATTGCCGTTCAATTTGCTAAAAGCATTTATTAACGCCGCCTTAACTATGCTGCTATACAAGCCTGTCAGCATTGCTTTAAGAAAAGCTCATCTGTTGCCTGAGAAAGCTTTAGAGTCAAACAAAAGGCGAAGTATCGGTATCGCTCTTGTTTCGTTGACGGTTATTATTACGTGTATACTTTTTATACTCGCATTAAAAGGAATAATTTAGTAATATCTAAATATACTTAATCTGTCATATAAAATCTATTTCAATGAAATGTAGGTTTGTCAATGATGTGTTACACATTGATCAAAAAATAATTTCGCCAGTTTGGAGGAAGTCTTTAAGATAT